>CBDDRX010000161.1:0-4243 GCA_965233165.1 uncultured bacterium | reverse complement strand
GCCGCCGGGCAGGACGCCCTCCTCCACCGCGGCGCGCGTCGCGTGCAACGCGTCCTCGGTGCGGCTCTTCCTCTCCTTCATCTCGGTCTCGGTGGCGGCGCCGACGCGGATCAGCGCCACGCCGCCGGCGAGCTTCGCCGCGCGCTCCTGCAGCTTCTCCTTGTCGTAGTCGCTCGTCGCCTCCTCGATCTCGCGCTTGATCTGCGCCACGCGCGCGTCGATCGCCTTCGGGTCGCCGGCGCCGCCGATGATGGTCGTGTCGTCCTTGCCGATCTCGACGCGCCGCGCGCGCCCGAGCACCGCCGGGGCGGCCTTCTCGAGCGTCAGGCCCGCTTCTTCCGCGACCACCTGGCCGCCGGTCAGCACCGCCAGGTCCTCCAGCATCGCCTTGCGCCGGTCGCCGAACCCCGGCGCCTTGACGGCGCAGGACTTCAGGATGCCGCGCAGCGTGTTGACCACGAGCGTCGCGAGCGCCTCGCCTTCCACTTCCTCGGCCACCACGAGGAGCGGCTTGCCCATTTTCGCCGCGTGCTCGAGCAGCGGCAGGAGCTCGCGGATCGAGGCGATCTTCTTGTCGTAGAGCAGGATCAGCGCGTCCTCGAGCACCACGCTCTGCTTCTCCGGGTTGTTGATGAAATACGGTGAGAGGTAGCCGCGGTCGAACTGGGTGCCCTCCACGACCTCGAGCTCGTTCGCGAGGCCCTTTCCGTCCTCCACCGTGATCACGCCTTCGCGGCCGACCTTCTCCATCGCCTCGGCGATCATGTCGCCGATCGAGCGGTCGTTGTTGGCCGAGATGGCGCCCACCTGGGCGATCTCGGTACGCGTCGTGCAGGGCCGGGCGAGCGCCTTCAGCTCGGCGATCACCTTCTCCGCCGCCTGGTCGATGCCGCGCTTGAGGTCCATCGGGTTCATCCCGGCGGCCACGTACTTCATTCCCTCGTTCACCATCGCCGCGGCGAGGATGGTCGCGGTGGTGGTGCCGTCGCCGGCGACCTCGGAGGTCTTGGAGGCGACTTCCTTCACCATCTGCGCGCCCATGTTCTCGATGCGGTCCTCGAGCTCGATCTCCTTGGCGACGACCACGCCCGAGTTGATGACCGTGGGCGCGCCCCAGGATTTCTCCAGCACCACGGTGCGGGCCTTCGGCCCGAGGGTGACGCGCACCGCGTCGGCGAGCGCGTTCATGCCGCGCACGAGCTTCGCGCGCGCGGCGTCGCCAAAGACGATCTGTTTCGCAGTCATTTCCTCTCCTCGATGTTGCGCCGCGGCAGGCCGATACGGTAGTGGGTTTCGTTGAGGTACTGGACGACCTCCTCGAGCTCATCGAGGGTGAAGCTGCGCCGCGTCTGCGGCGCCCAGCGGGCGACTTCGTCGCGCAGGTCGCCCAGGTCGCGCACCTTGGTGCGCAGGCGCTCGTGCACCCGCTCGTAGTGGCAGCCGCCGCAGTGCGTCTCGTAGAGGAGCTTGCCGCGCTCGACGTCCTGGGCGGACGCGCCGAGGGAGAGCGACAAGGAAAGGGTCAGGAGGAAAGCGCCGGCGATTTTCATGTCGTCACCCTAGCGCGGCCGCGCCGCAGCCGGTTGACGCATGTCAAATCGCCGGCGGTACGGCTTAGTGCTTGTGCTCTTCTTCCTTCGACTCGTGCCGGCCGTGACGCTCCGACATGTGCGCCGCCATGCGGGCATGGCGCTCCTGCATGCGCTCCATGCCATGGCCCTTGCCGTGGCGCTCGCCCGCGGAGGCCTGGTGCCCGCCCGCGCAGCCCTGCTCCTTCGCGCCTTCGGCTGCCATGACGGTGCCCGCGGCCGCGAGACCGGCGACGGCGAGGACTGCTGCAATATTTTTCCTGCTGAACATGGGTCACTCCTGTTTTCGCTGCAGGTGAATTCCTGCACTGCTGAGATGCGGCAGGCGTGACCCGGGTTCAAGCCGAATGTGTAAGCAGTCGTTACCTACTCGGCCTCGTCCTGCAGCCACCAGGGGCCGAAGGCGCGGAACTGCTTGCGCTGCTCGGCATTGAGCACCTGCTCGATCTGGTTGCGCGCCTCGATGCGCGAAGCGAGCATCCGGCCGCGCAGGTCGTCGACCTTCTTCTGCTGGTCGGCGTACGCCTTCGGGTCCACCTTGTCGGCGAAGTACATGCTGCGCAGGCGGAACGTCTCCGCGCGCACCTGGCCCATCGTGTCCCAGTTCTTGCGGCGGTTTTCCTCCTGGATCGCGACGATCTTCTCGCGCTGGTCGTCCGAGATATTGAGCGCCGCGAGCCCCGCGCCCGGGCCGTAGCCCTGCCCGTAGCCCTGGCCGTAGCCGCCCATCATGCCGCCGCGGCCCCCGCCCATCATCCCGCCGCCCATCATCCCGTAGCCCTGGCCCGGTCCGTAGCCCGGGCCCGGCCCGTATCCATAGCCGGGTCCGCCTTGCGCGAACGCACTGCCCGCTGCCAGCGCCGCCGCGAGGGCGGCCGCCTTGAGAATGCCCGTGTTCATGTGACCTCCGTTTGAGTGACGCGACCAGAGTGCGCCGATCTGCAAGGCCTCCTTTGACCTGCATCAACGGCGATGCACGTCGTTCTGGTCTGATGGCGCCATGAGCGAATCCGTCACCCTCGAGCAGCAGCAGGATTTCCGCTTCGCCAACGCGTTCGGCGAGGGCATCGCTATCCTGGTGTCCGACGAGGCGCCGCCGGTGGGCGGCGGGCAGGGTCCCTCCCCACTGCAGCTGCTCGCCGCCGCGGTGGGCAACTGCCTCTCGGCGAGCCTGCTCTTCGCGCTGCGCAAGTTCAAGCAGGCCCCCGAGCCGATCCGCGCGCGCGTGGAGGCCGTCACCGGCCGCAACGAGCAGAAGCGCGTGCGCGTGCAGCGCCTGAAGGTGCGCCTCGAGCTCGGCGTGCCGGCCGATCGCCTCGCGCACCTCGACCGGGCGCTCGCGCAGTTCGAGGACTTCTGCACCGTCACCGCGAGCGTGCGCGCCGCGATCCCGGTGGACGTCGAAGTGTTCGACGCGACCGGCCGCCGGCTCAAATGAAAGCCCTGCGCGCCCCGGCAGCCTGGAGCGCAGCGGCGCTGTTCGCCGTGCTCGTCGCGATATCGGCGTGGCGCCTCAGCCGCGAGGAAGCACCGCCGCCGGTCACCGTGTCGCAGGGCGAGGTGCAGCTCGTGGTCGCCGGCCCGGGCACCGTCCAGTCGCGCGTGCCGGTGACGCTGAGCGCGCGCGTCTCGGCGAGCGTCGTCTCGCTGCACGCCGATCACGGCGACCGCGTCACGCAGGGCCAGCTTCTCGCGGTGCTCGACGACCGGGACCTCGCGGCGAAGGCGGCCGCCTCCGCCGGGGCCCGCGAGACCCTGGCGCGCAACATCGAGGCCGCCGCGGCCACCGTGGCGAAGGCGCAGGCGGACCTGGCGCTGGCGCGCAGCCGCGCCCGTCGGGACGAGGACCTGCGCCGCGCCGGCTTCATTTCCGCGTCTGCCTTCGAGGCTTCGAGCCTCGGCCTCGCCGCCGCCCGCGCGGCGGCGGACAACGCCTCGGCGGTGCTGGCCGCGCGCCGTTCAGAAGCGCGCAGCGTCGAAGCCGAAGCGCGCTACGCCGCGACGCTCGTCACGCATACACGGATCCACGCGCCGATGGACGGCATCGTGATCCAGAGGAGCGCCGAGGCCGGCAGCCTGCTGATGCCCGGCGCCCCGCTCTTCCGCCTCGTGGATCCGCGCACGCTGTGGGTATCCGCGCGCATCGACGAGGCGCTCGCCGGCCGGCTCGAGGAAGGCATGCCGGCGACGATCCGCCTGCGCAGCGGCGGGACGTTCGCCGGGCGCGTGGCGCGCATCTCGCGCCAGTCCGACGCCGCGACGCGCGAGCTCGAGGTCAACGTCGCCTTCGACGCGCCGCCGGAGCGCTTCTCGATCGACCAGGAAGCCGAGGTGCGCATCGACGCCGGCACGGCGCGCGGCCCGGCGGTCCCGGTGGCGGCGCTGGTGCGCCGCGACGGCCGGCAGGGCGTCTACGTCCTGCGCGACGGGCGCAGGACCTTCCAGCCGGTGCGGGTCGCGGCGAGCGACGGCACGCTTGCCATCGTTTCCGAAGGGCTGGCGACCGGGGCGCTGCTCGCGGCATGGACCTCGCGCTGAAGGACATCCGCCGGCACCTCGGCAAGTTCTTCGCCACCAGCGCCGGCGTCGGCATGCTGCTCGCCATCGTGCTGCTGATGAACGGCATCTACCGCGGCAACATCGCCGACGGCATC
>CBDDRX010000160.1:0-4709 GCA_965233165.1 uncultured bacterium | reverse complement strand
CGCCTGGATCGGGTCGTCGGAGCAGTACACCATGACCTTGAAGCCTTCCTTCACCAGCGTCGCGGCGGCGCTCAGGGTCTCCGGCATGTTCGGGTAGAGCGTGTGCGGGTCGCCCAGCACCTCGAGCTTGACGAGGTCGTGCCCGTCCAGCAGCTCGCGCGCGAGGCGCAGCGTGCGCACCGCGTCGGCAGCGCTGTAGCACCCGGCGGTATTGGGCAGGTAGGTGAACTGAGAGGGCGGCAACGCATCGAGGAGGCTCGGCTCGTTCGCGTTCTGGCCGATGTTGGTGCGGCGGATCGCCACGGTGACGATCCGCGCGCCGGAAGCCTCCACCGCGGCGCGCGTCTGCGCGAAGTCCTTGTATTTGCCCGTGCCGACGAGAAGGCGCGAGTCGTAGGACTTTCCGGCGATCACCAGCCCGTCATTCATTTCAGCCTCCGCCCACCGCGACCACGACCTCGAGCCGATCCCCGTCCTGGACCAACGTCTCGCCGTGCAGGCTGCGCGGCACGATCTCGCCGTTTTTCTCCACCGCAACCTTCTTCCCGGCCACCTGGAGCCGCTCCAGCAGCGCGGTCAGGTTGACCGCCTGCTCGAAGCGATGCGGCGCGCCGTTGACCGTCACCTGGATCATGGGCGGTTGCTCAACCGCTCGAGATGGGTTTCGTCGCGGTACTCGCCGTCGATGACGACGGCCTTGCGAAGACCCCGCCTGCGCCACCCGGCCCAGGCCCACGCGAGCAGGCCCGCGGCCAGCAGCACGCCAAAGGCGAGGGAAGCGAAGACGAGCACGGCAATCAGGAACGCGAGGCCGAGGACGACGCCGAGGATGCGCTGGAGCATGGCCCGATTATGCCACCCCCAAACTCCCTTAAAATCCCTACCGCGCGCGGGTGTAGTTCAATGGCAGAACGGCAGCTTCCCAAGCTGCATACGAGGGTTCGATTCCCTTCACCCGCTCCACCACCCGGTCCGGGATAGCCAAGCAGTGCAGCCTTTTTTGTCTGCTTGACTAGTCGCGCGGGATCTTCGCGTCGTTGACGACGCGGGTCCATTTGCCGAGTTCGCCTTTCAGCAGCGTTCCGAGCGCCTCCGGCGAACTCGAGCCGACCTCGTAGCCCGCCTTCTTCAGCCGCTCGACAAGGTCCGCCTGCGCGAGCGCCTGAACGCTCGCCTCGTGCAAGCGTTTGCGGATGTCGGCGGGGACGCCGGCGGGAACGAAGAGCCCGTACCAGATCTCAGCGCTGATGGCGGGCCCGCCCGATTCGGCGAGCGTCGGCAGCTCCGGCATGCTGTCGGCGCGCTTCGGCTGCACCACTGCAATACCGCGCAGCTTGCCGGCACGGATGTGCGGAGTAAGCGACGAAAGCGTCGTGATGACGAGCTCGATCTGGCCGCCGATGGTGTCGGTGATCGCCGGGCCGGTGCCCTTGTACGGCACGTGCACGAGCGCCATCGCGCCCTCGAGGTTTATGAGCTCGCCGACGAGGTGCGGCACTGAGCCGATGCCCGGCGTGCCGAAGTTGAGCGGCTTCTTTTTCGAGAGCACCGCCAGCTCCTTGGCGTCCTTCGCCTGGAGGTTCGGGTTGGCCGCGATCGCCGTCGGCGTGGTGCCCACGCGGCTGATGGGCGCGAAGTCCTTCAGCGGGTCGTAGCCGGTCGTCTTGTACATCGGCGGATTCGTGGCGAGGAAGTCATTGGCGAAGAGCAGCGTGTAGCCATCCGCGGGCTGCTGCGCGGCGAACGCGGCGCCGATGTTGCCCGCGGCGCCCGGCTTGTTCTCCACCACGACTGGCTGGCCGAGCGCGGTGCCGAGCTTCTCCGCGAAGGGCCGCGCGATGCCGTCGAACCCGCCGCCCGGCGGGAAGGGCACTATGAGGCGAACCGGTTTCGAAGGATAGGCCTGCCCGAGGACCGAGAACGGGAGGACGAGAAGGAAGACGAAAGACACGAGTCTCACGCGGCCTCCCGCGCGGCCATCGCGGCGTCGAAGCGAGGCAGCGCCATCTGCGCGATCTCGCTAGCCTCGGTCGCTTTGATTTCCGGGCGCTCGCCCGGCTCGGTCTGGAACGTGCTCCATCTCTTCCATGCCTTGCCGCCGGCCTAGCCTGCGCCCTTCCACACGAACCACAGGCTGTGATCCTCAAGGCGCAGGCGCGCGCCCGGGTCGAGGCGCCAGAACGCGAGCTTCGTGCCGCGCTCGTTGAAGCTGCCGAGGAGCTTCGACGCGACGCCGGGGCCCGCCGGGAGCCATGAGAACGCCGCCGGCTCCATGAACACCGCGCGCGAGAAACGCTCCGGCGGATAGACGAGCTCGCGTCCGTTCACATGCTCCCAGACTGCCTCGTAGGCGTCCTGGTTTACCTTGCCGCCGCCGGGCTTTTCGTGGGTGAAGATGCCATCCTTGAAGGTGCCCTTGGACTTCAGCTCCTCGAGGCCCTTCTGAAACGCCTTCTCGGACATGTAGCCGTTTCCGCTCGCGCCGCCCATTTGCAGCACGACCGTGATGGTCTCGGCGTCAACGGTTTTCTGCGGGCCGTAGCGCGTGCCCTCGGGGAAGTACGCAATCGAGCCCGGCTTCATCTGACCGTCGGCGGCGAAGTCGTAGGTGCCCTGCAGCTGCAAGCGTACCTGGTCGAAGTTGTGACGGTGGCGCGGCGAGACGAAGTCGCCGCGCAGCACGCCGATCGAGAGGTAAAAGTTGTCCGGCGCGCCCTCGCGGCCGTGCAGCAGGTCGTAGAAGCGGAACACGCCGCCGCGGGCGTGGCCGCGCTCCTGCAGGGTAAGCGACTCAAAGGGGATTACTTGCATCGCGGTTCCTCCGTGAACGGGTTTGAGTGCAGCGGCGCAGTGCATGGCCATCGTCCGCCACTCAGCTGGGACAGTCTATAGCGAGAGGCTACAGCGTCAACCTCGGTTCCCAAAGAGCCCCTCTTGGTACATCGATGGGTACGCGCAAACCACGAGCTGAGGCTGCACAGTTTCGGCACGACGAAGAGGATCGCCACGTCCTCGGAGTGGCGGTAACGGCTTAGAATTCGAGAGACGATGAAAGAGATCCCGGGTTCCGAGGCGTTCGTGCGCATGCTGCAGCTGCACGGCGTGAAGCACATCTTCGGGCTGTGCGGCGACACGAGCCTGCCGTTCTACGACGCGCTGGCGCGCCTGGACCATGGCATGCAGCACATCCTCTGCCGCGACGAGCGCTCGGCGGCGTACATGGCCGACGCCTATGCGCGCGTCAGCGGCAGGGTCGGCGTGTGCGAGGGCCCGAGCGGCGGCGGGGCGACGTACATCCTGCCGGGCCTGGTCGAGGCGAACGAATCCTCGGTGCCGGTCCTTGCTGTGACGACCGATATCTCGGTGTCGTCGCGCGGGCGCTATACGCTGACCGAGCTCGACCAGGAGAACCTGTTCCGGCCGCTCACCAAGTGGAACAAGGTGCTCGACCGCGCGGCCGACATCCCGCGCGTGCTGAGGAGCGCGTTCACCCACATGACGACCGGCCGGCCCGGTGCGGCGCACATCGGGCTGCCCTTCGACGTGCAGAACGGCACCGTCCCGGAATCGGAGCTCTGGGCCGACCCGGAGCTTGCGGCCTATCCTGCGCGGCGGGTCGGGCCCGATCCGGCCGCGGTGAGCAAGGCGGCGGCGCTGCTGCAGCGCGCCGAGCGGCCGATCTTCATCTGCGGCGGCGGGGTGGTGATTTCCGGCGCGCAAGCCGAGCTGCTGGCGCTCGCGGAGCGCCTCGGCGCGCCGATCGCCACGACGATCAGCGGGCAGGGGAGCGTGAGCGAGGAGCACCCGCTCGCGCTCGGCGTCGTCGGCAGCAACGGCGGCACGCCGCAGACGCGGCAGGTCGTGCAGGAAGCCGACCTCGTCGTGTTCGTCGGCTGCCGCGCCGGCTCGGTGACGACGGAGCGCTGGCGCTACCCGGTCCCCGGGAAGGCGGCGATCGTGCACATCGACGTGGATCCGGCGGTCATCGGCGCGAACTACAAGGTGGATGCCGCGCTCGCCGGCGATGCGAAGCTCGCCCTGGCCACGCTGCTCCCGGCCGCGCCCAAGAAGCCCTCCCAGGAAAAGCGCGTGGCGCAGGCCAGGGAGGAGAAGTTCGCCGCGTTTCGCGAGCTCGCCGGCTCGACGCAGGCGCCGATCCGCCCCGAGCGCGTGGTGGCGGACCTGCAGAGCGTCCTGCCTGCCGATGCAGTGATCGTGGCCGACCCCGGAACGCCCTGCCCGTATTTCTCCGCGTACTACGTGGGCAAGCGGGCCGACCGCCACTTCATCTCGAACCGCGCGCACGGCGCGCTCGGCTATTCGCTTTCCGGCGCCGTAGGCGCGCACTTCGGCCGTCCCGGCGCGAAGTGCGTGTCCGTGATGGGCGACGGCAGCTTCGGCTTCACGGGCGGCGAGCTCGAAACCGTGGTCCGGCACAAGCTGCCGATCACGTTCGTGGTGCTCTCCAACAGCACCTACGGCTGGATCAAGGCCGGGCAGAAGTCCGGCTTCGGCAGCCGCTACTTCACGGTGGACTTCGACCGCACGGACCATGCGCGGGTCGCGGAGGCGTTCGGGGTCAAGTCGTGGCGGGTGGAAAACCCGGCGGACCTCAGGCACGCCCTCGCCGCGGCCGCCGCGCACGGCGGCCCCTCGCTGGTCGACGTCATCGCGCAGCCGCTGCACGAGGCGCGCGCGCCGGTGAGCGA
>CBDDRX010000159.1:0-32991 GCA_965233165.1 uncultured bacterium | reverse complement strand
AGATGGTGATGCCCGGGGACAACGTGAAGATGGTGGTCACGCTGATCACCCCGATCGCCATGGAGCAGGGCCTGCGCTTTGCCATCCGCGAGGGCGGCAAGACCGTCGGCGCCGGCGTCGTCGCGAAAATCGTCGAATAAGCAGCAACAACGGCAGAGGATCATGCAAAGTCAAAGAATTCGTATCCGCCTCAAGGCGTTCGACTACCGCCTGATCGACCAGTCGGCGCTCGAGATCGTGGATACCGCGAAGCGCACCGGCGCGGTGGTGCGGGGGCCGGTGCCCCTGCCCACGCGCAAGCAGCGTTTCGACCTCCTGCGCTCGCCGCACATCGACAAGGCCTCGCGCGACCAGCTGGAGATCCGCACGCACATGCGGCTGATGGACATCATCGACCCGACGGACAAGACGGTGGATGCGCTCATGAAGCTCGACCTCCCGGCCGGCGTGGACGTGGAAATCAAGGTTCAGTAGTAAAAGGAGCGGCAGAGAGCGCCGCTTAAGGCAGCGGTAGCAGGGCGAAGCAATAGGTGAAGGGCCGGCCAATAGCAGCCGGCGTTCCCGCGCGGGCGGGGATCAATAGATAGAGGAAGGTATGACGATAGGACTGGTCGGCCGCAAGGTCGGCATGACGCGCATCTTCACGGACGACGGCAGCACGCTGCCCGTCACGGTGCTCGACGTGTCCGACAACCGCATCACCCAGATCAAGACCGCCGAGAAGGACGGCTATGCCGCCGTCCAGGTCGCGTTCGGCAAGCGCCGCGCAAGCCGGGTGCGCAAGCCGCTCGCCGGGCACCTCGCCAAGGCCGCCGTCGAGGCGGGCCACACGCTGAAGGAATTCCGCGCGAAGGCGGACGAGCTTGCCAATATGAAGGTGGGCGCCAAGATCGGCGTCGAGAGCCTCTTCAAGGTCGGCCAGAAGGTCGATGTGCAGGGCGTGACGATCGGCAAGGGCTTCGCCGGGGTCATCAAGCGCCACCATTTCTCCTCGAACCGCGCTTCCCACGGCAATTCGATCTCGCACAACAAGCCTGGCTCCACCGGCCAGAACCAGAGCCCGGCACACGTTTTCCCGGGCAAGCGCATGGCCGGTCACCTTGGCAATGCCACCCGTACGACCCTGAATCTCGAGGTCGTGCGAGTGGATGTCGAGCGCCAGCTCCTGCTCGTCAAGGGCGCGGTGCCCGGCTCGAGCGGGCGCGACGTGATCGTGCGTCCGGCGATCAAGATCACCAAGGCCGCCGGCCCGAGCGGCAAGAAGGCGGAGCCGAAGGCCGAAGGCAAGGCCAAGCCTGCCGCCGCCAAGCCGGCCGCTGCGCCGGCGAAGAAATAAGGGGCGGCCATGGAACTCAAGCTGATCAACGACCAGGGCGCCGCCGGCACGCTGCAGGCGAAGGACGAGATTTTCGGCCGCGACTTCAATCAGGCGCTGGTGCACCAGATCGTCGTCGCCTTCCAGGCGAACGCGCGCATCGGCTCGCGCGCCCAGAAGGATCGCAGCGCCGTACGCCATTCGACGAAGAAGCCGTGGCGGCAGAAGGGAACCGGCCGCGCGCGCGCGGGCATGACGTCCAGCCCGCTCTGGCGCGGCGGCGGCAAGATCTTTCCCAACTCGCCGGACGAGAACTTCAGCCACAAGGTCAACCGCAAGATGTACCGCGCCGGCATGGCCTCGATCCTCTCCCAGCTCGCCCGCGAGGACCGGCTGCGGGTGGTCGAGACCTTCAAGCTGGACCAGCCGAAGACCAAGCTGCTCGCGCAGAAGGTGAAGTCCATGGGCTTCGAGGAGCTGCTGGTCATCACCGACGAGGTGGACGAGAACCTGATGCTCTCGTCGCGCAACCTGCGCAACGTCGCGGTCATGACCGCCGGCAACGCCAACCCGGTCGCGCTGGTCCGCTTCCCGAACGTCGTGCTCACGCGCGGCGCGCTCGCCAAGCTGGAGGAGCTCCTCAAATGAGCGCCCCGAAGAGATTCAACGCCGCACAGCTGATGACCATCGTTCTCGCGCCGGTCGTGTCGGAGAAGAGCACCTTCGTCGCCGACAAGAACCGGCAGTACGTGTTCCGCGTCGCCGACGGGGCGACCAAGCCCGAGATCAAGGCCGCAGTCGAGCTCATGTTCAAGACCAAGGTCGACTCGGTGAAGGTGCTGAACGTAAAGGGCAAGAAGCGCCGCTTCGGCCGCATCGAGGGCCGCCGGCGCAGCTGGAAGAAGGCCTATGTGCGCCTCGCCGAGGGGCAGGAAATCAACTTCGCGGCGACGGAATAAGGGAAGCAAGCCATGCCACTCGTCAAAGTCAAACCCACTTCTCCCGGGCGCCGCGCCCTGGTGAAGGTCGTCACGCCCGAGCTGCACAAAGGCGAGCCGCACTGGCCGCTGCTGTCCAGCCAGTCGAAGACCAACGGCCGCAACAACCACGGTCGCGTCACCATGCGGCACAAGGGCGGCGGCCATAAGCAGCACTACCGGATCGTCGACTTCCGCCGCAACAAGGACGGCGTGCCGGCGACCGTCGAGCGCATCGAGTACGACCCGAACCGCAGCGCGCACCTTCTGCTCCTGCTCTACAAGGACGGCGAGCGCCGCTACGTCATCGCCCCCAAGGGCGTGGCCGTCGGCACGCAGCTCATGTCGGGCTCCGAGGCGCCGATCAAGCCGGGTAACACGCTGCCGCTGCGCAATATCCCCATCGGCACGATCGTGCACTGCGTCGAGATGCTCCCCGGCAAGGGGGCCCAGATCGGCCGCTCGGCAGGCGCGGGCATCCAGGTCCTGGCGCGGGAAGGCTCTTACGCGCAGCTTCGCCTGCGCTCGGGCGAGATTCGCAAGGTCCACGTGGATTGCCGCGCCACCATCGGCGAGACGGGCAATTCCGAGCACAACCTTGAGTCCATCGGCAAGGCCGGACGCAAGCGGTGGCGCGGCATCCGGCCGACGGTGCGCGGCGTCGCGATGAACCCGATCGACCACCCGCACGGCGGGGGCGAGGGCCGCACCTCGTCGGGCCAGCCCCCGGTTTCCCCCTGGGGCGTCCAGACCAAAGGCTTCAAGACCCGTCGCAACAAGCGGACGCAGCTGATGATCGTCCGCGACCGCCGCGTGAAATAAGGAAGGCAGCCCATGGCACGCTCAATCAAGAAAGGTCCGTTCGTGGACCTCCACCTGCAGGCGAAGGTCGACAAGGCGCGCTCGGGCAACGACAAGCGCCCGATCAAGACCTGGTCGCGCCGCTCGACGATCCTGCCGGACTTCGTCGGCCTGACGATCGCCGTGCACAACGGCAAGCAGCATATCCCGGTGTACATCACCGAGAACATGGTCGGGCACAAGCTCGGCGAGTTTGCGCTCACGCGCATCTTCAAGAGCCACTCGGCGGCGGGCAAGCGCACCGACGATTCGGTTGGCCGGCCCCCGGCCGGCGGCGGTACGCCCTCGCCCGCAGCGGCTCCGGCCGCCGCGCCTGCGGCGAAAAAGTAGAGATGCGCACGTAAGGAATGCCTACCATGGAAACCAAAGCCACCCTGCGCGGCGCACGCCTGTCGGCCCAGAAGGGCCGCCTCGTGGCCGACCTCATCCGCGGCAAGCCCGTCGACCAGGCGATCAACATCCTCGCCTTCACGCCGAAGAAGGGCGCGGCGATCATCAAGAAGGTGCTCGAATCGGCAATCGCCAACGCCGAGCACAACGACGGCGCCGACATCGACTCGCTCAAGGTGAAGATCATCCACGTCGAGCGCGCCATGTTCCTGAAGCGCTTCCAGGCGCGCGCCAAGGGGCGCGGCAACCGCGTCACCAAGCAGAGCTGCCACATCTTCATCACCGTGGGCGACTGAGAGAGACTATGGGACAGAAAATCAATCCGGTCGGATTCCGGCTCGCGGTCAACCGCAACTGGAGCTCGCGCTGGTACGCGAACAAGCGCTCCTTCGCGCCGATGCTCGCCGAGGACATCAAGGTGCGCGACTTCCTCAAGAAGAAGCTTGCCCACGCCTCCGTCGGCCGCGTGCTGATCGAGCGCCCGGCCAAGGACGCGCGCATCACCATCTTCTCCGCACGGCCGGGCGTGGTGATCGGCAAGAAGGGCGAGGAGATCGAGTCGCTCAAGGCGGAGCTTCGCCGCATCATGGGCGTGCAGCAGGTGCACGTGAACATCGAGGAAATCCGCAAGCCCGAGATCGACGCGCAGCTCATCGCCGACTCGATCGCCCAGCAGCTCGAGAAGCGCATCATGTTCCGCCGCGCCATGAAGCGCGCGATGCAGAACGCCATGCGCCTGGGCGCGCAGGGCATCAAGATCATGAGCGCCGGTCGCCTGAACGGGATCGAGATCGCCCGCACCGAGTGGTATCGCGAGGGCCGCGTTCCCCTGCACACGCTGCGCGCGGACATCGACTACGGCCTGGGCGAGGCAAAGACGACTTACGGCGTCATCGGCATCAAGGTCTGGGTCTACAAGGGCGAGGTGCTGACCAAGGCCGAGGCGGCGGCCGCGCTGCCGGGCACCGCGGCTGCGCCTGCGCCCCAACCCGAGGCGCCGACCGAGCCCAAGCGCGCCAAGAAGCCGGCGCCGCGGCCGGGCGCGAAGCGCTCGGGCCCCGCGAAGCCGCGCGGCGAAGGCGCCGCGGGACCCAGGGGCGCTGATGCGAAGCCGAAGAAGGAAGGCGCTGCTGCGCCAAAGACCACGGTCAAGAAGACCCGCAAGGTTGAGAAGCCGGAAGGCGAAACGAAGGAATAGCCATGCTTCAGCCCGCAAGAACCAAGTACCGGAAACAGCAGAAGGGCCGCAATACCGGCGTCGCCACGCGCGGCAACAAGGTGTCGTTCGGCGAGCACGGCCTCAAGGCCGTCACGCGCGGCCGCCTGACGGCGCGCCAGCTGGAGGCCGCCCGGCGCGCGATGTCGCGCCACATCAAGCGCGGCGGCCGGATCTGGATCCGCGTCTTCCCGGACAAGCCGATCTCGACCAAGCCCGCCGAAGTCCGCATGGGCAACGGCAAGGGCAACCCGGAATACTTCGTCGCCGAGATCCAGCCCGGCAAGGTGCTGTTCGAGATGGACGGCGTGACGGAGCTGCTGGCGAAGGAGGCCTTCGCTCTCGCTGCGGCAAAGCTGCCGTTCCGGACCGTGGTCGTGCAACGGATGCTGGGGTAAGGAGCCGACATGAAACCGAGCGAACTCCGCGGCAAGAACGGCGATGAGCTGCAGAAGGAGCTGGAAGGGCTGCTCAAGGCGCAGTTCGGCCTGCGCATGCAGCTTGCCACCCAGCAGCTCAGCAATACGAGCCAGATGAAGAAGGTAAAGCGCGATATCGCGCGCGTGAAGACGATCATGAAAGAGAAGGCCGCGAAATGAGCCCGACCCCGCAGCAGCAGAACGCGACCCCGCCCGCCGCGGCCCCGGCCAAGAACCAGCGCAAGCTGATCGGGCGAGTGACCAGCACCAAGATGCAGAAGACCCTCGTGGTCCGGGTCGAGCGCCGCGTCCGCGACCCGATGATGGGCAAGACGATCACCCGCTCGCGCAAGTACCACGCCCACGTCGAATCGGGCGAGTTCAGCGACGGGGACCTGGTCGAGATCGCCGAGTGCCGGCCGATTTCGCGCACAAAATCCTGGAAAGTGACCCGCCTAGTGGAGAAGTCCAAGGCGGTTTGAGGTAGAATCACGATCCCCCGACGGGGTCCAAAACTGCGGGCACGGTGCCCGCAAGTTGGAGCTGGAGAAAACCAATGATTCAGATGCAGTCCGTACTGGACGTGGCCGACAACACCGGCGCGCGCGCCGTCATGTGCATCAAGGTGCTGGGCGGCTCGAAGCGCCGTTACGCCTCGATCGGCGACGTGATCAAGGTGAGCGTCAAGGATGCCGCGCCGCGCGGCCGCGTGAAGAAGGGCGAGATTTACCACGCGGTCGTCGTGCGCACCGCGCAGGGCGTGCGCCGCGCCGATGGCTCGCGGATCCGCTTCGACCACAACGCCGCGGTGCTGCTCACCGCCAAGCTCGAGCCGATCGGCACCCGCATCTTCGGGCCGGTGACGCGCGAGCTGCGCACCGAGCAGTTCATGAAGATCGTTTCTCTCGCACCCGAGGTCCTGTAGCCATGCAGCGCATCAAGAAAGGCGACGAGGTTGTTGTCATCGCAGGGCGCGACAAGGGCAAGCGCGGCACGGTGCTGCGTCGCGTCGATGCCGACCACGTGGTGGTCGAGGGCATCAATCGCGTCAAGAAGCATCAGCGCCCGAACCCGATGAAGGGCGTCACCGGCGGCATCGTCGACCTCGACAAGCCGATCCACATCTCCAACATCGCGCTGTTCAACCCCGCGACCAAGAAAGCCGACCGCGCCGGCGTGAAGGCGCTCGAGGGCGGCCGCAAGGTCCGCGTGTTCAAGGCGAACGGCGAGCAGGTCGAGGCTTAAGACATGGCCAAGGAAAAAGACAAGGAAGACAAGAAGCCGAAGCAGGAAGCGCGCACGGCAGCCTCGCCGCCGAAGCAGCCGAAGAAGGAAGCGGCTTCCAAAGGGGGGCCGAAAGCCGAGGCGCCGAAGGCCGGGCCCGAGCAGAAGGGCCCGCCGCCGCGCCTCGCCATGCACTACAAGGACAAGGTCGTGCCGGACCTGATGCAGAAGTTCGGCTACAAGACGATCATGCAGGTGCCGCGCATCCGCAAGATCACGCTGAACATGGGCGTGGGCGAGACGACCAACGACAAGAAGACGCTCGACAACGCGCTGGCCGACATGGCGAGGATCGCCGGCCAGAAGCCGGTGGTCACGAAGGCGCGCAAGTCGATCGCGAACTTCAAGCTGCGCGCCGGGTTCCCGATCGGCTGCATGGTGGCCCTGCGCGGCGCGCGCATGTACGAGTTCCTGGACCGGCTGGTGAATGTCGCCATCCCGCGCATCCGCGACTTTCGCGGCGTGTCGAACCGTGCGTTCGACGGCCGCGAGAACTACAGCCTGGGCCTGAAGGAACAGATCATCTTCCCGGAGATCGAGTACGACAAGATCGACGCGCTCCGGGGCATGAACATCGCCATCACCACCTCGGCGAAATCCGACGACGAGGCGCGCGCGCTGCTGAGCGCGTTCCGCTTCCCGTTCAAGCACTGAAAGAGACCGCATGGCCAAGCTCGCACTCACGCTGCGCAACCAGAAGCGCCAGAAAACCGTCGAGAAGTTCAAGGCGCGGCGCGCCCAGCTCTTCGAGATCCTCCAGGACCCGCGTGCCTCCGAAGAGGCCAAGCTCGAGGCCCGGGAGAAGCTGCAGAAGCTGCCGCGCGACGCCTCGCCGGTGCGCATCCGCAACCGCTGCGCCCTCACCGGCCGCCCGCGCGGCGTGTACCGGAAGTTCGGCCTCGGCCGCAACAAGCTCCGCGATCTCGCCATGAAGGGCGAGGTTCCCGGCGTGATCAAGGCAAGTTGGTAGAGAGTCAGGGTAAGGAGACCGCCGAATGAGCATGACTGACCCGATCGCCGACATGCTGGTCCGCATCCGCAATGCCCAGATGGTGGGGCACACGGAGGTGGCGATGCCGGCTTCCCAGCTGAAGGCCTCGATCGCCAAGGTCCTGAAGGACGAGGGCTACATCGAGGACTTCGCGACCCGCGAGAACGGTCCCAAGAAGGAGCTGCGCATCGCGCTCAAGTACTACGCCGGCAAGCCGGTGATCGAGCGCCTGGAGCGCGTCTCCAAGCCGGGCCTGCGCGTCTACAAGGGCCGCGACGACATCCCCAAGGTGATGAACGGCCTCGGCGTGGCGATCCTGTCGACTTCGCGCGGCGTCATGACCGACCGCAAGGCCCGCGCCGACGGCGTGGGCGGCGAAGTGCTCTGCATCGTGGCGTAACGGAGAGAGCCCATGTCCCGCATCGCCAAATACCCGATTCCCGTGCCCAAGGGCGTGGAAGTGACGCTGGCTTCCGGCCAGATTTCCGTCAAGGGCCCGCTCGGCACCATCGCGCGCGCCGCCGACCCGAACGTCGCCGTCGAAAAGCAGGGGGACCAGCTCGTGTGCAAGGCCCTCGGCAACTCGAACCACGCGAACGCCATGTCCGGCACCATGCGCGCGCTCGTGGCGAACATGGTCACCGGCGTGACCAAGGGCTTCGAGAAGAAGCTCGCCCTGGTCGGCGTCGGCTACCGCGCGCAGGCGCAGGGCGACAAGCTCAACCTGACGCTCGGCTTTTCCCACCCGGTGGTGCACCAGATGCCGAAAGGCGTGAAAGTCGCCACCCCGACGCAGACCGAGATCGTCATCACCGGGACCGACCGGCAGCTCGTCGGACAGGTGGCCGCGGAAGTGCGCGCGCTGCGCTCCCCCGAGCCCTACAAGGGCAAGGGCGTGCGCTACGCGGACGAGGTCATCGTCCTCAAAGAAACGAAGAAGAAGTAACGCCTATGAGCCAGAAGAACGACGCGCGCCTCCGCCGCGCCCGGCAGACCCGGATCCGGATCCGCAACAACGGCGCCGTGCGCCTCACCGTGCATCGCACGAACACGCACATCTACGCCCAGCTCACCTCGCCCGACGGCGAGAAGGTGCTGGCGAGCGCCTCGTCGCTCGAGAAGGACATTCGCGCGCAGCTCAAGCACGGCGGCAACACCAAGGCCGCCGAGCTGATCGGCCAGCGCATCGCACAGAAGGCAAAGGAGAAGGGCATCGAGAAGGTGGCCTTCGACCGCGCCGGCTACCGCTACCACGGCCGCGTCAAGGCGCTCGCCGAAGCGGCGCGCGCCGGCGGACTGAAGTTCTAAGCTCAGGTTACGAGAGACGACATGGCGAAAATCCAGCCCCGGATGCAGCAGGAAGAGCGCGGCGACGGACTGCGCGAGAAGATGATCGCGGTCAACCGCGTCACCAAGGTGGTGAAGGGCGGCCGCGTGCTCGGCTTCGCCGCGCTCACCGTGGTCGGCGACGGCGACGGCGGAATCGGCATGGGCAAGGGCAAGGCCCGCGAGGTGCCGGTGGCCGTGCAGAAGGCGATGGAAGAAGCGCGCCGCAAGCTCTTCAAGGTCAAGCTGAAGAACGGCACCCTGCACCACACCGTGATCGGGCGCTGGGGCGCCGCCAAGGTGCTGATGCAGCCTGCGCACGAAGGCACCGGCATCATCGCCGGCGGGCCGATGCGCGCGGTGTTCGAGGTCATGGGCGTCACCAACGTGCTCGCCAAGTGCTTCGGCTCCACCAATCCCTACAACGTCGTGCGCGCGACGCTGAATGGCCTGCAGGCCATGAACACGCCGGCGGAGATCGCCGCGCGCCGCGGCAAGTCGGTCGAGGAGATCCTGGGCGCATGAGCAAGAAAATCAAGGTCACCCTGCTGAAGGGCCTCGCCGGGCTTCGCCGCGACCATCTCGCGACGGTCAGGGGCCTGGGCCTGAAGCGCATCAACCAGGTGTCCGAGCTGGTGGACACGCCGGCGGTGCGCGGCATGATTAACAAGGTCAACTACCTCGTTCGGGTGGATTGAAATGAAACTCAATGATCTGAAGCCCGCACCGGGTTCAAAGAGCAACCGTCATCGCGTCGGGCGCGGCATCGGCTCCGGCTGGGGCAAGACGGCGGGGCGCGGCCACAAGGGCCAGCGCGCCCGCTCGGGCGGCTTTCACAAGGTGGGCTTCGAGGGCGGGCAGATGCCGCTGCACCGGCGCCTGCCCAAGCGCGGGTTCAACTCGCCCACGCGCGACGACGTCGCCGAGGTGCGCACGGGCCAGCTCGAGGCCCTGCAGGCGACGGAAATCGACCTCGCGGCCCTGAAGGCCGCCGGCATCGTCTCGCACAAGGCGCTCGCTGCGAAGGTGATCCTTTCCGGCGAGCTCAAGCGCAAGATCGTCCTGAAGCAGGTCAAGGCTTCCAAGGGTGCCCAAGCGCTCATCGAGAAGGCCGGCGGCAAGGTGGAATACACCGAGGCCCCCAGGCCGGAGAAAAAGAAGAAGGAAAAGAAGGTGAAGAAGCCCGCTGAAGGCGAACAGGCCGGGGGCGAGAAGCAGGCCTGATGGCGACCGCACTTCCCAACGTCGGCAAGGGTTCCAAGTACGGCGACCTGAAGCGACGCCTCATCTTCCTGCTCGGCGCGCTGGTCGTGTTCCGCATCGGCGCCCATATCCCGGTTCCCGGAATCGACCCGAACGTCCTCGCCGACCTGTTTCAGGGCCAGCAGGGCGGCATCCTGGGCATGTTCAACATGTTCTCGGGTGGCGCGCTGTCGCGCTTCACCATCTTCGCGCTGGGCATCATGCCGTATATCTCCGCCTCCATCATCATGCAGCTCATGACGGCGGTGCACCCGCATCTGGATGCGCTGCGCAAGGAAGGCGAGTCGGGCCGCCGCAAGATCACCCAATACACGCGCTACGGGACCGTCTTCCTCGCACTCTTCCAGGCGACCGGAATCTCCATTGCGCTCGAGTCGCAGGCCGGCCTGGTGCTCGACCCGGGGCTGATGTTCCGCATCACGACCGTGACCACGCTGGTGACCGGCACGATGTTCCTGATGTGGCTCGGCGAGCAGATTACCGAGCGGGGCCTGGGCAACGGCATCTCGATCATCATCTTTGCCGGCATCGCGGCGGGTCTTCCGCAGGCGATCGCCGGTACGCTCGAGCTCGTTCGGACCGGCGCGATGCACCCCCTGACCGCGATGCTCATCGCCATCGCGGTGGTCGCGGTCACCGCGTTCGTCTGCTTCGTCGAGCGCGGCCAGCGCAAGATCCTGGTCAACTATGCCAAGCGCCAGGTCGGCAACCGCGTCTACGGCGGGCAGAGCTCGCACCTGCCGTTCAAGCTCAACATGTCGGGCGTGATCCCGCCGATCTTCGCCAGCTCGCTCATCCTCTTCCCGGCGACGCTGCTCGGCTGGTTCGGTTCCGCCGAGGGCATGCGCTGGCTGAGCGAAATCGCCGGCATGCTGACGCCGGGGCAGCCGATCTATGTCGCGATGTACGGCGCGCTCATCGTGTTCTTCTGCTTCTTCTACACCGCGCTGCAGTACAACCCGAAGGAAACG
Organism: uncultured bacterium; assembly: GCA_965233165.1. Lineage (GTDB taxonomy): Bacteria > Pseudomonadota > Gammaproteobacteria > Burkholderiales > SG8-39 > SCGC-AG-212-J23. Next base: position 21,978 of record CBDDRX010000159.1, on the reverse strand, counting down.
GCGGACAATCTCAAGAAGTCCGGTGCCTTCGTCCCGGGCATTCGCCCGGGGGACCAGACCGCCAAGTACCTCGAGCGCATCCTCACCCGCCTCACGCTGGCGGGCGCGGCGTACGTGACGCTGGTCTGCCTGCTGCCGGAGTTCCTGATCCTGCGCTGGAACGTGCCGTTCTATTTCGGCGGCACCTCGCTGCTGATCATCGTCGTGGTGACGATGGACTTCATGGCCCAGGTGCAGGCGTACGTAATGACTCACCAATACGAGAGCTTGCTGCGCAAGGCGAATTTCAAAGGCGGGATGCCCGTCCGCTAGGCGTGATGGCCAAGGAAGACGTCATCGAGATGCAGGGAGAGGTCGTGGAGAATCTGCCCAACGCGACCTTCAGGGTGAAGCTGGAAAACGGGCACGTGATTCACTGCTTCATCTCGGGGAAGATGCGGATGAACTACATCCGCATCCTGCCCGGAGACAAGGTAACGGTTCAGCTGACGCCGTACGACCTCACCAAGGGGCGTATCACGTTCAGGGCAAAGTAGGCACAGGAGAGCTGCGATGAAAGTGATGGCTTCAGTGAAGAAGATCTGCCGGAAGTGCAAGATCGTCCGGCGCAAGGGCGTGGTCCGGGTGATTTGCGCCGATCCGCGTCACAAACAGCGCCAGGGTTGATAAGACCTTGACAAAACAGCTATAATTTCAGGTTCCGCTTAGGGTACGCGCATGGCACGCATTGCAGGCATCAACATCCCCAACCACCAGCACGCGAACATCGCGCTGACCGCGATCTATGGCGTGGGCCGCGCCCGGGCGCAGGCCATCTGCGACGCCGCGGGCGTGCAGGGCACGCGCAAGATCAAGGACCTGACGGACGCGGAGCTCGACCGCCTGCGCGAGAGCGTGCAGAAGCTGACCGTCGAGGGTGATCTGCGTCGCGAGATCTCGATGTCGGTCAAGCGGCTGATGGACCTCGGCTGCTATCGCGGCACGCGCCACCGCAAAGGCCTGCCCGCGCGCGGCCAGCGCACGCGGACGAATGCGCGCACTCGCAAGGGGCCGCGCAAGGCCGCGATCAAACTCAACGTGCAGGCCGGCAAGGCCGCCTAAGAAAAACCGAGGGATCTACACCACATGGCCAGCCGAAACGCGCCGACCCGCCAGGAACTGCAGCAGACCGCTTCCGCGCGTGCGCGGAAGAAGGTCAAGAAGAACGTCGCCGAGGGCATCGCCCACGTGCACGCGTCCTTCAACAACACGATCATCACCATCACCGACCGCCAGGGCAACACGCTCTCCTGGGCGACCTCGGGGAACGCCGGGTTCAAGGGCTCGCGCAAAACCACGCCGTTCGCGGCGCAGGTTGCCGCCGAGCGCGCGGGCCGCGCGGCGCAGGAGTGCGGCGTGAAGAACATCGAAGTGCGCATCAAGGGCCCCGGCCCCGGCCGCGAGTCCGCGGTGCGCGCGCTTAACGCGATCGGACTCAAGATCGGCAGCATCGCCGACGTGACGCCGATTCCTCACAACGGCTGCCGCCCGCCGAAGCGGCGCCGGGTCTAAGGGAGACCATACCGACCATGGCCAGAAACCTCGACGCCAAGTGCCGCCAGTGCCGCCGGGAGGGCGAGAAGCTCTTCCTCAAGGGCGAGAAATGCTTCACCGACAAGTGCGCCGTGGAGCGCCGCGCCTACGCACCCGGCCAGCACGGCCAGAAGAGCGGCGCGCGCCTCTCCGACTACGGCAAGCAGCTGCGCGAGAAGCAGAAGGTGCGCCGCACCTACGGCATCCTCGAGCGGCAGTTCCGCCTGATCTACGCGGAAGCCTCGCGCTCCAAAGGCGTGACCGGCGAGCGCCTGCTGCAGATCCTCGAGTCGCGCCTGGACACCGTTGCCTATCGCATGGGCTTCGGCGCCTCCCGCGCGGAAGCGCGGCAGGTGGTGCGCCACAACGGGGTCCTAGTGAACGGCAAGCGGGTCAACATCCCGTCCTACCAGGTGAAGCCGGGCGACGTCATCGAGGTGACCGGCAAGGCGAAGGCGCAACTGCGCATCAAGTCCGCCGCGGAAGCCGCCGAGTCGCGCGGCTTGCCGGAGTGGATGGAAGTGGACGCGAAGGGACTCAAGGGCACGTACAAGGCATTGCCGGCGCGGGCCGACCTCTCGTCCACGATCAACGAGAGCCTGATCATCGAGCTGTACTCGAAGTAACCGCAGTTCTCACGAAGCAGACAGGACCACTATGCCCCAGTCGGGATTTTTGAAGCCGCGTATCGTCGACGTCCAGAACCTCTCCGCAAATCACGCGCGCGTGACCATGGAGCCGTTCGAGCGCGGGTATGGCCATACGCTCGGCAATGCGCTGCGCCGCGTCCTGCTCTCCTCGATGCCCGGCTATGCGCCGACCGAGGTGCAGATCGCCGGCGTCGTGCACGAGTACTCCACGCTGGACGGCGTGCGGGAGGATGTCGTCGACATTCTCCTCAACCTGAAGGGCGTGGTCTTCCGGCTGCACAACCGTTCCGAGGCGATCCTCTCCCTGAAGAAAAAAGGCGAGGGCCCGGTGACTGCGTCGGATATCGAGGCTGCGCACGACGTCGAGATCATCAATCCCGACCACGTGATCGCCCACCTTTCCGCGACCGGCAAGCTGGAAGTGCAAATCAAGGTCGAGTCCGGCCGCGGCTACGTGCCGGGCAACATGCGCTACCTGCCCGAGGAGACCAAGGGAATCGGCCGCATCGTCCTCGATGCCTCGTTCAGCCCGGTCCGTCGCGTCTCGTACGCGGTCGAGTCCGCCCGCGTCGAGCAGCGCACCGACCTGGACAAGCTGATCATCGACATCGAGACCAACGGCGCGATCGAGCCGGAAGAGTCGATCCGCTACGCAGCGCGCGTGCTGGTCGATCAGCTTTCCGTCTTCGCGCAACTCGAGGGCACGGCGCTGCCGACCGAGCAGCCCAAGTCACCCGCCGTCGACCCGATCCTGCTCCGTCCGGTGGACGACCTCGAGCTCACGGTCCGCTCCGCGAACTGTCTCAAGGCCGAGAACATCTACTACATCGGCGACCTGATCCAGCGCACGGAGACGGAGTTGCTCAAGACGCCGAACCTGGGCCGCAAGTCGCTCAACGAGATCAAGGAAGTGCTCGCCTCGCGCGGCCTGACCCTTGGCATGAAGCTGGAAAACTGGCCGCCCGCCGGCCTCGAACACAGGGCATAGAGCCATGCGTCACGGTCACGGACTCAGAAAGCTCGGCCGTACCACGAGCCACCGGCTCGCGATGCTGCGCAACATGACGGTGTCGCTGCTGCGGCACGAGGAAATCCGCACCACGCTGCCGAAGGCGAAGGAGCTGCGCCGGGTCGTCGAGCCGATGATCACGCTCGGCAAGAAGCCTTCGCTCGCCAACCGCCGCCTAGCTTTCGATCGCCTGCGCGACCGGGGCATCGTGAGCAAGCTCTTCGACGACCTCGGTCCGCGCTTCGCGAAGCGCAATGGGGGCTACCTCCGGATCCTCAAGACCGGATTCCGCAAGGGCGACAACGCTCCGCTCGCGCTGGTCTCCCTTACCGAGAGGGTCGACGCCGGAGCGGAGGCGCCGAAGCCCGACGAGAAGAAGAAAGCCAAGAAGGCGGAAGAGAAAAAAGCCGCCTGAACGGGCAGCCGGGAGAAGAAAGAGGCCGGGGAGACCCGGCCTTTTCAGTTCTCCACGACGATCGCCCGGTAGTCGTTCACGTTGGTCCGCGTCGGTCCCGTGACGACGAGCTCGCCCAGCGCCGCGAAGAACCCATAGCTGTTGTGGCGTATTAGGTCGGTGTGGGCGCTCCGTCCGTGTGCGCGGGAGATGGAATCCGCCAGAAGGATCGCGCCCGCGTTGTCCTCCGAGCCGTCGATGCCGTCCGTGTCAGCCGCAATCGCCGAGACGCCGGCCATGCCGTCGAGCTCGATGCCCAGCGACAGCAGGAACTCCGTGCACCGCCCCCCGCGCCCGCCTTCCCCCCGAATCGTGACCGTGCATTCTCCCCCCGAGATGAGCGCGACCGGCGGACGGAAGGGCTTGCCGTAGGTGCGGATCTCGCGCACCAGGGCGGCCATGACTTTGGCCACTTCCGCCGCTTCTCCGGTGATCGTGTCGCCGAGGATCACTGGCTGGATCCCCTTCGCGCGGAACACCTCCGCGGCGGCCTCGAGCGAGCGGTGCGCCGTGGCGACCACGCGGTTCTCGGCGCGCCGGAAGGCTGCGTCGCCGGGCTTCGGACTTTCCACGAACGGCAGGTTGGCGGCGATGCCAAAGCGCTCCAGCACCGCCCGCGCGTCGTCGCAGGTCGTGGGATCCGGCGCGCACGGGCCCGAGGCGATATGCGTCGGATCGTCGCCCGTCACGTCGGAGATGATGAGCGCGAGCACCGGCGCACGCGAGGCCGCGGCAAGCCGGCCGCCGTGGATTGCCGAGAGGTGCTTGCGCACCGTGTTCATCTCCTGGATCGCCGCGCCGCTGCGCAGCAGCTGCGAGGTGAGGGCCTTCAGGTCGGCCATCGCGAGGCCCGGCGCCGGGAGCGAAAGGAGGCTCGAGCCGCCGCCGGAGAGGAGCGCGAGGAGCAGGTCGTCCTCTCCCAGCCCACGGGCTTTCTCGAGAATCTCGCGGGCCGCCGCCTCGCCGGCGGCGTCCGGGACCGGATGGCCGGCCTCGACGACGCGGATGCGCTGCGTCGGCAGGCCGTGCCCGTAGCGGGTGATCGCGAGCCCTTCCAGGGGCGCCGATGCGGGCCAGGCACGCTCGAGCGCGGCGGCCATGGAGGCGGCGGCCTTGCCCGCCGCGGCGACGTAGGTGCGCCCGCGAGGCGGGCGCGGCACGTGGGGCGCAAGGATGGCGAGGGGGTCGGCCGCCGCGACGGCAGCGCGGAAGCTCGCCTCGAGCAGCGCCTTCAGCCGAAGGTTTCCTTCGCTGCGTCGGCGCCGAGCCGGTAGAACCTGGGATAGGCCTCGCGGAACGCGCCCTGGATCTCCTCGACCGGGACGTCGGCGAAGCGCCCGCGGTCGCGCAGGTATTCCATGTGCTTGCGCTCGTCCTCGTCGAACGGATGGAAGATCGAGTCGCTGCGCCCGTCGAACTCGAGCGGCTTGACGCGGAACTTGCGGCACAGGGCGAGGTTGAACGCGGGCGTGGCCTTGACCCAGTTCCCGTCCAGGCGCAGGTCGGTGTAGCCGTGGTAGACGAAGAGATCGGAGCCCATCGTCTCGGCGAGGCGCGGCGTGGTGAGGTGGTTCCTCACGTCCGCGAATCCCACGCGCGCCGGGATGCCCGCGGCGCGCGCAGCGGCGGCGAGCAGCGCGGCCTTGCCGATGCAGAACCCCTCGCCCGCTTCCAGCACCGCGGAGGCGCGGAACACCTGCGCGTCGGCGAAGTCGAGGAACGGGTTGTAGCGGATCTCGTCGCGCACCGCGTAGTAGAGGGAGACGGCCTTCTCGAGGTCGCTCCTGCCCGAGGCGAACTTCTCCGAGAACGCGGCGACGGCGGGATGGCCGCTGTCGACGAAGCTTCCCGGCTGCAGGTACTCGTTCACTGATCGAGCTTCATCAGGCGCCGCGCGCCGCGGAAAAGCGGGGTCGACTGCTCGCCCAGACCGTCGACGACGGAAAAGTGATTCTTGCCGGGCATGGCGATGTCGCCTGCGAGCACGGAGCGCCAGCGCTCGCCGAGCAGCGCAGTCTGGCGGCGGAACTCGCCCGACTCGGCACCGCCGACGCTCGTCATGAGGGGTGCGCGCGTCGCCGGCGGCAGGAACGCGGGCGAGAGGCGCCAGGCCGAATCCGCATCGAGGCGCAGGTCCGCCTGCAGGAACTCGACCTCGAGCAGCGGCCGCATGTCGTAGATGCCGCTGATCGCGAGGCCGCCCTTGAAGAGGTCCTTCGGCAGCCGCGTGTCGAACACCGGGAACACCGCCGCCATCATCATCGCCGTCAGGTGACCGCCGGCCGAGTGGCCGGAGACGAAGAGGCGGTCCTGGTCCATGCCGTGGTCCTCGGCATGCAGCCACAGCCAGCGGCTCGCGCGCAGCATCTGCCGCACGATCTCCTCGACCGTCACCTTCGGGCAGAGGTCGTAGTTGACCACGGCGAGGGAGACGCCCGAATCCACCCAGGCCGGGGCGAGGAACGAGAAATCCGCCTTGTCGAGCGCTCGCCAGTAGCCGCCGTGGATGAACATCATGCACGTGCCGTCCCCCTTGCGCGCCGGGAACAGGTCGACGGTCTCGCCGGGCGCATCGCCGTAGCGCAGGTCGAGCTTGCACGTCATGATGCTGCGCGCGCGTTCGGAGGATTCCTTCCAGCGGGCGAAGAACTGCCCGTGCTCGGGCACGAGCTCGCGATTGTTGTACTCGCGCGCCAGCGCGGAGGGGTCGGCAACATTCATAAGCTCAGCTCCGGTTCTCGCGCCACAAGCCGAGCGCCTGCTGCGCCGGCCGGTCGGAGAACGAAAACAGGACGCTCTCGGCATCCGCCTCGAGGGAAAGCGGCTGCCAGGAGGGCACGACGAACACGTCGCGCGGTTCGAACGCGAAGGTCTCGTCGCCTATCCGTGCCCGCCCCGAGCCTTCGACGGCGCAGTACACCGTGCCGTCGGTCGCGCGGTACGGCTGCGTGCGCAAGCCCTTCGGCAGGAGCTGGATGAAAGCGCCGATGGTCGGCATGGCCGGCCCGCCCGTGGTCGGATTGATGAACTGCATCTTCCAGCCGTGGCACGCGTCGGGATCGCCGTCCTTCGCGAGGCGGACAAGCGCCTCGCGGCTGCGCGCATAGGGATAGTTGAAGATCGGCGAGGTCTTGCCGAACGGCGATACCGCGCCGAGCGGCGCGAGGTTGGCGCCGAAGCGCGCGCTCGAGCTGCCCTCGCTGCGGGTCACCGGCTGCACTTCCTCGGTGTAGTTCTCCTGGAACTGGGCGCCGAATGTCTGCACGGTGCGGATGTCGAGGCCGTCGAGCCAGACCACCGGGTCGCTACCAGGGTGGCCATGGTCGTGCCAGGTCCAGGACGGGGTGATGATGAAGTCGCCCGGATGCATGGTGGTGCGCTCGCCGTCCACGGCGGTGTAGGCGCCGCTGCCCTCGACGACGAAGCGCAGCGCGGACTGCGTATGCCGGTGGCTGGGTGCGATCTCGCCCGGCAGGATGAGCTGCAGCCCGGCGTACAGGCTCTGCGTGATGCACGACTCGCCGCGCATCCCGGGGTTCTCGAGGATCAGGACGCGCCGCACCGCCTCCTTTGCGGTGATCAGCTTGCCTGCCTCCATGAGGTGCGGGCGCGCTTCCGCGTACTTCCACAGCGCCGGCTTGCACGGCGTCACCGGCTCGCTCGGGATCAGTGCGTGCAGCACCTCCCACAGCGGGGCGAGGTTCTGCCGGTCCATGCGGCGGTAGAGATCCTGACGCTCGGTGGGCTTGGGGACGCTGGCCATGGGCGGATTCTAAACAGGCTTCAGCCAGACGACCGGCTTGCCGAGCTGTTTTCCGAGCGCCTGACCTTCCGGATCGGCGAGCGCCGCCTCCCGCGCCTTGCGGATCGCGCGCGCCTGCTCTGTCGCGTCGGCGGTGGCCGGGTTCTCGACCAGGGCGTCGAGCAGGGCCAGGAAGTTGCCCTTGCCCCGGCGGTGCGTTTCCCCATACCCCTTCACGAGCCGCGCGCACTCGGCGATTTCCAGGGCGAGGCCGGCATCGCGCCGGGCCGCGTCGGCCACATGGGCGAGCCAGCGCTCGATCAGGCGCTGCTCCTCGCGGAAGCGGTAGCTGTGCGGGCGCCACGGCTTCAGCCAGGAAAGCGAGCGCACCAGCAGGTAGCCCAGCATGCCCGAGGTCTTCACGTGCATGCCCACGTTGTAGGCATCGAGTTTCCCCCGCGCCGTGGCCCAGCGCACCAGGCGCTCGCCGAGCGAAGGGGGGAGCAGGGAGGCGAACTCCTCCACGCCCGGCTTCAGGTAGTCGATGACGACGACCGGCTCGCCGGGCTTCGCGCCGACTTCCTTGCGCACGCGCGCGAAGCGCGAGGCACGGGTCTTCAGGTCCGCGACGCGGACGATGTCCTCGTAGCTCATCCACACGGCGAGATGACGCCCGACTTCCGCCGCCAGCTTCTGGTCGGAGAGAAACGGCTGCATGCGCTTCTCGAACAGCGCCGCATAGGCATCGCCCTGGTAGTCCTTGAGCCGGGCGATGCCGAGCGCCATCACGTCCTTCAGCGCGGTGGCACGGGGCGGCGTCGCCGCGATCGCGGGCGAGGGGCGCGCGCCGGCGGCGATGTCGAAGCCGGCGGCGAAGCCGCGCAGGCTCGCCTCCGCGCCGCGTCCCGCCGAGCGGATCGCCTTCTCGCAGGCCTCGCGCGGCAGCGGCAGCACGCCGCTGCCGGCCATCGCGCCGAACAGGACCGCGTTGATGACGGTGCCGTTCTGCTGCGCGAGCTCGCGCATGTCGAAGAGCACCGCGTGCTTCGCGAGCTGCCGCGCGGCCTCGACGACGCGCTCGCTCTCGAAGCGGCCGTCGGCCATCTGCATCTTTTCCACCGTCGCGTAGATGCGGTGGGTCGAGGCGACGAGCGTGGTGCGCTCCGGGCTGACGTAGCCGTTCTGCATCGCCCGGCCGGCCTCGATCAGCTCCGAGGCGACCATCACGTCGACGTTCCCGGGCGTCGGCGTGAGCGACATGACGGGCTCGCGGCCGCCGAGCTGCCCGCGCTCGGCCGGGAAGACCTCGAGGTAGTAGGTGGTCGCGCCCGTGCGCTGCGCGACGCCGGGGATCGAGGTCGCCTGGGCGGGGAACCCGCAGGCGGTCGCCGCCTCCATGAGCCAGTCGGCCATGACGCCGCCGCCTTCGCCGCCCAGCGCGGCGATAAGGACCGTGATCGGGCGCTCCGGGAGGCTCATGATTGATGCACCAGTCTGTCCCACCAGGTGGGGTTTTGAATGACCTCGGCCCGGTAGAACGAGGGGCAGAGGATCGCGGCGTGGGCGTTCTCGCCGCACAGCCCGCAGCCGACGCAGCCGTCGATCACGGTGGCGACCGGGTCGCGCCGCAGCGGGTCCGGGTTGTCCTTCACGGTGAGTGTCGGGCAGCCGGAGAGCCGGATGCACGAGTGGTCGCCGGTGCAGGTGTCCTCGTCCACGCCGTACTTCACGCGAACGTGCCTTTCGCCTTTCCTCAGCTTTTCCGAGACCTGGGGGCGGAGTCTGCGTTGCCGCTCGAGCTGGCACTCGCCCTCGGCGACAATGACCTTGAGGCCGTTGAAATCCGAGGTCATCACCTCCTTGTAGGCCTTCGCCACTTCGCCGACCCGCTAGTTGTCCACCGTGCGCTGCCACTTCACGCCCAGGCCCTTGAGCGCGTCCTCGATCGACTGGTCGTCCTTCATCGGCTGGCCTGCCGCCTTCGGGGAGGAGACGATCTCCTGCGTGCCGGTGGCGGACGAGTAGCCGTTCTTCATGATCACCAGCACGCCGTCGCCCTCGTTCAGGAGGCGCGAGGCGACCCCCGAGAGCAGGCCGTTGTGCCAGAAGCCGCCGTCGCCCATCACCGCGACCGGGCGGCGCGCCGACATCGGCCCGACGGCGGCCGAGGAAGCGAGGCTCATGCCGTAGCCGAGGACGGTGTTGCCCTGCGAGAACGGCTCGAAGGAGGCGAACGAATGGCAGCCGATGTCCATCGACACGTGCGGCCGGCCGATGTCCTGCGCGACCAGCTTCATCGCCGAGAATACCGGGCGCTCCGGGCAGCCGATGCAGAAGCCGGGCGGCCGGGCGGGCAGCCCGCCGAGCAGCTCGCCCGCCTTCTGCTTCCCGAGGGAAGCTCTTTCGAGAAACGAAGAACCCGGGGAGAGGTCGAGGTGCGGGGCATGCTTGCCCAGGAACTCGGAGAAACCGCGCACCAGGACCTCCGCGGTGTACTCGCCGGCGTACTGCAGGAGGTCCTTGCCGTGCAGCTTCGCCTGCACGTCGGCGCGGCGCAGGTGAGTCGCGATCTCCTGCTCGATGAACTCGGGCTGGCCCTCCTCGATCACGAGCACGGCCTTTTTCGAGGCAGCGAACGAAACCATTTCCTCGGGAACGAGCGGATAGACCACGTTGAGCGCCAGGATCGGGATGCGGCTCGCGCCGAACGCGTCGGCGAGGCCGAGCTGGCGCAGGGCGTTCAGGACGCCGTTGTAGAGCCCGCCCTGGACGATGATGCCCACCGAGGACTCCGCGCCGTCGAACACCTCGTTCAGCTTGTGCTCGGCGACGAACCGGCGCGCCGCCGGCATCCGCACGTCCGCCTTCAGCTTCTCGTGCCGGAAGGTGGCGGGCGGGTGCGCGAGGCGGTCGTACACGAACTCCTTCGGCGGGCCCGCGAGCTGCCTCAGCGTCGAGACCGAGGGAGGAATGTTGTTCTTTGAAACAAAGCTCCCTCTGACATGGCACGCGCGGATCCGCAGCTCCATCATCACCGGCGTGCTCGATGCTTCGGAGAGCGCGAAGGCCTTCTCCACCATGTCGACGATGGTCTTGTGGTTGGGGCGCGGGTCGAAGAGCCACAGGGACGATTTCATGGCGAAGGCGTGCGTGCGCTCGAGCGCGACGCTCGCGCCCTCGCCGTAGTCTTCGCCGGCGATGATGAGGGCGCCGCCGATCACCCCCGAGCTCGAGAGATAGGAGAGCGCGTCGGCCGCGACGTTGGTGCCGACGATCGATTTCCACGTCACCGCGCCGCGCGCGGGATAGTTCACCGAGGCGCCGAGCATCGCCGCGGCGGAGGCCTCGTTGGTGCAGGCCTCGACGTGCACGCCCAGCCCGTCGAGGTAGTCCTTCGCCTGCACCATCACGTCGAGCAGGTGCGACACGGGCGCGCCCTGGTAGCCGCCGACGTAGGAGACGCCCGACTGCAGGAGCGCCTTCGTCACGGCGAGGATTCCCTCGCCATGGAAGGTTTCGCCCTCGCCGAGCCGCAGGGACTCTATTTCCTTAGTGAATTGCCGTTCCAAAGCTTGTCCCACCATGAGGGGTTCTGGATGACTTCCGCCCGGTAGAAGGACGGGCAGAGGACCGCCGCGTGCGCGTTCTCGCCGCACAGGCCGCAGCCGACGCAGCCGTCGATCACGGTCGCGACCGGGTCCCGGCGCAGCGGGTCGGGGTTGTCCTTGATCGTGAGCGTCGGGCACCCCGAGAGGCGGATGCAGGAGTGGTCGCCCGTGCAGGTGTCCTCGTCCACGCCGTACTTCACGCGCACCACCCGCTGTCCGTCAGAAAGCTTCTTGGAGAGAACCGGCTTGAGCTTGCGTTGGCGCTCCAGCTGGCACTCGCCTTCGGCGATGATGACCTTCAGGCCCTTGTAGTCCGTGTCCATCGCTTCCTGCAGCGTCTTCGCCACCGCGCCGACGCGGTAGTTGTCGACCGTCTTCACCCAGCCCACGCCGATGCCCGCGAGCGCCCGCTCCATGCTCATATCGGGCGCCTTGCTGTCGCTGTGCTGCGGCGAGGAGGGCAGCTCCTGCGTGCCGGTGGCCGAGGAGTAGCCGTTCTTCATGATCACCAGCACGCCGTCGTTTTTGTTGAACACGGTGTTCGCGATGCCGGTGGTCAGGCCGTTGTGCCAGAAGCCGCCGTCGCCCATCACGGTGAGCGTGCGCTTGCCGAACATCGTGTTGACCGCCGAGTTCGAGGCGAGCCCGAGGCCGTAGCCGAGCACGGTGTTGCCGATGTTGAAGGGCGGCAGCGTCGAGAAGAGGTGGCAGCCGATGTCCGCCGAGAGGTGCACCTTCCCCGTCTGCTTTTCCATCACCTTCATCGCCGAGAACACCGGCCGCTCCGGGCAGCCCACGCAGAAGCCCGGCGGGCGGACCGGCAGGCCTGCGCCAAGAAGTTCCGCTGCCCTTGCCTTCAGTTTCTTTACTTCCGAGAACGGCTTGTCCAGTTGCAGGAACTTCGAGAGGCCGCCCAAAACGACTTCGCCGGTGTACTCGCCGGCGAGCGTCAGGACGTCCTTGCCGTGGATCCGGACCGCGTTCACGTCCGCCCTGCGCAGCGCGGCGAGGATCGCATCCTCGATGTACGCGGGCTGGCCTTCCTCGACGACCAGCACTTCCTTCCTGGGTGCGCAGAAAGCGAGGATCTCCTCGGGGATCAGCGGGTAGGTGACGTTCAGGCAGTAGATCGGGATCTTCGAGGCGCCGAAGGCGTCGGCCTGGCCGAGGAGCTGCAGCGCGCGGATGACGGCGTTGTACATGCCGCCCTGGCAGATGATCCCCAGGTCCGGTCGCTCGCCCGCGAATACCTCGTTCAGGCCATGGCTCTTGATGAAAGCAACGGCGGCGGGCCAGCGCACGTCGATCTTGTGCTTCTCCTGCGCGTAGGTCGCCGGGGGGAGGCAGATCCGGCCGTAGTCGAAGTCGGGGCTCTCGAGCAGGTGCTTCTTCGAGATCGCCGAGGCCCGGTTCTTCTTGGTCGGGAAGCTGCCGTGGACGTGGCAGGCCCGGATGCGCAGCTCGAGCATCACCGGCGTGCTCGAGGCCTCCGAAAGCTCGAATGCCATTTCCACCATCTCGACCATCTTCGGCAGGTTGGGGCGCGGGTCGAGCAGCCAGACCTGCGACTTCATCGCGAAGGCGTGGCTGCGCTCCTGGATGATCGAGGAGCCCTCGCCGTAGTCCTCGCCGAGCACGATCAGCGCGCCGCCTTTCACGCCGGCCGAGGCGACGTTGGAGAGCGCGTCGGAGGCGACGTTGGTGCCGACGGTCGACTTGAAGGTCACCGCGCCGCGCACCGGGTAGTTGATCGAGGCGCCGAGCATCGCCGCCGCGCCGGCCTCGTTGGCGTTCGTCTCGACGTGGATGCCGAGCTCCTCCATGATGTCGCGCGCGTCGTTCAGCACGTCCATCATGTGCGACACCGGCGCCCCCTGGTAGCCGCCGACATAGGCGACGCCCGACTGCAGCAGCGCCTTGGTGACCGCCAGGATGCCTTCGCCGTGGAAGGTCTCGCCCTCGCCCAGCTTCAGCTTGCCGACTTCCTCCTTGAACGAGCGTTCCATGTCAGCCGATCAGCCCGGGCAGCCAGACGGCCACCGGAGGGAAGAAGAACACGAGCGCGAGCACCAGGATGCTGATGAGCAGGAACGGCGCGACGGCATGGAAGATGTGCACCATCGTCACCTGCGGGGGCGCGACGCCCTTCATCGTCATCAGCAGCAGCCCGTGCGGCGGCATGAGCAGGCCGAGCTGCATGCAGATCAGGAACAGGACGCCGAACCACACCAGGTCGACGCCGAGGCCGTGCACGATCGGCATGAAGATCGGCAGCGTGATCATCATCATGCTCACCTGCTCGACGAACACGCCGAGGAAGACGAGCAGCAGCATCATCCCGGCGACGACCGCCATGGGCGACAGTCCCAGGTCGGTGATCATCTTCGCCAGGCCGTTGCTCGCCCCGGAGAAGGAGAGGATCTGCGAGAAGGTCGTCGCGCCGACGATGATGAACAGGATCATCCCGGAAATGGCTGCGGTCCCTTGCAGGGCCTTCATGAGATTCTTTTTGGATAGCACGCCATACGCCGCTGCGAGGACCATGGTCGCGAACGCCCCCAGCGCCGCGCATTCGGTGGGCGTCGCCCAGCCCGCGATCATTGCGCCGACGACGACGGCGAAGATGCCCACGAGGGGCACCACGTACTGCAGGAACGGGCGGAACTTCTGCCAGCCGTGGAACTCCTCGAACGGCGTGCGCGGGGCGAGCTCCGGGCGCAGCTTGACGCGCAGGACGATGTAGCCGACGAAGATCACGCTCAGCACGAGGCCGGGGACGATGCCGCCGATCAGGAGCTTGGAGATCGAGATTCCGGACAGGCTGCCCAGCAGCACGGTCAGCGCCGAGGGCGGGATCAGCATGTCGACCGCGCCGATCGCCATGATCGGCCCGGTGGCGATGGTCGGGTGGTAGCCGCGCTGGAGCATGAGCGGCAGCATCAGGCTGCCGAGCATCGCCGTGGTGGCGATGGTCGAGCCGGAGATGGCGGAGAACACGGTGCCCGCCACCACGGCCACCACCGCGAGCCGTCCCGGAACCTCGCGGATCAGCCGCTCGATGCCGTCGATCACCCGGACCGCGAGCCCGGTATGGAAGAGGACCTCGCCCATCAGGATGAACAGCGGGATCGGCGTCAGCGCGAAGCTGGTCACCGACTGCACGGCATTCCGCACAAGCTGGACCAGCCCTGCTTCGCCGCCCAGCCAGATGAGCGCCCCGGCGAGGTTGATGGCGATGAAGGAGAACGCGACCGGCAGGCCGAGGAACATCAGCAGCGTCGAGCCGCCGAGCATCAGCCAGGCCGCGGCCTGCCAGGACATCGCCTCAGCCCCTCTTCACGCCGCGCTGACCGCGTCGGCGCGCGGCCCGCGCTCGGCGCGCGCGAGACGCGCCATGCGGAACACGATCTCCACCGAGAGCAGCGCGAAGCACGCCGCCATGGGGGCGAGCAGCCACCATTCGGGGAGGGCGAGCGTCTTGATCACCATCGAGCCGATCGCCTGGCTCGAGAGCGTGGCCTTGAGCGAAGCCCACGCGATCGCGAGGCAGCAGGCGAGGGCGATCGTGTCGCACAGCCACTCCGAGTACCAGGCGAGCTTCGGCGGGACTGCATGCAGCAGGACGTCGATGCGGATGTGCTGGCCGCGGTTCAGGAGCCAGGGCGCCGTGAGCAGCGTGATCAGGTAGAGCGCGTACTCGGTCGCCTCGTTCGCCCACGAGACGCCGAGCGGGCCGATGCGCACGTTGCGGAAGAACACGTCCGCCACGATGACCATCATCATGGCGAACAACACGCCGCAGCCGGCAATCGCCAGCGCGCCGAGGAACCTTCCGTAGGCCCTTTCCACGCTACTTGGAGAAGAGCTTCCTCATCTGCGGGCCGTACTGCGGGCTCGCCTTGATGACGCTGGCCCAGGCCACGTCGTACGCCGTGTCGTGGTACTTCTTGGCCGTCGCCGGGTCGAAGACGATGGCCTGAATGCCCGCCTGCTGCTGCTTGCGGGTGTCGTCCTCGTTCACTTTCTGCCAGGAGACGTTGTCCGCCTCGTGCTGGACGACGTGCTTCATGAGGAAGTCGCGCTGCGCCGGGCGCAGGGCCTTCCACTTGTCGAGGTTCATGACCAGCGACACCTCGGCGCTGTAGAAGCCCGGATCGACGCGGAACTTCGTCTTCTCGTGCCAGTTGAAGTCGAAGATGCCGTTGATCGGCCAGCCGTAGCCGTCAACGACGCCGCGCTCGAGCGCGGTGTACACCTCGCCGGGCGCGGTCTGCACCACCGTCGCGCCGAGCGCCTGGAAGAACTCGCGGTACACCGGCGTGATGCGCAGCTTGAGCCCGGTGAGGTCGGGCTTGTCGATCTTCTTCGTCAGGTAGAGGTGGAAGGGCGTGTAGTCGATGACGCGCCCGAGGTACTGCATGTTCGCCTTCTCGTTCCAGACCTTGTTGATCAGGTCGATCGCGCCGTTCTTGCGCAGCTCCGGCCCCGGCAGCTGGGTCAGCTTGAGCGCGTCGGCTTCCGGCATGATGTTCGTGTAGAACGCGCCGGTGCTCATGCCGATGTCGACCACGCCGGTGCGCACGGCGTTGCCGACCTCGAACGGGGGCATCGCCTTCGGCCCGCCGATGAAGTTCATCTGCACGTTGCCCTTGCCCTCGGCGTTGACCCGCTTGATCAGGGTCTCGAGGTTCTTCACGTAGGTCGTGTTCTCGGCGAACGCGCTGACGACCCGCAGCGTTGTTTCCTGGGCCCCGGCGACCGCCGGGAGCGTCGCGGCGAGCGCGGCGCAGATGAGCTTTCTCATGGTCCTCCTCCTATGAAGGTGCGTCGAAGGTAGGCGCGCCCCTTCTATTTGTCAAATCAATATGGCGCATGATATGAATCACTGCCATGAATCTCCAGGACGTCGACCTGAACCTGCTGCGGGCCTTCGACGCGGTGCTGCAGGAAAGGAGCGTCACCGGCGCCGCGGCGCGCCTGCGGCTGACCCAGCCGGCGGTCTCGAACGCGCTCGCGCGCCTGCGCGCGCTGTTCGGCGACCCGCTCTTCGTGCGCACGCAGGCGGGAATGGACGCCACGCCCTTCGCGCGCGAGCTGGGCGAGCCGGTGCGCCAGGCGCTCGCGATCCTCGAATCGGCCCTCGCGCATGGCCCGGGCTTCGACCCGGCCACGTCGACCCGGGCGTTCCGCTTCTACATGTCGGACCTCGGCCAGGTCGAGTTCCTCCCCCCGCTCATCGAGCGCGCGCAGCGCCTCGCGCCCGCGGTGCGCCTCGAGGCGGTCGCGCTCGAGGTCGAGGACATCGAGAGCGCGCTTGCCGCCGGCACCCTCGATCTCGCCGTGGGCTTCCTGCCCGGCCTCGGGCTTCCGGTGCGCCGCAAGGCGCTCTTCCGCGATCCCTACGTCTGCCTGATGCGGGCGGATCACCCGCTGAGGACGCTTTCTAAGAAAAACTTCCTCGCCGCTTCGCACGCCCTCGTCTCCTACCGCGGCGGCCACCGCGTCATCGAGGAAGCGCTCGAGCGCGCCGGCATCGCGCGCCGCATCGCGCTGCGCGTGCCGCATTTCACCGTGGTGCCGATGGTGCTCGAGCGTACCGACCTGATCCTCGTCCTCCCCGAGCGCGTCGCCAAGGTCTTCCAGCGCCAGGGGCGCATGAAATACCTTCCGGTGCCGGTGCCGATCCCGCCTGCGGACGTCGGCGTGTTCTGGCACGAGCGCTTCGACGCCGATCCGGGAAACCGCTGGCTGCGCGAGCAGCTGCTGGAATTGTTTACCGACTAGCGCAGGCGCCTCGCCTACAATCGCGCCCCCGAATCGCAAACCATCGGAGGCAGCATGAAGCGCTCGATCACCTTTTCGCTCACCGCCACGCTCTTTCTGTCGGCCTGCGCCGACATGCCGAAGCCGAGCAACCGTCCGCTCGAGAACTGGGAATCGGGGGCGCTGATCGGGATGGGCATCGGCGCGGCAGTCGGCGCGATGGCCTACAAGAAGGACCGCACGCAGGGCGCGGTCGTCGGCGCGGTGGGCGGCGGCCTGGCGGGCGGCGCGGTCGGCGCGTACATGGACAGCCAGAAGCGCGACCTGGAGAAGAACCTCGCGAAGGAGATCCAGGCCGGCCAGGCGCGGGTCGAGGCGCTGCCGAACAACGTCGTGCGCGTCGTCATGACCGACCAGACGGCGTTCGAAACGAATTCCGCGGAAGTGAAATCCGGCTTCAACAGCACCATGGACAAGCTCGCCGACGTGGTGGTGCGCTATGGCAAGACGACGCTGACCGTCGTGGGCCATACCGACAACGTCGGCAGTGGCGCGTACAACCAGAAGCTCTCGGAGCGGCGCGCCCACGCCATCGCGCAATACTTCGAAGGCAAGCGCGTCAACCCGGCGCGGATGGCGCTCGTCGGCAAGGGCGAGACGCAGCCCGTGACGAGCAACGCCACCGAGAACGGGCGGCGCGCCAACCGGCGGGTGGAGATCTACGTGGAGCCCGTGGTGCAGGGCTAGGCGGCGGTGCCGAGGTAGGCGGCGACGACCTTCGGATCCTGCAGTACCGCCTCCGGCGTGCCCGAGGCGATCGGCGTTCCGGCCTCGAGGACGCAGATCCGGTCGGCGAGGTCGGCGACCATCTGCATGTCGTGCTCGACCCAGACCATCGCGATGGGCAGCTCGTGGCGAATGCGCAGGACGAAGCGCGCGAGGTCCTCGCGCTCCTCCCGGTTCAGGCCGGCGGAGGGCTCGTCGAGGAGCAGGACCTGCGGCTCCGCGGCGAGCGCGCGCGCGAAGCCGACGATCTTCTGCACGCCGAAGGGAAGGCCGTCGACCGCGTGGTGGCGGTAGCGCTCGAGCTCGACGAACGCCAGGATCTCCTCGGCGCGCCGGCGGTGCTCGACCTCGGCGCTTCTCGCCTTCCCCAGGAAGAAGGCGTCTGCGAGAAGACCGGTCCGGATGCGCGCATGGCGCGCGACCAGCAGGTTGTCCAGCACGCTCATGTGCGGGAACAGCTCGCCGTGCTGGAAGGTCCGGCCGACGCCGAGCGCCGCGATCTCGTGCGCCCTCATCGCCGTGAGCTCGCGCCCGGCGAAGCGGATCTGCCCGCGCTGCGGGCGATAGAGGCCGCTGATGCAGTTGAGCACCGAGGTCTTGCCCGCGCCGTTCGGTCCGATGAGGGCGAGCAGCTCGCCCGGGCGGGCGTCGAAGGAGACGTCGCGCAGGACCTGCAGGCCGCCGAAGGCGAGCGAGACGCCGGAGAGCTGAAGGTCAGCCATACCAGCGCCGGCTGCGGCGGTACTGCTTGACGTCGCGGTAGCTGCGGCGGGCGGCGCCGCCGCCGAGGTAGAACTCCTGCACGTCGCCGTGGCTGCGCAGCCGCTCGGGCGTGCCGTCCAGGACGATGCGCCCGTTCTCCATGACGTACCCGTAGTCGGCGAGCTGCAGCGCGACCTGGGCGTTCTGCTCGACGACCAGCATGGTGGTGCCGAAGCGCTCGCGGATCGTGCGCAGCCGCGCGACCAGCTCCTGCACGATGAGCGGCGCGAGCCCGAGCGAGAGCTCGTCGATGAGCAGGAGCCTCGGCTCGCCCATGAGCGCCGCGCCGATCGCCAGCATCTGCCGCTCGCCGCCCGACAGGTAGCCCGACTCGCGGCGGCGCAGGCCGGCGAGCGCGGGGAAAAGCTCATAGACCATCTCCTTGCGCGCGGCGGACGCCCCCGCCACCACCAGCAGGTTCTCCTCCACGGTCAGGTTCTCGAACACTTTGCTGCGCTCGGGGACGAGCGAGACGCCGAGACGGGCGATCCGGTGCGGCGCCTCGTTGGCGATCTGCGCCTCGTCGAGCAGGATCGCGCCTTCCGTGACGCGCGCATCGTCCAGGCCGAGGAACCCGGAGATCGCCCGCAGCGTCGTGGTCTTGCCGGCGCCGTTGTTGCCGATCAGCGCGACGATCGCGCCCTTCGCCACTTCCAGGGATATCCCCTGCACGGCGGTGATGACCCGGTGGTACGTGACCTCGAGCTTCTCGACTTTGAGGAGCGGCGTCATTTGCCGAGCGGCTTTTGCTTGAAGGGCCACAGGAGCAGCCAGTTCTGCACGCGCTTCCAGATGCCCACCAGCCCCTGGGGCTCGAAGACCAGGAACAGGATCATCACCAGGCCGAAGGCCGCGTAGTTGGCGGCGAACACGACGGTGGCGGCATCGCCGCCGAGCGCGGCCTTCGCGAGCCATTCGATGGCATAGGGAAACAGGACGACGAACACGGCGCCGAGCAGCGCGCCCAGCACGGACCCCATGCCGCCGATGATCACCATGGCGACGTACTGGATCGTGACGAAGAGCGAGAACGCCTCGGCCGAGACGAATCCCCGGTAGTACGCGAAGAGGCAGCCGGCGAGCGCGGTGAGCGTCGAGGAGATCACGAATGCGCTCAGCTTGGCGCGCTGCACGCTGATGCCGAGCGCGCCCGCGACGGCTTCGCGGCCGTGGATGGCGCGCCATGCGCGGCCGGTGCGCGTGCGCAGCAGGTTGAGGGCAAGGAGCACCGTGCCGGCGGCGGCGGCGAGAAGGGCGTAGTACCAGGCGCGCGGATCCGACAGCGGTGAATCGATCACGACGCCCGTCGAGAAACCCCGCTTCGTTTCGTACTCCGAGCCGAGATGGATGACGATGAAATGCAGCGCGAGCGTCGAGACCGCGAGGTACAGGCCGCGCAGGCGCAGGCTCGGCAGGCCGAACACCAGGCCGAGCGCCGCGCCGACCAGGCCGGAGGCCGGCAGCGTCACCCAGAACGGCGCCGCCAGCTCCTTGAACAGGATGCCGGTGGTGAACGCGCCGGCGGCGAGCAGGCCGGCGTGGCCGAGCGAGATCTGCCCGGCGTAGCCGGTGAGGAGCATCAGCGCCACGGCGCCGATCGCGGCGAGCAGGACCTGGTTCGCGAGGTCCAGCGCGAAAGCGCCCAGCGCGAGGGGCAGCAGCAGGACGGCAATGGCGAAGAGCGAGAACGCGATTTTCTGCGTGCGCGTATCGAGGAGCCGCACCTCCTGCGCATAGGAAGTGCGGAAGTAGCCGCTGGCGCGCGGAGCACTCATACGCGGTCGAGCTCCTCGCGGCTGCCGAAAAGCCCCCACGGGCGCACGATGAGCATCGCCAGGAGGACGACGAATGGCACGACGTCGGAGAGCAGCGGGTCGACGTAGTGGATCAGCAGCACTTCGGCGGCGGAGATGATGAGCGAGCCCACCAGCGCCCCGGCGAGGCTGTCGAGGCCGCCGACGAGCGCGGCTGGGAATGCCTTCAGGCCGATCACGACCATGGTCTGGCTGAGCGCGGAGTCGCAGGCGATCAGCATCCCGGCGATCCCGCCCGTGAGCGTGGCGAGGCCCCAGGCGAGGGCGTAGATGCCGTGCAGGCCGATGCCGCGCTGCGCCGCGAGGAGCGGGTTCTGGCCGGCCGCGCGCATGCGCAGGCCCCACACGCTATGGCGAAGGAACAGCCAGAGCCCGCCATAGGCGCACGCGGTCGCGATCACCAGGCCGAGCCCGGCGGTCGAGATGCGCGCCGGCCCGACCTGGATCGAGGCGTTGAGGAAGCCCAGCGCCTGCATCGGGTGGTGCTCCTGCGCGCCCCAGACCAGGACCATGGCGCCGCGCAGCAGGATGCCGAGCGCGATCGTCGTCAGCACCGCCGCGAGGACCGCTTCGCCGGCCATGCGGCGCATGAGCACCGCGTAGACGAGCACGCCCACGAGCAGCGCGAGCAGCGCGGACACCGCGATCGCGAGCAGCGGCTGGCGGGCGAAGAGCGAGGCCGTCGCGAACAGGCCGTAGGCGCCCAGCATCATCAGCTCGCCGTGCGCGAGGCTCAGGACGCGGCTGGTGCGGTAGATGAGGACATAGCCGCAGCTCACGAGCGCGTAGATGGACGCGAGGACCGCGATGTTGACCGCGAGCTGCATCAGACCTTCACGCCCAGCCCCGCCTGCACGAGGCGCGCCTCACGGTCGTCGTACATGGACTCGACGAGATCGGCGAAGCGCTCGGCCATCCTTGCGCGCTTGATCTTGCGCGTCGGCGTGACCGGCTCGCCTTCTTCCTCGGGATCGAGCGCCTTCGGCAGGATGCGGAACGCCTTGACCTGCTCGACGCGCGCGAGCGCCTCGTTTGCCTTCTGCACCTCGGCGGCGATGAGGCGCTCGACTTCGGGGTGCCGGGCGAGGCTGGTGAAGCCGGTGTAGGGCACGTCCCGGGCGCGCGCCCAGTCCGCCACCGTGTCGAAATCGATCTCGACCAGCGCCGTCAGGTACTTGCGCGCATGGCCGATCACCATCGCCTCGGCGATGTACGGGCTCGCCCGCAGGGCGTTCTCGATGAACGAGGGCGAGAGCGTCTTGCCGCCGTCGGTGACGATGAAATCGCGGGCGCGGTCGACGAGCCGCAGCTCCTCGCCGCGCCATGAGTCCCGCATTTCCCCGACATCGCCGGTGCGCAGCCAGCCGTCCTCGCCTTTCACCTCGAGCGTGGCGGCCGGGTTGTTCCAGTAGCCGGAGAACGCGTGCTTGCCGCGGATCTGGATCTCGTTGTCCGGCCCGAGCCGCATCTCCCAGCCGCTCGCCAGCGTGCCGACGTTCCCGGGCCGCGGAAACGGTCCTTTCTGCCCGGTGATGATGGCGCCGGCTTCCTCCGTCTGGCCATAGATCTCCACCACGTTCACGCCCCACACCTGCCAGAGCGCCATCGTTTCCGGCGGCAGCGGCGCGCCGCCGCAGATGGCGAGCTGCAGCTCGTCCAGCCCGAGCTGCTCCAGCAGCGGGCGGAAAACCAGCGCCCGGGACAGGAAGTAGGACAGCGAGCGGTCCGCCGCGCCCTCCCATCGCCTGCGCGCATGGCGGCGCCCGGCCCGCATGGCGAGCTCGTAGGCGGCGCGCTTCAGCGGCGAGCTGCTGGCCA
>CBDDRX010000158.1:0-25332 GCA_965233165.1 uncultured bacterium | reverse complement strand
GGCGGCGGCGGGCAGGACTTCTTCGTCTTCGCCGAATCCGGCGCGGCCAACGCCGACGTCGTGTCCGACTTCGCCTCCGGCTGGGACCATATGCAGTTCGACTCGGCGGGCTTTGCCGCCATCGGCGCGGAAGGCCGGCTCAGCGCAGGGGACGACCGCTTCCATGCGGCGGCCGGCGCGAGCAGCGGCGCCGACGCGGAGGATCGCCTGGTCTACAACACCTCGACGGGGCAGCTCTACTACGATGCGGACGGCAGCGGGGCGGGCGCGTCGCTGCTGGTGGCGACCTTGCAGGCCGGGGCGGCCCTGACGGCCGCCGACATCACCGTGATCTAGCGCGGCCTACGGCCCCTTGAGAAGGTCCTGGAGCTCGATCATGGTGTGGTCGGCCCAGTAGTCCGGGTCCTCGTCGATCTTCTTCTCGCCGCGCTCGACGACCTCGCGCGGCAGCTTGCGCCGGGCGGCGAAGTCGCGCCAGAACTGCTTCACCTCCTCGGCCGACATGTTCATGGCGAGTAGAATCCGCTTCAGAGTATGAATTTGGTGCCGAGGAAGGGACTCGAACCCCCACACTGTTGCCAGCGCTAGGACCTGAACCTAGTGCGTCTACCAATTCCGCCACCTCGGCAAGGCTGCGGATTTTAGACCAAAACCGAGACCGCTTGCCCAAAAAGCCCACCCGATCCTCCCTGCGCAGACGCGGCCGCC
Organism: uncultured bacterium; assembly: GCA_965233165.1. GTDB lineage: Bacteria > Pseudomonadota > Gammaproteobacteria > Burkholderiales > SG8-39 > SCGC-AG-212-J23. The sequence goes on along the minus strand of CBDDRX010000158.1, from coordinate 24,624 downwards.
CCGAGCGGCAGCCCGAGCGCGCCGCGCCGGCCGCCGCGCACGGCCCGCAGATCCTCGCCGCGCTCGAGAAGGCCGGCGAGCCGCTCACGCCCAAGGAGCTCGCGAAGCGCCTGCGCCTGGAAAAGCGCGAGCACAACGACTTCGAGCGTGCGATCCAGGCGCTCGAGCGCGCCGGCGACATCGTGCGCAACCGGGCCGGGGCGCTGCTGGTCGCGCGGCGCATCGCCGTGCTCGCGGGCCGCGTCGAGGGCCATCCCGACGGCCACGGCTTCCTGCGGCCCGACGAGCCGGGCGAGCAGGTCTTCCTGCCGCCCGCGGAGATGCGCGAGCTGATGCACGGCGACCGCGCCTCGGTGCGCGTGACCGGCCGCGACCACCGCGGCCGCCCGACCGGGGTGGTGGTGGAAGTGCTCGAGCGCGCGAAGCGGCGCGTCGTCGGCCGGCTGCTGAACGAGCCCGGCCTGCTCGTCCTCGTGCCGGAGGACCGGCGCATCGCCCACGACATCCTGATCCCGCCCGACGAGGCAGGGCGGGCGAAAGTCGGCGAGATCGTCACCGTCGACCTGCTTTCGCACCCGAGCAAGCACGCGCAGCCCGTGGGCCGCGTCGCCGAGGTGCTCGGCCACCACGCCGACCCCGGCATGGAGATCGAGATCGCGGTGCGCAAGTTCGACCTGCCGCACGAATTCTCGAAGCGCGCCCTGGCCGCCGCGAAGGCGATGCCCGAGGGCGTGCAGCCGTCCGACCTGCAGGGCCGCCGGGACGTGCGCGACCTGGAGTTCGTCACCATCGACGGCGAGACGGCCCGCGACTTCGACGATGCGGTCTATTGCCGGCGCGAGGGGAAAGGCTTCCGCCTGTGGGTGGCGATCGCCGACGTCAGCCACTACGTGCGGCCCGGCGAGCCGCTGGACGAGGACGCGCGCGAGCGCGGCACCTCGGTGTACTTCCCGCGCCGCGTGATCCCGATGCTGCCGGAGAAGCTCTCGAACGGCCTGTGCTCGCTCAACCCGGACGTCGACCGCCTCGCGATGGTGTGCGAGATGGCGATCACGCCGAAGGGCGAGATCGCGCAGTACGACTTCTACAATGCCGTCTTTCGCTCGCGGGCGCGCCTCACGTACACGTCGGTGTGGAACCAGATCTCCGGCGGCAAGCCGGAGCAGAAGATTGCCGATCTGTACGCCCTGTTCAAGGTGCTGGCCGAAGCGCGCGGCCAGCGCGGCGCGATCGACTTCGAGACGATCGAGACGCGCATGATCTTCGACCCGAAGGGCAAGATCGAGAGGATCGTCGCCGAGAAGCGGAACGACGCGCACCGCCTGATCGAGGAGTGCATGCTGGCGGCGAACGTGTGCGCCGGGCGCTTCATCGCGAAGCACGAGCATCCGGCGCTCTACCGCGTGCACGACGTGCCCTCGGTGGAGAAGGTCGGCGCGCTGCGCGACTTCCTCGCCGAGCTCGGCCTGCAGCTGCCCGGCGGAGAGATCCCGCGCCCCAAGGACTACGCGCAGCTCCTCGACAAGATCCAGAAGCGGCCCGACTTCGCGCTCCTGCAGACCATCCTGCTGCGCTCGCTCAAGCAGGCGGTGTACAGCCCGAACAACCTCGGCCACTTCGGCCTCGCGTTCGAGGCCTATGTGCACTTCACCTCGCCGATCCGGCGCTACCCGGATCTGCTCGTCCACCGGGTCATCAAGGCGCTGCTCGCGCGCAAGACGTATTCCACCGTCGACTGGGACGCGCTCGGACGGCACTGCTCGGAAATGGAGCGCCGGGCCGACGACGCGAGCCGCGACGTGGAGAACTGGCTCAAGTGCTACTACATGCGCGACCACGTCGGCAAGGTCTTCGTCGGCACGATTACCGGCGTCGCCGCGTTCGGCCTGTTCGTCACGCTCGACGACTACTTCGTCGACGGCCTGGTCCATATCTCGGAGCTCGGGCGCGACTATTTCCAGTACGACGGCACCCGGCACGTCCTGCGCGGCGAGCGCACGGCCAAGCGCTACCGCCTCGCCGACCGGATGAAGGTGAAGCTGGTCAACGTGAACCTCGACAGCCGCAAGATCGACCTCGTTCCCGCATGAAGGAAAGAGTGGTCTTCGGTTTTCACGCCGTCCTGGCCCGGCTGCGCGCCGATCCCGCTTCGGTCCTGGAGATCCTGCTCGACGAGGAGCGCAACGACGCGCGCGTAAAGGACCTGCTGGCGATTGCGGAACGGGCCAGGGTCCGCCTGATGCGCGTGTCGAAGGAGCGCCTCGACGGTTTCGGCGGGCGCCACCAGGGCGTGGTCGCCAAGGTGAATCTGAAGAACCTCGCCGCCGAGCTGGACGACGTCCTGGAGGGCAAGGAGAAGCCGTTCCTCCTGGTCCTCGACGGGGTGACCGACCCGCACAACCTGGGCGCCTGCCTGCGCGTCGCCAACGCCGCGGGCGTGGACGCGGTCATCGCGCCGAAGGACCGGGCGGTGGGCGTGACCCCGACCGTCTCGAAGGTCGCGAGCGGCGCCGCCGAGTCCACCCCGTATCTGATGGTCACCAACCTCGCGCGCACGCTCGCCGAGCTGAAGGAGCGCAACGTCTGGATCGTCGGCACCGACGAGCGCGCGGAAAAGACGCTCTACGAGACCGACCTGCCCGACGGCGTGGCCTGGGTGCTCGGGGCGGAAGGCGAGGGCATGCGCCGCCTGACGCGCGAGAGCTGCGACTTCCTCGTGCGCATCCCGATGCGGGGCGAGGTGGAGAGCCTGAACGTGTCGGTTGCCGCCGGCATCGTGCTCTTCGAGACCGCGCGCCGGCGCCGGCCGAAGGGGAAGTAACGGTGCAGGTGCCGCTTCGGATCCTGGTCGTCGAGGACAACCCTCTGCTTCAAAAGCTGATCCCCGCGGTGCTGGAAAAGGCGCTCGGCGCAGTGCAGGTGAGCGCCGCCCGCTCTCTCGAGGAGGCCTTCGCCATCCTTGCCCACCAGGAGCCCCCGGCGCTGGCGATCCTCGACCTCGGCCTGCCGGGGCACAGCGGCGTCGATACCCTGCGGCGGTTCCGCTGGAAGTTCCCGGCCATCCCGGTGGTGGTGTTCTCGGCCACCGAGGACGCCGCCTCCGTGCGCGTGGCCCGGCAGCTCGGCGCGGTCGCCTACATCCCGAAGAGCTTCAACGCCTCCCAGATGGTGGAGACGCTGAAGCAGATCGTCGCGGGCGGGACCTTTTTCCCCGCCTGAGCGTCCATGGGGAATGGACTACATTCCTCCCGACCCGACGCAGATCGACGTCAAGAAGCCCGAGGCGCTCTCCTACTGGGCGAGAACGCTGGAGACCGACCCCCAGAAGATCCGCCGCGCCGTGGAGAAGGTCGGCCCCATCCTGGACACGGTGAAGAAGGAGCTGGGCATCGGCGGCGTCGGCTAGCCCCCAAGGGCTTATTTTTCCAGTAGAATTCCGCCCCTTCCTGGTCGCACCGCATTCGCATGGCGGTCGGCCTTACCCATAGGAAACGGAGGCAACAGCCATGCGGCATTACGAGATCGTTTTCATCGTCCATCCCGACCAGAGCGAGCAGGTCCCGCAGATGGTCGAGCGCTACAAGGGCGTGGTCGCCGCGCGCAGCGGCACCGTGCACCGCCTCGAGGACTGGGGCCGGCGCCAGCTCACCTATCCGATCGCCAAGGTGCACAAGGCGCACTACGTGCTCATGAACATCGAGTGCGACAACGAGACCCTCGCCGAGCTCGAGCACTCGTTCAAGTTCAGCGACGCGGTGCTGCGCCACCTGATCGTCAAGATGCCCAAGGCCTGGACCGCGCCCTCGCCGATGATGCGCGAGGAGAAGTCGAAATCCATGATGGAGCGCGGCGAGAGGCCCGCGGAGCGTCCGGCCGAAGCGGCCGCCGCGCCCGCTGCCCCGGCCGCCTGATCAATCATCTCAGGATCGAGGGAAAGATCGTCGCGCTGAGCGCGCTGCGCCACACCCCCGCCGGCATCCCGGTCGTGCAGTTCGCGATCGAGCACGAGACGGAGCAGCAGGAGGCGGGAACGAAGCGCACCGTGCGGGCCGAGCTGAGCGCCGTCGCGTTCGAGGCGCAGGCCCGGCTGATCGCCGGGACGCAGCCCGGCCGCGCCGTGAAGCTGGAAGGCTTCCTCGGCGCGAAGACCCGGCGATCGAAGAAGAACGTGCTGCACGTGATCAACATTGAATTCGTCGAGGAAGGGAAGTAAACATGCCCCCGAAGAGAAGTTTCAAAGGCAAAGGCAAAGGGAAGTTCGGCAAGGACAAGAAGGACAAGGGGCAGCGGGCCTTATTCCGCCGCCGCAAGTTCTGCCGCTTCACCAGCGAGAAGATGGAGTGGATCGACTACAAGGACGTCGAGCTGCTCAAGGACTTCGTGAACGAGACCGGCAAGATCATCCCGGCGCGCATCACCGGGACCTCGGCCGGCTACCAGCGGCAGCTCTCGGACGCGATCAAGCGCGCGCGCTTCCTCGCGCTGCTGCCGTACACCGACCTGCACTGAGGAGAGCGAAATGCAAGTCATCCTCATGGAAAAGGTCGCCAACCTCGGCAACCTCGGCGACGTGGTGAAGGTGAAGGACGGGTTCGCCCGCAACTTCCTCATCCCGCAGGGCAAGGCGCGGCGCGCGACGCAGGAGAACCTGAAGGCCTTCGAGGCGAAGCGCGCGGAGCTGGAGAAGGCGCAGTCCGAGCAGCTGCGCAAGGCCCAGGAGCACGGCGCGAAGCTCGAGGGCTTCATGCTGCAGGTCACGCAGAAGGCCGGCCCGGACGGGCGGCTCTTCGGCTCGGTCACCAACTACGACATCGTCGAGGGCCTCGAGAAGCAGGGCCACAAGGTCGAGCGCGCGCAGATCCGCATGCCGCAGGGCCCGCTCAAGCAGGTCGGCGACTATCCGATCCAGGTCGCGCTGCATACCGACGTCACCGCCACCATCACGGTATCCGTGCTCGGAGAGCAATAAGAAGGAGCGAGAACAAGTGGCGTGAGAGAAGGGGCCCCGCGGGGCCCTTTCTTTTTTGGAGTTTTTGTTTTTCGCCGCCGGAATCTGTACTGAACAAAATCCCACTGCCGCGCGTTTTTAGAGAGAGAATGGGCCATGGGCGGCGCAGAGATCCAACAGGAAATACCGTGTTGTCCCCCGCGTACTCACCGGTTATCCACGACGTTATCCACAAACTGCTGACCGCATGTTCCGTATGATTCGGACGCGTCACAAGGGGAGATAACAGGATGGCCTTGCCGCAACCGACCGCGTCCGCGGCGCAGGAAAATATCTTTCAATTCAAGACTCCACCGCACTCCATTGAGGCGGAGCAGTCGCTGCTCGGGGCGCTGCTGCTCGACAACCAGGCATTCGACCGCGCCGCGGACCTGGTCGTCTCCGAGGACTTCTACCGCGACGACCATCGCCGCATCTGGCGCCACATCGCGAAGCTGGTGGAGGCAAACCGGCCGGCCGACGTGGTCACGGTCTCCGAGTCGATCGAGCAGAGCGAGGACAAGGACAAGACCGGCGGCCCCGCCTACCTCGGCGCCCTGGCGCAGAACACGCCGAGCGCGCTCAACATCCGGCGCTATGCCGAGCTGGTGCGCGAGAAGTCGGTGCAGCGGCGCCTCGCGCACGTGGCCACCGGCATCGCCGAGGACGCGCTCAACCCCTCCGGCAAGGAGGTCGGCCAGCTCCTGGACGAGGCGGAGTCGAAGATCTTCCAGATCGCGGAGTCCGGGGCGCGCAAGGACCAGGGCCTGCTCGAGATCAAGCCGGTGCTCGCGCGGGTGTTCGAGAAGATCGACCACCTCTACCACCGCGACAATCCCTCCGACGTCACCGGCGTGCCGACCGGCTACACGAAGATCGACCAGATGACCTCCGGCCTGCAGGGCGGCGACCTGGTGATCGTCGCGGCGCGGCCCTCCATGGGCAAGACGGCGCTCGCGCTGAACATCGCCGAGCACGTGGCCGTCGACAACGGCCTGCCGGTGGCGATCTTCTCCATGGAAATGAGCGCGACGCAGCTCGCGATGCGGATGCTCGGCTCGATCGCGCGCGTCGACCAGCACAAGATGCGCACCGGCCGCCTGAACGACAAGGAGTGGGGCGACCTGTCGGAGGCGATGGGCAAGCTGCACGACACGCCGATCTACATCGACGAGGGCGGCGCGCTGACCGCCCTCGAGGTGCGCGCGCGGGCCAGGCGCCTGAAGCGGCAGTATTCCAAGCTCGGCCTGATCGTCATCGACTACCTGCAGCTCATGGCCGCGACCGGGCAGGGCGAGAACCGCGCCACCGAGATCTCCGAGATCTCCCGCTCGCTGAAGGCCATGGCGAAGGAGCTCGACGTGCCGGTGGTCGCGCTCTCGCAGCTCAACCGCGCGGTGGACCAGCGCCCCGACCGGCGCCCGGTGATGTCGGACCTGCGCGAGTCGGGCGCCATCGAGCAGGACGCCGACGTGATCATGTTCATCTACCGGGAGGTGGTCTACAAGCCCGACCTCCCCGAGGAGCAGCGCGGCCTCGCCGAGGTGATCATCGGCAAGCAGCGGAACGGCCCGATCGGCACCGTCAAGCTGACCTTCCTCGGCCAGCACACGCGCTTCGAGAACTACCAGGACCCGAACGCCTACTGAAGGAGGCGCCATGGCAGAGCCAACGATTGCGCAGAAGTCTCCCTATGCCGTGGAGCTCGCGCCCGGCGACTACTGGTGGTGCGCCTGCGGCCTCTCGAAGCGCCAGCCGTTCTGCGACGGCTCGCACAAGGCGGCGGGCGCGTTCTCCCCGGTGAAGTTCAGCGTCAGCGAGGCGCAGAAGGTCTGGCTGTGCGGATGCAAAAGGGCCGCATCGCGGCCCTTCTGTGACGGCTCACACAAGAAACTCTAGCTACTTCTTCGTGGCGCTCCAGCGGCCGGAGCCGCCTTTCTCGTCGCGCCACGAGCCTTCCATCTTCCCGCCGGTGACCACGCCGCTGAAGTCGCGCCGCAGGCCGGCGCCGTCCACGTAGGCGAAGGAGATGGCGGGGCCGCGCAGGCGCGCCTCGCGCAGGCCGGCGGCGATCGGGCCGATCGCCACGGTGCCGGCGATCTTCTGGAAGGTCTGCTCGAACACCATGTCCTGCGCGCGCCCGGCCGCGTCGAGGCTCCAGGTGCCCTGCACCTGCGCCGGCACGACCCAGAAGTAGGCGCGGCGGCCGTCGACCGAGGAGATTTCGTCGGCTTCCCAGTCCTCCATCGTGAAGGAGTGCGAGGCCACGCGCGTGCCGGGACGCATCGACAGGAGGGTCGGGCGCAGCTTCATGTTCAGGCCGGGCAGCAGGTACATGGTGACCACCGTCGCGGAGCTGAAGTCGGTGGCGAAGATGTCGCCGTGGCGGATCAGCGCCTTGCCGGCGCCGTTGCCCGCCACGCCCTGCGCCTGCGCGTTGGCGTTCGCGTGCTTCACCATGTCCGGGTTGTACTCGATGCCGTAGGCGCGCGCGCCGAACTTCTTCGCCGCCATGATCGCGATCTTGCCGTCGCCGGCGCCCAGGTCGAAGACCGTGTCGTTCGGCGTCACCTGCGCCATGGTCAGCATGCGCTCGACGACGTCGTCGGGCGTGGGGACCCAGATGACGTCCTTGCCGGCCTGGCCGACCTGCGGCTCGAATTTCTGCGCCAGCGCGCCGCCGGACACGAGGAGTAACAGCGATAGAAGAAGCGATACCGCGCGGGAAGTCATGGACAGTCCTAGTGGGAAAAGGAGGCTGGGAAATTTAGCAGAAACGACGGTCAGGGAGGCTTACACCGCCCTGACCGCCTTATTCCTGGCCTGGCCTGATGCGCAACTACAGGGCTTCGGCGGCGTGGTCGGCGAGGCGCGAGCGCTCCCCGCGGGAGAGCGTGACGTGCCCGGCGTGCGCCCAGTCCTTCATGCGGTCCACGACGTAGGTCAGGCCCGAGCTGCCTTCCGTGAGGTAGGGCGTGTCGATCTGGGCGATGTTGCCCAGGCAGATCACCTTGGTGCCCGGCCCGGCGCGCGTCACCAGCGTCTTCATCTGCTTGGGCGTGAGGTTCTGCGCCTCGTCGATGATCAGCCACTTGTTGACGAAGGTGCGCCCGCGCATGAAGTTGAGCGACTTCACCTTGATCCGGGAGCGCACGAGGTCCCGCGTCGCCGCCCGGCCCCATTCGCCGCCGGACTCGTCGGAGGCGTTCAGGACGTCGAGGTTGTCCTCGAGGGCCCCCATCCACGGCTGCATCTTCTCCTCCTCGGTGCCCGGGAGGAAGCCGATGTCCTCGCCGATCGGCACCGTGACCCGGGTCATGATGATCTCGGAGTAGCGCTTGTCGTCGAGCACCTGGGTGAGGCCGGCGGCGAGGGCGAGCAGCGTCTTGCCGGTCCCGGCCTGGCCGACCAGCGTGACGAAGTCGACCGCCGGATCCATGAGGAGATTCAGGGCGAAGTTCTGCTCGCGGTTCCTCGCGTTGATGCCCCAGACCTGGTTCTTGGCGTGCGTGTAGTCCTTCAGCGTCTCGAGCACCGCCATCTTGCCCTGCATCTCCTTGACCAGGGCGTAGAGCGGGCGGTCCTGCGACTCGTCGAACACGAACTCGTTGACGTGCAGCTTCGGCACCAGCGGGCCGTGCACGCGGTAGTAGGCGTGACCGTCCTTCTTCCACGACTCGACGTTGCGCCCGTGCGTGTTCCAGAAATCCTTCGGCAGCGGGCGCACGCCGGTGTAGAGGAGGTCCGCGTCCTCGAGCACCTTGTCGTTCGTGTAGTCCTCGGCGGCGAGCCCGAGGGCGCGCGCCTTGATGCGCATGTTGATGTCCTTCGACACCAGCACCACCTCGCGCTGCGGCGCCTTGTTCTGCAGGTAGCGCACCACCGACAGGATCTGGTTGTCGGTCTTGCCCATCGGCAGGTTCGCCGGCAGCTCGCCGTTGATCGCCTCGGTCTGCAGGAACAGGCGTCCCCGGGCCGCCTGGCCGTCCTTCAGCTTGATCGGCAGGCCGTCCTTGATGTCCGAGTCCTGGGTGGAGACGATTTCGTCCAGGAAGCGGCTCGCCTGCCGGGCGTTGCGCGCGACGTCGGACAGGCCTTTCTTGTGCGCGTCGAGCTCCTCCAGCGTGCCGATCGGCAGGTAAAGGTCGTGCTCCTCGAAGCGGAACAGGCTCGTGGGGTCGTGCATCAGCACGTTCGTGTCGACGACGAACAGCTTCTTCACCTTGGGTTTTCGCGCGGGGCGGGGCTTGCGGGTCACTTCGGAATGGGACGACTCTGCGGCGGCCTGTTCGACATCATAGGGCTTTAACAAAGTTCAATACCTCCTGGGTGGGCCGGCGGACGGACTGCAGCTGGAGAAGGGGCACGTCGTGACCGGCTGGGGGCCGGGGGCTGCGGAGAGGTGGAGCGTCTTGCCGATGTTCAAGAGTTCTTAAGACCCTTTTGAGCAAAGCGTACTAACGCATTCAGTAAACATGTTTTTTACTGCGGCCGCAAGCGCGGCGTTCAAAGCCGCCTAGCACGCTGAAAGAAAAGCGTTTTCGGCATGAAGCTTGCGGCGCGCGGGGCTTGGAAGCGACCCATACCAGTCTTCCGCAGCGCATGCTCGAGATCCTGGAAGGGATGCTGCGGATTCCCGCGGGCGACCTGCGCGCCACGCTGCTGCACGTGGCCGACCTCATCGCGGCCGCGATGGGCGCGGACAAGGTCGATGCGTTCCTGTACGACGCCTCGCGCGACTCCCTGGTCGCCGTGGGCACGAGCAACCAGCCCCTGTCGGCGCTGCAGCGCAAGCTCGGACTGGACGTGCTGCCGGTCTCCAACGGCGGCCGGGTCGTCGAGGTCTACAGGACCGGCGAGACGTTTATGACCGGCCACCTGGAGCACGACGAGAAGGAGCTGCGCGGGGTGAAGGAGGCCCTGAAGATCCGCTCGCAGATCGGCGTGCCTTTCGATCTGGGCGAAGAGCGCCGCGGCATGATCATGATCGCCTCGCTGCACGCGGAGTACTTCACCGCGGAGGACGCGCGCGTCGCCGAGACGATCGGCCGCTGGGCCGGCATCGTCGCCCACCGCGCCGAGCTCGCCGAGGCGATCCGCAACAACGCCACGGAGCATGGGCGCCGCGCCGGCGCCGAGGAGCTGGTTACCGTGCTCGCGCACGACCTGCGCAACTATCTTTCTCCCATGCGGCTTCGTCTCGAGGTCCTGCGCCAGCGCCTCGAGCCGCTCAGCCAGCCCGAGCCGCTCGAGGACCTGGACGTCATCGGTAGGGGCCTGCAGCGCCTGGAGGGCCTGGTCTCCGACATCCTCGACGTCGCGCGCCTCGACCGCGGCATATTCGAGCTGCGCGCCGAGCCGGTCGACCTGACTGCCTGCGTGCGCGAGGTCGCGACCGCGTTCTCGACCCCGCAGCAGCCGGTGCGCCTCAGCGTGCAGCAGGGCCAGGCGATCCGCGTGCTCGGCGAGCAGGCGCGGCTGCGCCAGTGCCTCGAGAACCTGGTCGCCAATGCGATCCAGAAGTCGCCGGCCGGCGTGCCGGTGACCATGACCGTGATGAAGGAGGTGCAGGCGAACGGCGAGGCGCGCGCCCGCGTCGAGGTCATCGACGAAGGCCCGGGCATCCCGGAAGAAATGCTCCCGCACCTCTTCGACCGCTTCGTCACCAGCCGCCTGCGCGAAGGCGGCCTGGGCCTCGGCCTCTACCTCGCCAAGCGCATCGCCGCCGCCCACGGCGGCGACCTCACCGCCCAGTCCGCGCCCGGCAAGGGCGCCCGGTTTACGCTCCTTCTTCCTGCTTCGGGGTCTGCTCCAGCCACCTGAGTTGCGCGGCGCTGGAATCGGCGGCACTCTCTCGGCAAAGGGAGAAAAGCCGGACGATGAGCCAGCCCCTGATCCAGCAGTACCTCAACCAGCTCGAAATGCTCAGAAAGGTGTCCGGCACGACGCGCGAAAGCGTTGTCCGCGAAGCCTTCAAGGACCTCCTCAAGGGCTGGGCTCGCTCTCATGACCTGACGTTTGTCCCGGAGCACGAGATCGCGGCGCCGACAAAGGAGCGTCGCTATGTCGACGGTGCCCTGATGCATACGTTGCGGGTCCCGTTCGGCTACTGGGAGGCGAAGGACACCGAGGATGATCTCGACGCGGCGATCGAGAAGAAATTCCGCGCCGGGTACCCGAAGACGAACATCGTCTTCGAGAACTCCCGCCAGGCGGTGCTAATCCAGCACGGCGAGGAAATCATCCGCTGCTTCGTGGACGACGTCGCCGGGCTTGAGAAGCTCCTCAGGCTTTTCTTCGGCTACGAGCGGCCCGAGATCGAGGCGTTCCGCAAGGCGGTCGAGCAGTTCAAGCAGGACCTCCCGGACGTGCTTGAGGCCCTGCGCTCGATGATCGAGCGGGAGCTCGAGAAGGACCCGAGGTTCCGCAAAGCCGCGCACGACTTCCTCAAGCATGTGCAGGACGCCGTGAACCCAAGCCTCACCGATGCCGACGTTCGGGAAATGCTGATCCAGCACATCCTGACTGGTGAAGTGTTCGCCGCCGTCTTTCCCGGCACGACGTACCACCAGGACAACAACATCGCCCGCGAGCTGCACAAGCTCGAGGACACTTTCTTCACCGGCAACACGCGCTTCCAGACGCTGAAGGGCCTCGAACCCTACTACGCCGCCATCCGTAAGGCGGCATCCCAGATCCAGACACACTCGGAGAAGCAGACGTTCCTGAAGGCGATCTACGCAAACTTCTACAAGGTCTACAACCCTAAGGCTGCCGACCGGCTCGGCGTCGTCTACACGCCGAACGAAATCGTGCGCTTCATGATCGAGGGCGCCGACTGGCTGTGCGAGAAGCACTTCGGCCGAAACCTGATAGACCACGACGTCCAGATCCTCGACCCTGCGGCCGGCACCGGTACCTTCATCTGCGAGCTGCTACAGCACTTCAGCGGCCAGAAAAAGAAGCTCGAATTCAAGTATCAGAACGAGCTTCACGCCAACGAAGTGGCGATCCTTCCGTACTACGTAGCCAATCTCAATATCGAAGCCACGTACGCCGCCATCACCGGCGAATACAAGGAGTTCCCGAACCTCTGCTTCGTCGATACCCTCGACAACACCTTCGGCCTACGCAAGCACAAAGGCCATATGGATGACATCTTCGGAACGATGAGTGACATCAACGTCCAGCGCATCCGCAACCAGAACGCAAAGCGCATCAGCGTCATCATCGGCAACCCGCCCTACAACGCTAACCAATTCAACGAGAACGAGAACAACAAGAACCGCGAGTATCCGGAGATCGACAAACGCATTAAGGACACTTACATCGAAGCGAGTACCGCGCAGAAGACGAAGCTATACGACATGTATTCGCGCTTCTTTCGCTGGGCGTCCGACCGTCTTGATGACAACGGCATCCTTGCCTTCATCACTAACCGCAGTTTCATCGATAGTCGAACGTTTGATGGCTTTCGCGCGATTGTGGAGAAAGAATTCAATGAGGTTTGGATAGTGGATCTCGGTGGTGATGTCCGCACGGATCCTCGGCTTTCCGGCACTAAGCACAATGTATTTGGAATCCAAACCGGCGTTGCGATTAGCGTTCTAGTAAGGCGCGGCAAGACGAAGGGTTGCCGGTTTTTCTACACCAGACGGCCTGACCTGGAAACGGCGGAGGCAAAGCTGGCATGGCTCGGATCCTCGCGGCTACAACATGCCGAGATGGAGGAGCTGCGGCCGGATGCTAAGAAGAACTGGATAAACCAGACCAGTAACGACTTCGATCGACACCTCCCTATTGCAAGCAAAGGAACGAAGTCCGCTACAAAGTCTTCGGAAGAGAGGGCGATCTTTCGGCTCTATTCGCTAGGCGTCTCGACGAATCGAGACGAATGGATCGTCGGCGCCGATCGTACGTCCGTGCTTAAGAAGATGCGATTCTTGATCGAGCAGTACGACCGCGCACGAGACCGGCGCGGCGACCTTCGCGACGACATCAAGTGGTCCCGCAATCTGAAGAGACGCCATGAGCAGGGGCGCAGCGAGTCCTTCCAAGAAGATCGAATCCGCGACTACTGCTACCGCCCCTTCGCTCGCTTTGCCATATACGACTCGACCCTCTTCATCGATGAACGCGGTGCTGCGGATCAAATTTTCCCGCGTGAAAGTCTCGCCGCGAATCAATGCATTATTGTTTCCGACCCTACGGGGATGAAGCCTTGGATGGTTTCCGCGGTGTCACAGTTGCCGGACCTTCACTACGTGGGTGCAGCAGCAGGCGCCGTCTGTCTGCCTCGCTTCTCGTTTTCGGGACAGGGTTCTTCCGAGAACCTTACAGATTGGGCTCTCGAACGGTTTCGGAAGCAGTACCAAGCCGGGCGGCTTAGGAAGGATCGAATCATTGGTAAGGAGGCGATCTTTTACTATGTGTATGGAGTGCTCCAGGATCCGACCTACCGCGAGAAATACGCGGTAAATCTTAAGAGAGAGTTTCCGCGGATCCCCTTCTACGCGGATTTTTGGCGCTGGTCGGAATGGGGAGAGAGATTGATAAACCTGCATATCGGCTACGACAGCGTGGCACCGACGAAGTTGAAGAAGGTAGAAAAAGCGGACGAGAAGGCGCGCAATGCTGGGATGGCACCGAAGTGCGTGCTAAAGGCGGACAAGGCGGCCGGACGTATTGTCGTGGATAGCGAGACGACGCTTGAGGGCGTGCCAACTCAGGCGTGGGATTACCGGCTTGGAAATCGGTCGGCACTCGAGTGGGTACTTGACCAGTACAAGGAAAGCACGCCGAAAGATCCCACGATCCGGGAGAAGTTCAATACGTACCGGTTCGCGGACTACAAAGAGAAGGTCATCGACCTGCTTGCGCGCGTGACCACCGTGTCGGTCGAAACGCAGAAGATCGTCGAGGAGATGCGCAAGGCTTCCCGCTGACGCGCTGTTCTCGGATTGCTACGTTCGTAGCAAATTGGGGACGCCATGCGGCATTCCCATTGTGGGAATGATCGTTCTCAATTTGGGTATTCGTCCTGATCGACTAAGTTGCAGCACGGGACTACCCGAGGCATCGCGAGAAGGACCTTGCGCCACGGATCTTTGTCGCCATCCGACGGCTGAAGCGGTAGTGTTTGACGGAACCGCATGCCCAACTTGTTCATCATTGCCGGCCCGAACGGGGCGGGAAAGTCCACGTCCGCGCCAGAGCTCCTGAGCGGTCCGCGGACAGTCGCGGAGTTCGTCAACGCGGACGTCATACAGAAGGAGGGCGGGGTGTCGGAAATTTCGGCGGGGCGCACTACGCTCGCCCGGCTCGAGGCGCTCGCCGAGGCATGCAGTGACATCGCTTTCGAAACGACGCTCGCAAGCCATCTTCTGTTGCCGCGAATCCGGCGGATGCAGGCAGCGGGATACGAGTTACACCTGACCTTCTTTTGGCTTCCGAGCGCCGACATGGCGGTACAGCGGGTGGCGAAGCGGGTGGCGAGCGGCGGCCACAACATCCCGGAGGGGACTGTTCGTCGCCGCTACGAAAGGGGCTTGGACAACTTCTTCAATCACTACTTGGGCGTCGCCAATACCTGGGTACTGATGAACAACACGAGCCGCCCGAGTGTTCGGATCGCCTCGCGGTCGGTTGGCGGTCCGCTGCTGGTGAAGGATAATGCCCTCTGGCAAACGCTCAGCGCCCGCTATATGAAACCCCGCGTAGAAGAAGAATCGGTTTCGTCCAAGTCCACGCCCGCCTGGACCGCTCAGGATATCGAGGACGCGGTGAATCGCGCCGTCACGGCAGCGCTCAAGCGCCACAAGGCCCGCGGTGAGTCGGTGGTGATCTGGCGCGATGGGAAGATCGTCGAGCTGAAGGCAGAGGAAATCGAGCTTTAGTAACGGGGTCCCCGGGTTCGCGGGGACGACGCTTTAGTCCGCTCTAGTGAAACGCCGCCTTCGTTCAAGCGCGCGGACGGTCCTCGACCGCGCCCAGGAAGCGGCGCAGCTCGGCGAGAAGTTCCTTGGGCTTTTCTTCGGGAATGAAGTGGCCGCACTGCAGGGCGCGGCCGCGCACGTCGGTGGCGACCTCGCGCCAGTCGGCGAGGCAATCGAACAGCGCCTCGATCACCGCCTGCTTGCCCCAGAGGGCGAGCACCGGCATGCGGATCTTCCGCTTCAGGTCCTTGCGGTCGTGCACGAGGTCGATGGTGGCCGCGGCGCGGTAGTCCTCGCACGTGGCGTGGATGGTGCGCGGGTCCTTGAAGGCGCGCGTGTATTCGGCGAGCGCGCGCTTGTCGAAGTACTTGAGGCCCCCCTTGCCGCGGCCCAGGCGCACGAAGATGTACCAGGGGGCATGACCCTGGAGCAAGGTTTCCGGCAGCGGGTACTTCTGGATCAGGAAGAACCAGTGCCAGTAGGCCTTCGCGAGGTGGATGTCGGTGCTCTCGTAGATCTTGAGCGTCGGCGAGATGTCCAGCACCGTAAGGCTCTTCACCCGCTCGCCGTGATCGCGCGCGAGGCGGTGGCCGACGCGCCCGCCGCGGTCGTGGCCCACGACGTGGAAGCTGCGGTGGCCGAGCGCCTGCATGACCTCGGCCATGTCCTTCGCCATCGCGCGCTTGGAGTAGTTCGCGTGGCCGGGCTCGCCCTTGGGCTTCGAGGAGTCGCCGTAGCCGCGCAGGTCGGCGCAGACCACCGTGTAGTCGCGCGCGAGCTGCGGGGCGACCTTGTGCCACATCACGTGCGACTCCGGGTAGCCGTGCAGGAGCAGGACCGGCGGGCCTTCGCCGGCGTGCGCGAGGTGGATCGTCGCGCCGGAGGTGCGGATCTTGCGCTCGGTGAAGCCGGGAAGCAGTGCGCTCATGGAGGCCTTTCTATCGGAGGAGAAGCGCTGCGGCCACCCTGCGTTCTTCGGCGGCGAGGATGTTGTAGGTGCGGCACGCGGCCCTGAGGTCCATCACCTCGACGCCGATGCGCGCCTGGGCGAGCGACGCGGTGAGCCGCGGATGCGGGAAGCGCTGCGTGGGGCCGGTGCCCAGGAGGACGATCTCCGGCGCGAGCGTCCTGAGCTTCTCGAAATCTTCTTCCTGCAGGAGCGAAAAGCTCTGCGCCGACCAGTCGAGCAGCGTCTCGGCCGTCACAATCAGGCTTGCCTGGTAGCGCTGATTGTTCACCTGCACCCAGTCCTCGCCGTAGCCGGTGATGGTGTTGTAGGTCGCCGGTCCGGACGCGTGAAGTTTCACGCTAGAATTCTACAATGCGTGAGTTTTCAAGGATTAAGCGCCTTCCCCCGTACGTCTTCAACATCACCAACGAGCTGAAGATGGCGGCGCGGCGCGCGGGCGAGGACATCATCGACCTGTCGATGGGCAATCCCGACGGGCCGACGCCGAAGCACATCGTCGAGAAGCTGGTGGAGGCGTCGCAGCGTGCGGATACGCACGGCTATTCCGTCTCCAAAGGGATCCCGCGCCTGCGCAAGGCGATCTGCGACTGGTACCGGCGCCGCTACGACGTCTCCCTGGACATGGATTCCGAGGCGATCGTCACGATCGGCTCGAAAGAGGGCCTCGCGCACCTGATGCTCGCCACGCTCGAGCGCGGCGACACGGTGCTGGTGCCCAATCCCTCGTATCCGATCCACATCTACGGCGCGATCATCGCCGGCGCCGACATCCGCTCGGTGCGCATGACCCCGGAGGTGGACTTCTTCGAGGAGCTGCAGCGCGCGATCCGCGAGCTCACGCCCAAGCCGAAGATGCTGGTGCTCGGCTTCCCGTCCAACCCCACCGCGATGTGCGTCGACCTTGCGTTCTTCGAGAAGGTGGTGGCGGTCGCCAAGCAGCACGACATCCTGGTGGTGCACGACCTCGCCTACGCCGACATCACGTTCGACGGCTACAAGGCGCCGTCGATCCTGCAGGTCCCCGGCGCGCGCGACGTGGCGGTCGAGTTCTTCACCATGTCGAAGAGCTACAACATGGCCGGCTGGCGCGTCGGCTTCATGGTCGGCAACAAGGACCTGGTGAGCGCGCTGGCGCGCATCAAGAGCTACCACGACTACGGCACGTTCGCGCCGATCCAGGTCGCCTCGATCGTCGCGCTGGACGGGCCGCAGGACTGCGTCGAGGAGATCCGCAAGACCTACGAGAAGCGCCGCAACGTCATGGTGAAGGGCCTGCACGACACGGGCTGGATGGTCGACAACCCGAAGGCGTCGATGTACATCTGGGCGAAGATCCCGGACTTCTACGCGAAGATGGGCTCGATCGAGTTCGCCAAGCGCCTGCTGAAGGAAGCGAAGATCGCGGTCTCTCCGGGCATCGGCTTCGGCGACTACGGCGACGGCCACGTGCGCATCGCGCTGATCGAGAACGAGCATCGCCTGCGCCAGGCGGCGCGCGGCATCCGCGACATGTTCCGCAAGGATGGCGTGCAACCCGGGGTTCTCCCGCTTCGTGGCGCCGCGTGATCCGGGTCCAGCCGTCGCAACTCGAGGGACACGGCGTGCGGCTCGAGCCCCTCTCGCTGCAGCATGAGGCGGGGCTGAAGGAGGCGGCGCAGGACGGCCGCCTGTGGGAGCTGTTCTACACGTCCGTCCCCGAGCCCCAGGAGACGAAGAAGTACGTCGAGGATGCCCTCAGGGGCCAGGAGCGCGGCGACATGCTGCCCTGGGCGGTGCGCGACCTGAAGAGCGGCGCCATCGTCGGCAGCACGCGCTACCACGACATCCTGCCGGGCTCGGATCGCGTGGAGATCGGCTACACCTGGTATGCGGCGCGCTGCCAGCGCAGCCATGTCAATACCGCCTGCAAGCTCCTGCTGCTTGAAAATGCATTTGAAAGAATCAGATGCAAGGTCGTGGGACTGCGGACGGACAATTTCAATTTCCGCTCGCAGCGCGCCATCGAGGCGCTCGGGGCGAAGAAGGACGGCGTGATCCGCCACCACTGGCCGCGCCGCGACGGCTCGATCCGCGACACGGTCATGTACAGCGTGCTCGTCGCGGAGTGGCCCGACGTGAAGAAGCATCTCGCGTTCCGGCTGAGGCGAAACGAGGCCCCGCTGTGAAACCCATTGACGTCGGCCTGCTGGGCATCGGCACGGTGGGCGGGGGCACCTGGGAGGTGCTCGCGCGCAACGCCGGCGAGATCCGCCGCCGCGCCGGGCGCGCGATCCGGATCACGCACGTCGCCGACCAGGACACGAAGAAGGCGCGCAAGCTTGTCGGCCGCAAGGCGAAGGTGGTCGGCGACGCTTTCTCCGTCACGCGGGAAAAGGGCGTGGACATCGTCGTCGAGCTGATCGGCGGCACGACGATCGCCAAGGCGCTCGTGCTCGACGCGATCCGCAACGGCAAGCACGTGGTGACCGCGAACAAGGCGCTGCTCGCCAAGCACGGCAACGAGATCTTCGCCGCGGCGCAGAAAAAGGGCGTGATGGTGGCGTTCGAGGCGTCGGTGGCCGGCGGCATCCCGATCATCAAGGCGCTGCGCGAGGGCCTCGCGGCGAACCGCATCGAGTGGATCGCCGGCATCATCAACGGCACCTCCAACTTCATCCTCTCCGAGATGCGCGACAAGGGCATCGCGTTCGGCGCGGCGCTCGCGGACGCGCAGGCGCGCGGCTACGCCGAGGCCGACCCGACCTTCGACATCGAGGGCATCGACGCCGCCCACAAGCTCACCATCCTCTCCGCGCTCGCCTTCGGCATCCCGATGCAGTTCCGCAAGGCGTATACCGAGGGCATCTCGAAGCTGACGCAGCAGGACATCCGCTATGCGGAAGAGCTCGGCTACCGGATCAAACTGCTTGGAATCACGAAAATAAAGAATTCTGGAATCGAGTTGCGCGTCCATCCCACGCTGGTTCCCGCGCGCCGGCTGATCGCCAACGTGGAAGGGGTGATGAACGCGACCCTCGTGAAGGGCGATGCCGTCGGGCCGACGCTCTACTACGGCGCCGGCGCCGGCAGCCTGCCCACCGCGAGCGCAGTGGTGGCGGACCTGGTCGACGTCACGCGCCTCGTCACCGCCGACCCGCATCACCGCGTGCCGCACCTCGCGTTCCAGCCCGACCAGCTCTCGGCGACGCCCATCCTGGGCATCGGCGAGGTCGAGACCTCCTACTACCTGCGCATGCGCGTGCAGGACCGGCCCGGGGTCCTCGCCGACATCACGCGCATCCTCGCCGACTCGCGGATCTCGATCGACGCCATGGTGCAGAAGGAGCCCGGGGAAGGCGAGAAGCGCGTCGACATCGTCATGCTCACCCACCGGGCGCTGGAGAAGAACGTCGACCGGGCGATGCGCAAGATCGAGAAGCTCTCCACCGTGGTCGGCAGCGTCACCCGGATCCGCCTCGAAGAACTCCTGTAGTGCACTACGTCTCCACGAGAGGCCACGCGCCCGCCCGCCGCTTCAGCGAGATCCTGCTGGAAGGGCTCGCCTCCGACGGCGGCCTGTACGTGCCGGAGAGCTACCCGAAGGTCGATCTCGCTTTCCTCCGGGGGAAATCTTACGGGGAGATCGCAAAGAGCATCCTTGGGCAGTTCATGGACGACGTCCCGGATCTCGAGGCGCTGGTCGACAAGACCTACACCGCGCGCCTCTTCGGCAGCGAGGAGATCACGCCCCTGAAGACGCTCGAGCCGGGGCTGCACCTGCTGCAGCTCTCGAACGGCCCGACGCTCGCGTTCAAGGACATCGCGATGCAGTTGCTCGGGAATCTTTTCGAGGATGCCCTTTCAAGAAGCAATTCGAAGCTGAACATTCTCGGCGCGACCTCCGGCGACACCGGCTCGGCGGCCGAGTACGCGCTGCGCGGGAAGAAGAACGTCAACGTCTTCATGCTCTCGCCGCACGGGCGGATGAGCGAGTTCCAGCGCGCGCAGATGTTCTCGCTGCAGGAGGCGAACATCCACAACCTCGCGGTGAAGGGCGTCTTCGACGACTGCCAGGACCTGGTGAAGCAGGTGAACGCCGACGCGGCGTTCAAGGCGCGGCACCGCATCGGCGCGGTGAACTCGATCAACTGGGCGCGCGTCGCCGCGCAGGTGGTCTACTACTTCAAGGGCTACTTTGCCGCGACAAAAGCAAATTCTGAAAAGGTGAGCTTCGCGGTGCCTTCCGGGAACTTCGGCAACATCTACGCCGGCCACGTCGCCCGCTCCATGGGGCTGCCGATCAAGCGGCTGATCCTCGCCAGCAACGAGAACGACGTCCTCGACCGGTTCTTCCGGACCGGGAAATACAGCACGAAGAAGGCGGCGAAGGAGACCACCAGCCCGTCGATGGACATCTCCAAGGCGTCGAACTTCGAGCGCTACGTCTTCGACCTCGTCGGCCGCGACGGCGCGCGCGTGAAGGAGCTCTGGCGGCGCGTCGATTCCGACGGCGCGTTCGACCTCGCGAGCTCCGCCTACTACCGCCGCGTGCCGGACACCGGCTTCGTGTCGGGCAAGAGCACCAGCAGCGACCGGATCCGGACGATCCAGGGCATCTTCGAGAAGTACAAGGCGATCGTCGACCCGCATACCGCCGACGGGATCAAGGTGGGCCTCGAGCGCCGCGAGCCGGGCGTGCCGCTCATCTGCCTGGAGACCGCGCTGCCGGTGAAGTTCGCCGCGACGATCCGCAAGGCGCTCGGCCGCGACCCCGGGCGCCCGGCGGAGCTCGCCGGCCTGGAGAAGAAGCCGCAGCGCTTCGAGGTGATCGAGGCCGATGCGGCGCTCGTGAAGCGGTACATCGAGAGCCGCGCCCCGTGAGCGAGAAGAACGTCCTCGGCGAGGAGCTGCGGGCGTGCAGCTACTCGCCCCTCACCGGCTACTTCCGCGACGGCTGCTGCGCGACCAACGGCCAGGACGGCGTGGCGCACCTGGTCTGCGTGCAGGTGACCGAGGCGTTCCTCGCCTTCAGCGTCGAGAAGGGAAACGACCTCGTCACCGCGCGCCCGGAGATGCGCTTTCGCGGCCTGAAGCCCGGCGACCGCTGGTGCCTGCACGTGCTGCGCTGGATCGAGGCCTGGGAGGCCGGGCGCCCGCCGCACGTGGTCCTCGAGGCGACGCACGAGAACGTCCTCAAGTACGTGCCGCTCTCGGCGCTCAAGCGCCACTCGCTCGACCTGAACTGATCCGGGGCGCAGCCGCCCGGGCGGCGCGCTAGCCGGCGAGCTCGGCGAGGCCCACGGCGTCGAGGATGACGATGTCGCGCCGCGCCATGCCGATCACGCCGCGCTCCGAGAAGGCGCGCAGCAGGCGCGAGAGCGTTTCCTTCTTCATGCCCAGGCGGGCGGCGATCACCGTCTTGCTCGTCGGCAGGCACGCGTCGACCTGCGTCCCGGCGAGCGCGGCGAGGTAGCGGGCGAGCCGCTGGGCGCTCGTGAGCACGCTCGACGCTTCCACTTCGGCCAGCAGCGTCATGTTGCGCTCGGCGAGCACGAGCAGGACCCGGCGCGCGGTGTGCGGCTCGCGCTCGATCGCGGCGAAGATCGCCGCCGACGGAATCACGACCAGCTTGCTTTCCGCGAGCGCGCGCGCCTCGTAGGGCGAGGCTCGGCCGAGCAGGGCGCTGGGCTCGCCGAATGTCTGGCCGGCGTGGACAAGGCGGAACACGCGCTCGCCGCCGCCGCGCGCGCGGAAGGCGAGCTTCACGGTGCCGTAGGCGACCGCGAACGCGCCGGGGAGCCGGGCCCCGGCCGGGGCGATCACCTCCGAGGCGCGCACCTGCAGCGTGCCGCATTGACGCGCCAGGGGGCCGAGCTGCGCTGGCGCGATGCCGCGGAAGAGGTCGCTGTTGGCGAGCACCCCCTCGACGAGCCGCCGGTCGCGTAGCTGTCTCATCTCGTTCGCGTTCATTGCATCCCGATCATCGTGCGGCAGCGCGAGCGCGTGTTGACCATGGTCAATTCGACAGCGCATCGGTGGACGGCATTTGACCTAGATCAAGGTTCGGACGCGGTCGGCCGCGCTGAATGGCGGCGCAGGGGTTACTTTTCGCGCGAACAGGGGAAACAGCATGAACAAGAAGAAGCAAGGGGTCCTCGCTGCCGCCGCCTGTGCCCTGGCGCTCGCGCTTCCGGCCGGCGCGCAGGACAGCGCGGCCGCCGAGGCGCTGATGAAGAAAAGCGGCTGCATGAAGTGCCACTCGGTCTCGGCGAAGAAGGACGGGCCGTCCTTCAAGGAAACCGCCGCCAAGTACAAGGGAAAGGCGGACGCGGAGAAAGCGCTGATCGCCCACGTCACGACCAATCCGAAGATCAAGATCGACGGCAAGGAAGAGCTGCACGACGCCCTCAAGACGAAGAACGAGGCCGAGGTGCGTAACGTCGTGCAGTACATCCTGAGCCGGTGACCGGATGAAATGGTGGCGCACCCTCCGAGAACGCTGCCAGACCTGCTCCCGGGTCACGCTGAGCATCGGCGTGCTGTTCGCCGCGCTGCTCGTCTCCGGTGCGCTGCTCGCGGCCGGCGCCGCCGGGCTCGCGTGGACGAACACCGAGGGGTTCTGCATCGGCTGCCACGAGATGCGCGATAACGTGTACGCGGAGTTCAAGGGCACGATCCACGACCGCAACCGCTCCGGCGTGCGCGCGGTGTGCGCCGACTGCCACGTGCCGCGCGAGCCCGGCCCGATGCTGCGTCGCAAGGTCCAGGCCACCTTCGAGCTGTGGGGCCACTTCATCGGCAAGATCGACACGAAGGAGAAGTTCGAGAAGCACCGCTACGAGCTGGCGACCCGCGTATGGACGCGGATGAAGCAGACCGATTCGCACGAGTGCCGCAACTGCCACAACGCCGCGTCGATGGAGCCGGAGAAGCAGTCGGAGAAGGCGCGCGCACGGCACGAGAAGATGAAGAGCGAAGGCGCGACCTGCATCGACTGCCATTTCGGCATCGCGCACAACGAGCCCGACGGCCCGGGGCCGAGAGAGATGAAGGTGGCGAAATGAGGATGCCCGCGGTCTTGCTCCTGCTCGCCTGCCTGCTGCCTGCGGCGAGCTTCTCGCAGGACAAGCCGGCGCCGCGCAAGGACCTGGCGCTGCGCGGCGACGCGCAATGCACCCGCTGCCACGACCAGAGCGAGGAGTATCCGGTCCTTGCGATCGCGCAGACGAAGCACGGCACCGTCGCCGACGGGCGAACGCCCACCTGCACGAGCTGCCACGGCGCGAGCGACACGCACGTCAACAAGCCCGCCGACGCCAAGGAGCGCCCGCGGCCCGACCGCACGTTCTCGCGCAAGACCGGCTCGCCCGCCGAGGTCCAGAACCAGGCCTGCCTCTCCTGCCACCAGGGGGGCAAGCGCATCCACTGGCAGATGAGCGGGCATGCGAGCCGCGACGTCTCCTGCGCCTCGTGCCACCAGGTGCACACCGGGCACGACAAGGTGCGCGACAAGCGCGAGCAGGCGCAGGTCTGCACCTCCTGCCACAAGGAGCAGCGCGCGCAGATCCACCGCCAGTCGCGCCACCCGGTGCTCGAGGGCAAGGTGGCGTGCTCCGACTGCCATAACCCGCACGGCGCGGCCGGCGAGAAGTCGCTCGTGCGCGATACCGTGAACGAGACCTGCTACACCTGCCACATGGAGAAGCGCGGGCCGTTCGTGCGCACCCACGCGCCGGTGCAGGAGAACTGCGCCATCTGCCACAACCCGCACGGCACGAACAACGACAACCTCCTGCGCACCCGCGCGCCGTTCCTCTGCCAGCAGTGCCACGAGCCCACCAGCCACCGGGGCGCCACGGCCGGCGTGAGCGGCGGCGGCGCCGGCTCGAACGCCAGCGGCATCGGCGTCACCCTCGCGCGCTCGTGCCTGAACTGCCATACCAACATCCACGGCACCAACAACCCGAGGGAAATCTCCAATGAGCGTACGTTCCGGCGCTAGCCTGCTCGCCGCCGCCGCGCTGGCGGCCGGATTGCCGGCCTGGGCGGACGACGAGGCCGACGAGCTGCGGCGGCTGACCACCCCGCAAAGCGTCGTGTCCGTCGGCCTGGGCAACGTCTCGGACGACAACACGCGCTTCGGACAGTACAGCGGAATGACCGAAAAGGGCGGCTACCTGCTGCTCGACCTGGGCATCCGCAAGCGCAGCGCCGAAGGGACCTGGTTCAACGCGACGGGCCGCAACCTCGGCCTCGACAGCCGGGAGCTGCGGCTCGAGGTCCTGCGCCAGGGCAACTGGGGCGCCTTCGTCGACTACAGCCAGACCCCGCGCGCGAGCCCGTATACCGTCAGCACGCGGCTGCTCGGCTTCGACACGACGCAGCAGCAGGTCAACGGCGCGGCGGTGGCGTCCCTGCTCGAGCTGAGCACCGAGCGCCGCGCGCTCCTCGCGGGCTTCGACAAGGTGCTGGGCGGCGGCTTCGACCTGCAGTTCCGCGTGCGCAACGAGGAGAAGACGGGGCGGCGGCTCTTCGGGCGCAGCGGCACGGACTTCCTCGTCGACCCGATCGACTACACCACGCAGATCTTCGAGGCGACTGCCGGCTATTCCGCGGAGCGCCTGCAGCTCTCGGGCGGCTACGTCGGCACCAACTTCGTGAACGCGAAGCCGAAGATCGACGTGACCGGCGGCACCGGCGGCGCGTTCACGCCGATCGCGCTGCCGCCGGGCAACGAGTCGCACCAGCTCAAC
>CBDDRX010000157.1:0-3473 GCA_965233165.1 uncultured bacterium | reverse complement strand
CGCCTCCCCGACTATTTCGGTGAAGCGAGCAAGCCCTGCGGCAACTTCGACACCTGCCTCGAGCCGCCGCAGACTTGGGACGCGACCGATGCGGCGAGGAAGGCCCTCTCGTGCATCTACCGCACCGGGCAGCGCTTCGGCGCGGTGCACCTGATCGACGTGCTGCTCGGCCGCCAGACCGACCGCGTGCAGCAGTGGAACCACCACCAGCTCGCGGTCTTCGGCATCGGCAAGGACCTCGACGAGGCGGCCTGGCGCGGCGTGTTCCGCCAGCTCGTCGCGCTCGGCTACGCGCGCCCGGACCACGACGCCTACGGCGGCCTGCGCCTCACCGAGGCCGCGCGCCCGGTGCTCAAGGGGGAGGCGCGCGTGGAGATGCGCCGCCAGGTCGCCTCCGGAAAGAAGAAGAAATCGAAGGGAAAAATCGACTCCGGGAACCCCTTGTTCGAGCGGCTGAAGGCGTGGCGCAGCGAGCAGGCGCGCGCGCAGTCCGTCCCGCCCTACGTCGTCTTCCACGACGCGACGCTCGCGGCGATCGCCGCCGCGCAGCCGCGCGATCTCGGCGCGCTCTCCGGCATCGCCGGCATCGGCGCGAAGAAGCTCGAGCGCTACGGGCCGGCCCTCCTGGCGCTCTTGACGAGCCATATGGTTCGTATATAGTTTCCATATATACCCTCCGGATCGCGACATGCCGCTGACCAGCTTCAACATCGACGAGAAAACCGACCGCACCCTGGAAGAGCTGAAGGCGCACTTCGGCGCGTCCTCGAAGGCCGAGGTGGTGCGCAAGGCGATCGCGTTCCTCAACGTGGCCAAGGACGCGGAGCAGGCCGACGGCTCGGTGGTCATCAAGAAGAACGGCGCGGAGCTGCGCGTCATCGTGAAATGAGGCCGGAGGACGCATGAAGATCGTATGGACCAAGGGCGGCGAGCTCCTGATGCGCAGGCGCGACCAGTACGCGCAGAAGACGATCCGGCAGGACTTCAAGCCCGACAAGAGCGCCGCGGTCGCCGTGGACCAGCATCGCCGCTGGTTCGTGACCCCGGTCGCCGACCTCCAGTACTCGGTGGTCTGGCGCGAGGATCCGGACGACGCGGAGAAAGTGCTGGTGGAAGCGGTGCTGCCGGCCTACTTCAACCGGAAGAACGCCGGCCACCTCGCCACCCAGGTCCGCCAGGCGGTGGACAAGGAGTCGGGCGGCGTCGTGCAGCTCCAGCTCGCCGACCTCTAGCGCCCGCCTGAGCGCCCCGCTCACGGCGAAGAAGGCGCACGTGCTCTTCGTGCACGGCGTCGGCCGCCATTCGAAGCTGTCCTCGCTGCTCAAGCCCTACCAGTCGCTGCGCTCGCAGATGCTGAGCGACGAGGCGCCGGTGGAATCCGAGGACCCGTTCAAGCGCTGGACGCTGCAGGACTTCGACGACGCCGCCAACCCGGTCTTCCTCGCGCTGCGCTCCGCCGACCCGGAAGAGGGGGACATCTACCTCTACGAGGTGAACTACTCGGCGCTGGCGGGCGTCGTGCGCGAGAACCAGAAGCTCGACATGACGCACCTCCTGGTCAGCCTCGACCTGGCGATCGCCGTGGCGCGCCGGCGCCTCGCCCTGCTGCGCGCGGCGCCGCCGGCGGAGGACCGCGGAAAGTTCGACGACGCCGAGCTGCGGCGCCATGAAGCGCTCGCGCGCACGGCGCAGGGGCTGACCGGCGTGCTCGTCGCGACCACCGTCCCGGTCCTGGGCCTGCCGTCGATGGCGCTGCGCAAGTACGTCGGGACGTTCGTCGAGGACTTCACGCGCTTCTTCGAGGACATCGCCACCTTCGCGCTCGACCGCAACGGCTCGGCGCTCATCCGGGCGCACTTCGACCATACCGTCGGCGCGATCCAGGCGAAGCTGAAGCCCGGCGACGAGTTCATCGTCGTCGCGCACTCGCTGGGCACCGTGGTGACGCACAGCCACCTCATCAGCGCCTGGCGCGGCGAGTGCGGCGGATGCCGCGTGCCGGACCGGGTCGTCACCCTCGGCTCGCCGATCGGCCTGGTGTCCTGGCTGTGGCGCCTGCTCGACTTCAAGGGCGCGCGCTTCGATCCGTTCGGCCAGCACGAGGTCACGTACTTCTGCTGGAAGCCGCTGGGCGCGATCGAGAGCGGGCGGCCGCTCGAGTGGATCAACGTGGTGAATTACCTCGACCCCATCGCCACGGCGTTCCCAACGGGCGATGCCTACCTCGGCATGGACGCGGAACGGCTCGAGGCCCTCCTCGAGGGGCGCGCCGTGCAGCAGCACTACATCCGCACCGGTGGCATGCGCTCGATCGGCGCGGCGCATACGCAGTACTTCCAGGACAAGGCCAACTTCCTCAAGCTGCTGGGCAAGGTCATCCCGCTCTCGCCGGGAGAGGCGGTGCGGCCGGCCTCCGACGACGCGAAGGCGCACTGGCGGGACAGCATGTCGGCCCTGCTCTGGTGGCAGCTCGTCCTCTGGGGCGCCGGCCTGGCGTGCCTCGCCGGATACTTCTGGCTCCTCGCGCGGCTCGCCGCCCCGCAGGCCGCGTGGACGGCGCTCGTCCCGCTCCCCTTCGCGTTCTATGTCCTGCCGCGCTTCACGATCGGCACGCTGACCTTCTTCCAGCGCTTCTTCGTCGGCGGGGCGACGAAGCGCACGCGCGCCCGCGATGTGTTCGACCTCTCCGCGGCCAGCCTGCCCGGCCTCCCCTACGTCGCCGCGGCATGGATCTTCGGCCGGTTCGACCCCGCGCCGGACCGGGTCGCGCCCAACTGGCTCATGCAACTCCTTCGCCATGCGGTGTCCTTCCTCCCCACGCTCGCGGCGATGGCGCTTCCGGTGCTCTGGCTCAAGGCGGACCACGGGACCGGCGTGGGCGAGCTCGTGCTGCAGGCCGGATGGCTCGGCCTCGCGCTCCTCGTGCTCTTCGTCCTCTACCTGGTGGCCTTCGCCGGAAGCGAGTTCGCGCGCCACTGGCGCCGGGTGCTCGAGCTGAGCGCCGGCTAGCCCATGGCCATCGAATGGTTTCCCGGCCACATGGCGGCCGCGCGCAAGAAGGCGGCGGAGACCATGGGCAAGATCGACGTCGTGCTCGAGGTCCTCGACGCGCGCCTGCCCGGCGCGAGCAGCAACCCGCTGATCGCGCGCCTGCGCGGCGAGAAGCAGCGCCCCTGCCTGAAGATCCTCAACAAGGCGGACCTCGCCGATCCGGCGGCGAGCGCGGCCTGGGTGCGCCACCTCGCGAAGGAGAAGCAGGTGGCCGCGGTGGCGATGTCCTCCAAGCGCGCCGACGACGTGGCGAAGGTCGTGCGCCTCGCCGCCGCGCTCGTGCCGCACCGCGAGGGCAAGCCGGTGCGCATGATGGTGATGGGCGTGCCGAACGTCGGCAAGTCCACGCTGGTCAACGCGCTGCTCAAGCGCAAGGCGGCGAAGACCGGCGACGAGCCGGCGATCACCCGCCAGCAAAGCCG
>CBDDRX010000156.1:0-8752 GCA_965233165.1 uncultured bacterium | reverse complement strand
GCGCCGCGAACGCGACCGCCACGGTCACCGGCAGCAACGCGGTCGACTTCGGCATCGTCCGCGGCTGGTTCATCGACTTCCCGGACAGCAGGGAGCGGGTCAACATCGACGCCCGCCTGGTCGAGGGAACGCTGCTCGTACCCTCGATCGTCCCGTCGAGCACCGACTGCTCGCCGGGCGGAAGCGGCTGGCTGAACTTCTTCGACTACCGCACCGGCGCCGCGGTCAACGCCAGCCCGGGCCTCGCCGGGGTGAAGTACGACTCGACGATCGTCGGCCTGAACGTCCTGTTCATCGACGGCAACCCGATCGTCGAGGTGGTCA
This sequence comes from uncultured bacterium, assembly GCA_965233165.1. Classification (GTDB taxonomy): domain Bacteria; phylum Pseudomonadota; class Gammaproteobacteria; order Burkholderiales; family SG8-39; genus SCGC-AG-212-J23. The sequence goes on along the minus strand of CBDDRX010000156.1, from coordinate 8,428 downwards.
CCTCGACCGATCCGACGCCGACGAAGGACGACAACGTCCAGTTCAAGGCCACGGCCGCCGGCTTCTCCGGCAAGCGCGTCCTGTGGCGGGAGCTGATCCCGTAGCGACCGGCGGGGAAGCGCGCCCGGGCGCCTAGCGCGCCTCGGGCCCCGCCAGGCCGCGGGGGATCGCGAAGACGACCTTCTCCTGGATGCCTTCGAGCGGGCGCACGCTCTGCGCGCCGAGCGCCCGCAGGCGCGCGACCAGCTCCTCCACCAGCACCTCCGGGGCGGACGCCCCGGCGCTGATGCCGACCCGGCGCTTGCCGGCGATCCACTCGGGCCGCAGGTCGGCCGCGTTGTCGACCATGTAGGCCGCGACGCCCATGTTCTCGGCGACCTCGCGCAGGCGGTTCGAATTCGAGCTGTTGGGCGAGCCGACGACGATGACCACGTCGCACTGCGGCGCCATGAACTTCACGGCATCCTGGCGGTTCTGGGTGGCGTAGCAGATGTCGTCGCGCTTGGGGCCGCGGATGCCCGGGAAGCGCGCCTTCAGCGCGGCGACGATCAGCGCCGCGTCGTCCACCGAAAGCGTGGTCTGCGTGACGTAGGCGAGCTTGCCGCCCTCCGGCTGGAGGCTGGCGACGTCGTCGACCGTCTCGACCAGGTGCATGCCGGCGCCTGACTGCCCCATGGTGCCTTCCGACTCCGGATGGCCGCGGTGGCCGATCATGACGCTCTCGAAGCCCTCGCGCAGCATCTTCGCCACCTCGACGTGCACCTTGGTCACGAGCGGGCAGGTCGCGTCGAACACCTTCAGGCCGCGCCGCTCGGCGTCGGCCTGCACCGCCTTCGCCACCCCGTGCGCGCTGAAGATCACCGTGGCGCCGGTCGGCACCTCGTCGAGCTCGTCGACGAACACCGCGCCCTTGGCGCGCAGGCCGTCCACCACGGACTTGTTGTGCACGATCTCGTGGCGCACGTAGATCGGCGCGCCGAACTGCTCGAGGGCGCGCTCGACGATCTCGATCGCGCGCTCGACGCCGGCGCAGAAGCCGCGGGGATTGGCGAGCAGGACGTCCACGGGCCTATTTTCTCACGCGGGGCAGGAACGACTCGAAGATCAGGATCGCGGCGCCGACGGTGATGGCCGAATCCGCGACGTTGAACGCCGGCCAGTGCCAGCCCATCGCGTGCACATCGACGAAGTCGACGACGTGCCCGAAGCGGATGCGGTCGATGACGTTGCCGAGCGCCCCGCCCAGGATCAGCGACAACCCCGAGCAGAACAGGGTCTTGCCGGGATTGCGCGCGATCAGGACGCCGAGGACCACCGAGGCGGCGAGCGCGAAAACGATGAAGGCGGGGCGCTGCCAGCCGGACTCCTGCGCGAGGAAGCTGAACGCCGCGCCCTTGTTGAAGACCAGCACCAGGTTCAGGAAGCCGGTGACCTCGATCCGCTCGTAGGGCCGGAGGTTCGCCAGCACCAGCCATTTCACGAGCTGGTCCGCGACGACGACGGCCGCCGCGACCGCGAACCACCGCCACGCCCGGCTACGCGTGGACACGCTGCTCGCCGGGCCCGTTCAGGTTGCTGCTGCAGCGACCGCACAGGCCTTCGCGCCCGACGTCGGCGCGGTAGTGCCAGCAGCGCTCGCACTTCGGGTGCTCGCTCGCCTTGACTTCAACCGCTACCGGCGCTCCCTCAGCCCTGTGCAGGCTCGCACGCGAGGTAATCAGGACGTAGCGCAGCTCGTCGCCCAGTTGCGCCAGCACGTCGTACAGGGACCCGGACGCCTGGATCTCCACCTCGGCGGCGAGCGACGAGCCGATCTCCTTTCGCTCCCGCTTCTCTTCCAGCCGCTTGGTCACGATCTCGCGGAACTGCCGCAGCTCGCCCCAGCGGGCGATCAGCGGGTCTTCCGCCGAGACCTGCGCCGGAAACTGATGCAGCGTCTCGAAGAAGACGCTCTTCTCGCCGTCGCCAGCCATCACCTGCCAGGCCTCCTCGGCGGTGAAGCTCAGGATGGGGGCCATGAGCTTCACCAGGCTCTGGGTGATGTGATGGAGCGCTGTCTGGGCCGAGCGGCGCGCCCGCGAATTGGCGCCGCTCGTGTAGAGACGGTCTTTCAGGATATCCACGTAGAAGGCGCCCAGGTCCTCGGAGCAGAAGGCCTGGAGCTTCTGCACCACGAGGTGGAACTGGTAGCCGGCGTAGTCCTGCGCGGCGTCCTTCTGCAGGCGCGCCGCCAAGGCGAGCGCATAGCGGTCGATCTCGACCAGTTCCGCGACCGGCACCGCATCCTTCGCCGCGTCGAAGTCCGAGGTATTGGCGAGCAGGAAGCGCAGCGTATTGCGGATGCGCCGGTAGCCTTCCACGACCCGCTTCAGGATCTCGTCCGAGATCGAGAGCTCGCCGGAATAGTCGGTGCTCGCGACCCACAGGCGCAGGATCTCGGCGCCGAGCGTGCCGGAGATCTTCTGCGGCGCCATGACGTTGCCGAGGGACTTGGACATCTTGCGCCCGTCGCCCGCCACGACGAAGCCGTGCGTGAGGAGGCTCCGGTACGGCGGATGGCCGTCCATCATGCAGGCGGTCAGCAGCGAGGAATGGAACCAGCCGCGGTGCTGGTCCGAGCCCTCGAGGTACATGTCGGCCGGATAGGTCGATTCCGCCTTGTGCGAGCTGCGCAGCACCGTGAAGTGCGTGCTCCCCGAGTCGAACCACACGTCCAGCGTGTCGCGGCTCTTCTCATAGGAAGAACTTTCAGCGCCCAGCAGTTCTTCCGCCGTGACGGCCTGCCAGGCCTCGATGCCGCCCCGCTCCACCCGCTTCGCCACCGCCTCCAGCAGCTCCTGCGTGCGCGGATGGAGGGCGCCGGTCTCCTTATGCAGGAAGAACGGCATGGGCACGCCCCACTGGCGCTGGCGCGAGAGCGTCCAGTCCGGGCGGTTCGCGATCATGCCGTGCAGGCGCGCCTGGCCCCAGCCGGGGAAGAACTGCGTCTTCTCGATCCCGCGCAGCGCCACCTTGCGCAGGCTCGCTCCCCCGACTTCCTTGTCCATGGAGGCGAACCATTGCGTGGTCGCGCGCAGGATCACCGGCGTCTTGTGGCGCCAGCAGTGCATGTAACTGTGGACGTGCTTCCAGTCGACGGCGAGGAGCGCGCCCTTCTCCTCGAGGGTCTTCACGACCTTGGGATTCGCCTCCCAGACCGACAGCCCGCCGAACAAGGGCAGCGACGACACGTATTTCCCGTCCCCCATGACCGGCGTGAGGATCTCGTCGTCCTTCATTCCGTAGCGCCGGCAGGACTCGAAGTCCTCCACGCCGTACGCCGGCGAGGAATGCACGACGCCCGTGCCGCTCTCGGTGGTGACGTACTCGCCGAGGTAGACCGGCGCGAGCCGGTCGTAGAACGGGTGCCTGAACCGGACGCCCTCCAACGCCTTGCCTTTCGCTTCCCCCAGGACTCTTCCGCTCAGCCCGTACCGCTTCAGGCAGGCTTCGCGCAACTCGTCCGCGAGGACGAGGAGCCCTTTCTCGGTATCGACGAGCTGGTAGGTCAGGTCGGGATGGACGTTCAGCGCCTGGTTCGCGGGCAGCGTCCAGGGCGTCGTGGTCCAGATGACGGCGAAGACCTGTTTCGCTGCGCTTGCCTTGAAGGCCGCTTCCAGTTTCGGGAGGTCGTCCTTGAAAAGCGGAAAAGCGACGTCGACGGCGGGGTCCTTGCGGTCCTCGTACTCGACCTCGGCCTCGGCGAGCGCGGAGCCGCAATCGAAGCACCAGTTCACCGGCTTCAGCCCGCGGTAGACATAGCCTTTGGCCAGGAGCCTGCCGAGGACGCGGATCTCGTCGGCCTCGTTGCCGTAGGCCATCGTGAGGTACGGGTTCTCCCAGTCGCCGAGAACGCCCAGGCGCTGGAAATCGGCCTTCTGCCGCGCGATCTGCTCCGTGGCGAAGGCGCGGCACAGCCGCTGCGTCTCGGCCGGCGGCAGGTTCTTGCCGTGCTGCTTCTCGATCTGCACCTCGATCGGCATGCCGTGGCAGTCCCAGCCGGGCACATAGCGCGCGTCGAAGCCGGCGAGGGACTTCGACTTGACCACCATGTCCTTCAGGATCTTGTTGACCGCCGTGCCGATATGGATGTCGCCGTTCGCGTACGGCGGCCCGTCATGCAGGACGAACGTCGGGCGGCCCTTCGCCACCTGTCGCAGGCGCCGGTACGTTCCCTTCTCCTGCCATTGCTTCACCCATTCGGGCTCGCGCTTCGCGAGGTCGCCCCGCATGGGGAAGGGCGTATCGGGAAGGTTCAGCGTGTCTTTGTAGTCAGCCAAGTTGCGCACTCACTCTATTCAGCCATTGTTCCGGAAGTATTCGCGCGCGTTGCGCACGTCGGTTGAGATCGCTTCCCTCAGGGCAGGCAGGTCGGCGTACTTCGCCTCGTCGCGCAGCTTCGCGAGGAAGCGGACCTCGAGGCAGCGGCCATACAAGTCGGCCGCGAGGTCGAGCAGGTGCACTTCCAGCAGCGGCGAGGGCACCGGATTCACCGTCGGGCGCAAGCCCAGGCTCGCGACGCCGTTGCCCAGGCCCTCGACGCGCACCACGAAGATGCCCGAGAGCGGCGGCGGGCGGCGCAGCGGGATGTTCGCGGTCGGGCAGCCGAGCTCGCGGCCCAGGCCGGCCCCGCGGACTACCCGCCCGCTGATGAAGTACGGGTGGCCGAGCAATGCCTCGGCGCGCCCCAGGTCACCCGCCTGCAGCGCAGCGCGCACGCCGGAGCTCGAGATCCGCTCGCCGTCGACCACGTCCGGAATCGCGTCGACCTCCAGCCCTGCGGAACGCAGCATGGCCAGGTCGCCCGTGCGCCCCTTGCCGAAGCGGAAATCCCCGCCGACCGCGAGCGACCGGGCCCGCAGGCCGCGCACCAGGATGGTGTCGATGAACTCGGCGGCTGACAGCGATGCAAGGCGCGCCCCGAAAGGCGCCACATGGACCCGTCCGACGCCGGCCGCCGCAAGCAGCGCGAGCTTGTCGCGCAGCCGCGTGAGGCGCGGCGGCGCGGACTGCGGCGAGAAGTACTCGCGTGGATGGGGTTCGAAGGTGAGCACGCAGGAGCCGATGTCGAGTTCGCGCGCCCTGGCGTTCACCCGGTCGAGCAGCGCGCGATGGCCGCGGTGCACGCCGTCGAAGTTGCCGATCGTCACGGCCCAGCCGCGGCCTGCGAACGCAGGCAGAAAACCGTGCGTGACCATCATGGAGTGCGGTTAAAATCCTGAATTATAGTGTTTTTGCAGGCTCGGCCTGCCGGCGCAACCGCATCCTGAGGAGGAGAACGGTGAAGACGCTCGAGGAGCAGATGTCGTTCTACGCGGCGTACCACCAGGACGCGCGCAACAAGGCGACGCATTTCGTCGGCGTGCCGATGATCATCGTGTCGCTGTTCATTCCCCTCGCATGGCTGCGCCTCGACGTCGGCGGCTTCGAGATCACCGGCGCCATGGCCTTCGCCGCCGTGGTGCTCGCCTACTACTTCTTCCTCGACGTGCCGCTCGCGATCGCCACCTCGGCCGTCACCATCGCCTTCCTGCTCGCCGCGGACTGGATCGCCCGCCAGGGCACGCTCGCCGGCTGGGCCGGATTCGCGGCGCTGTTCGCCGGCGGCTGGATCATCCAGCTCGTCGGCCACGCCTTCGAGGGCCGCAAGCCCGCGCTCGCGGACAACCTGTTCCAGATCTTCATCGCGCCGATCTTCCTCTGCGCGGAAGCGTTCTTTGCGCTAGGCTACAAGCCGAAGCTGCATGCAGCAGTGCAGGAACGCGCATTGAGGATGCGCGAGGCCGCCCGGACGGGCACGCACGCCGCGGCCTAGCCGCGCGTCAAAAGGGGGAGGACATCGCAGCATGAATGCATTGCTTGCCCTGTCGCGCGCGATCGACAAGCTGAACGAGCGCATCGGCCACCTCGTCTACTGGCTGATCCTCGCCATGGTGCTGATCAGCTCGGCCAACGCCATCTCGCGCTATGCGCTGAACATGGCTTCCAATGCCTGGCTCGAGCTGCAGTGGTACCTGTTCGCCGCGGTCTTCCTCTTCTGCTCAGGCTACACCCTCCTGCACAACGAGCATATCCGCATCGACATCATCTCCTCCCTGTTCAGCCGGCGCACGCGCCTGTGGATCGACGTCTTCGGCACGCTGTTCTTCCTCCTTCCCATGTCGCTGTACATCATGTGGTCGTCGTGGCCGCCGTTCATGAACGCCTGGAACAGCGGAGAGGTCTCGGCGAGCGCCGGCGGCCTGATCCGCTGGCCGGCGCGGCTGATGATTCCCGTCGGCTTCTTCCTCCTCTCCCTGCAGGGCCTGTCGGAGCTGATCAAGCGAATCGCGCAGCTGCGCGGCCTGCTCCCCGACACCATGGAGGAGCACGAAGACCCGGCGCTCGAGCTGCTGAAGGCGCAGGAGGCCGGCAAATGAGCGCGTTCATCACCGCGTACATCGCGCCCATCATGTTCCTGTGCCTGGTGGTGTTCCTGCTGCTCGGCTACCCGGTCGCGTTCGCGCTCTCCGCGCTCGGCATCTTCTTCGGCTTCGTCGGCTTCGAGCTCGGCCTGCTCAGCCCGGAGCTGTTCCAGGCGCTGGGCGAGCGGATCTTCGGCATCATGGCGAACGACACGCTGCTCGCGGTGCCGTTCTTCACCTTCATGGGCCTCATCCTCGAGCGCAGCGGCATGGCCGAGGACCTGCTCGACACCGTGGGCCAGCTGTTCGGCACGGTGCGCGGCGGCCTCGCCTATGCGGTGATCTTCGTCGGCGCGCTGCTCGCGGCGACGACCGGCGTGGTGGCGGCTTCCGTCATCTCGATGGGTCTCATTTCGCTGCCGATCATGCTGCGCTACGGCTACGACCGGCGGCTCGCGAGCGGCGTGATCGCCGCTTCCGGCACCCTGGCGCAGATCATCCCGCCGAGCCTGGTGCTGATCATCCTCGCCGACCAGCTCGGCCGCTCGGTGGGCGACATGTACGCCGGGGCCATCTTCCCCGCCCTCGTCCTCACCTCGATGTACGTCGGCTATGTGTTCATGCGGGCCACCTTCAGCCCGGAGCGGGCGCCGGCCCTGCCGCCCGAAGCGCGCACGCTGCGCGGGTGGAAGCTGCTCACGCGCGTCCTGCTCGTGATGATCCCGCCGCTCGCGCTCATCTTCCTCGTCCTCGGCACCATCTTCCTCGGCATCGCCACGCCGACCGAAGGCGGCGCGATGGGCGCCACCGGGGCGCTCGCGCTCGCGCTGATCAACCGCCGGCTCAACTGGTCGCTCCTGCGGCAGGCCATGAACTCGACGGCGAAGCTCACCTCCTTCGTCATCTTCATCCTCGTCGGCGCGACGGTGTTCAGCCTCACCTTCCGCGCGGTGAACGGCGACATCTGGGTCGAGCACCTCCTGACCGGCATTCCGGGCGGGGCGGTAGGCTTCCTGATCCTGGTCAACATCCTCGTCTTCCTGCTCGCGTTCTTCCTCGACTTCTTCGAGCTCGCGTTCATCGTGATCCCGCTGCTCGCGCCGGTGGCGGAGAAGCTGGGCATCGACCTGATCTGGTTCGGCGTGCTGCTCGGCGACAACATGCAGACGTCGTTCATGCACCCGCCGTTCGGCTTCGCGCTTTTCTACCTGCGCAGCGTCGCACCCTCGAAGGAGTACGTCGACAAGATCACCTCCCAGCGCATCCTGCCGGTGACGACCGGCCAGATCTACTGGGGCGCGGTGCCGTTCGTCGTCATCCAGTGCATCATGGTCGGCATCCTGATCGCCTTCCCGCAGCTCGTCCTGAGCGGGCTGGACAAGAGCACCGTCGACCCCGCGAGCGTCGAGATCGTCATTCCGCCGCTGGAGGGTGAAGGAGGCGAGGAAAGCGCCGAGGAGCAGGCGGCCGAGGACAAGCAGGAAGTCGACGACCTGCAGAAGCAGTTCGGCAAGTAGGCAGCGCACATGCACGGCCTGCTCGCGCTGTCGCGCGCGATCGATGCACTGAACGCGCGCCTGGGCGGCATCGCCGACGCGCTGGTGCTTCTCTCCTGCCTGATCAGCGCGGGCAACGCCTTCTCGCGCTACGCCTTCAGCATCAGCTCCAACGCCTGGCTGGAGATCCAGTGGTACATGTTCGCCGCGGTCGTGATGCTGGGCGCCTCCTACACCCTGCGGCGCAACGAGCACGTGCGCGTCGACATCGTCTACGCCAACGTGCCGACGCGCGCCCAGATCGGCATCGACATCTTCGGCTTCATCCTGTTCCTCCTGCCGGCGACCGTGATCCTCGCCTACCTCTCCTGGCCGGTCTTCTACAACTCCTGGGCGCAGGGCGAGGTTTCCGCGAACGCCGGCGGGCTGCTGCGCTGGCCGGTGAAGATCTTCCTGCCGCTCGGGTTCGCATTGATCACGCTCCAGGGG
>CBDDRX010000155.1:0-6241 GCA_965233165.1 uncultured bacterium | reverse complement strand
AGCAGGAAATGCGAGTACTGGTCGCGGCTGTCGTTATCCATGCCGCCGCCGGAATGGCGCTTGGACTGGTAGCGCAGGTAGAGCGCGTAGTGCTCGAGCCGGAACTTGAGCGGCTGCGCGTGCGCCGTCAGGCCTTCGTGCTGCTTCCACGCCCGGCGCTGCGAACGGCTCTCGTCGAAGTCGGCGACCGGGATGCGCACCGGCACGCAGGCGCGGCAGCTGTCGCAGTGCGGGCGGTAGGTGAAGATGCCGCTGCGGCGGAAGCCGGCCTTGACCAGGTCGCCGTACAGCTCGGTGTTGATCAGGTGGCTCGGGGTGGCGACCTGCGAGCGCGCCATCCGGTCCGGCAGGTAGCTGCAGGGGTAGGGCGCCGTCACGTAGAACTGCAGTACGGCGTGGGGCAGGTCGTTGAGCCGCGACACGGTTTTAGTTTACCAACGCCGACAGGGCGCGCAAGAAAGCGCGGCGCGGAATTTCCCGGGCGCCGAGCGAGGCGAGCAGCGGGGTGCTCATCTGGCAGTCGATCAGCGGGCAGTTGCGCTGTCGCAGGAAATCGACAAGGTGCACCAGGGCCACCTTGGAGGCGTCGGTGGCCCGGGAAAACATGGATTCGCCGTAGAACATGCGCCCGATCATCACTCCATAGAGCCCGCCGACCAGCTCGCCGTTCCGCCATGTTTCGAAGCTGCGGGCATGCCCGGCGCGGTGCAGGGCGAGGTAGGCGGCCTGCATCCGCTCCCCGAGCCAGGTCTCCTCCCGCGCGGCGCAGCCCTCGAGGACCCGGGCAAAGGCGCTGTCGATGCGCAGCTCGTAGCCCTTGTTCCGCAGGTTCTTCGCAAGGGAGCGAGCCACCTTCAGCTCCTCGCAGTAGAGCACCATGCGTGGGTCCGGGGACCACCACAGGACCGGCTCGCCCTGCGAGTACCAGGGGAAGATCCCCTGCCGGTAGGCGGCGAGCAGGCGCTCCACAGAGAGATCGGCGCCCGCGCACAGCAGGCCGTTCGGCTTTTTCAGCGCTTTTTCGACCGGAGGGAAGGGCTCGTCCGGTCGAATCAGCTTTAGCACTTCACTTGCTGCCTGCAGTAGTTGTCGAGCTCCCGGACGACGCACTGGCCGGCGACTGCGCGCTTCGGGCTGCCGTTGTGCTCGAGGGCGAGGCGGAACTCGAACCTGGCGAAGAACTCGTTGAACATCTCGCCGCCGAGCGTGCCGACCGCGAACAGGGCGTCGGAGGCCGCGTCGTGCTCGAGCAGGATCGCGGCGAGCGGCTGCGGCGCCGGGCCGGCGAGCACGCGCGCGCCTTCGGCCGGGTCGTACTGGCTGTGCTCGGAGCAGCAGTGGATCACCGCCGCGTGCCTGCTCGCGACGCTCTTGCCCGGACGGTAGCTGATGAAGCTGATGTCCTTCGTCGGGTACGACAAGCGGTGCGCGCAGATCGCCGAGTAGGCGACGACCGAGCGCGCCGCGCCGACGCCGCCCTGCCATTCATACGGCTGGTTGTCCGCCGTCTTGAGCTGCGCCGAGGCCTTGGCCGGCTTGCCGAGGTTCAGCAGGAAGCAGGGCGTCGACTCGTACGGGTAGTGGAAGATGAGGTTGCGGTTGGCGGGAATCGCCTTCGCGAGGACCGGCTTGCCCTTCTCGTCGACGAGCTGCACCCGCCCATAGAGCTGCGGCCTCGCATCCGCGGCCAGGGCGGGAACCCCGCCGGCCGCGGCGGAGGCCGCGCAGTACTTGATGAAGTCGCGGCGTTCCATCCGAACACAACCTACCGGAGTAGACAAGAATTGCCAACCCGCTATGCGAGTCGGCAACTCTAGAGGTTGTAGCCCTTCTCGTTGTGCAGGGCAGTATCGAGGCCTTCCGATTCCTCCTCCGCGGTGACGCGCAGGCGCGACACCAGGTCGGTGAGCTTGAGCAGGACGAAGGTCAGGATGCCGGAATAGGCCGCCACCGCCAGCACGCCGATCAGCTGCACGGTGAACTGGCCGCCCATCGTCTGGTTCTCGGGGTAGCCGATGCCGCCGAAGTAGCTCGCCACCAGGATGCCGGTGAGCAGCGTCCCGAGGATGCCGCCCACCCCGTGGACCGGGAAGACGTCGAGCGAGTCGTCCACGTTGAGGGTGCGCTTCATGTAGTTCGTGGCGAAGAAGCAGACGACGCCGGCGATGCCGCCGATCAGGATCGCGCCCAGCGGGCCGACGAAGCCGGAGGCCGGGGTAATGGTGCCGAGGCCCGCCACCACGCCGGTGACGATGCCGAGGACCGAGGGCTTGCCGTAACGGGCCCACTCGCAGAGCATCCAGGCGAGGGCGCCGCTGGCCGCGCCGATATGCGTGACCAGCATCGCCATCCCGGCGGCGCCGTCGGCGGCGAGCGCGCTGCCCGCGTTGAAGCCGAACCAGCCGAACCAGAGCATGCACGCGCCCGTGACGACCATCGTCATGTTGTGCGGCGGCATCGGCGTGTCCGGGAAGCCGCGGCGCCGCCCGAGCACGACCGCGCAGACGAGCGCGGCGATGCCCGCGTTCAGGTGCACCACCAGGCCGCCGGCGAAGTCCATCACGCCCATCTTCTGCAGCCAGCCGTCGCCCCAGACCCAGTGCGCGATCGGGCAGTAGACGAAGAGCAGCCAGAGCAGGCTGAAGACCAGCATCGCCGAGAAGCGCACGCGCTCGGCGTAGGCGCCGACCACCAGCGCCGGCGTGATGATCGCGAAGGTCATCTGGAACATGGCGAACACGGTCTCGGGAATGCTGCCCTTGACCGCCTTCACGTCCAGGCCGGCGAGAAACGACTTGCCCAGGCCGCCCCACCAGGCGTTGGAGGCGCCGCCGTCGCCGAACGCGATGCTGTAGCCGACCACCACCCAGGCGATCGTGACCATGCAGGTGATCGAGAAGCACTGCATGAGGATCGAAAGGACGTTCTTGGCGCGCGCGAGGCCGGCGTAGAAGAGGGACAGGCCCGGCAGCGTCATGAACAGCACGAGGCACGAGGCGGTGAGCAGCCAGGCCGTGTTGGCGCCGTCGATCTTCGCCGGCTCCGCCGCGCCCGCGAGCGGGGCGAACAGGACCAGCAGGACTGCAACAATTGTTCTCATGTCTCCTCCCCGGATGGACCGGGGAAGCATACCTTAACCGGCGGAAATATCTTCGGCGTGGAAGCCGAAGCGGCCGGCGGCGCGATCGGCGAGCCAGCGCTTGAGCGTGAGGCCGACGGTGCGGAACGCCACGTCCTTCCACGGGATCTCGGCCTCGTCGAAGAGCTGCGTCTCCAGCGTCTCCTCGCCCGGCGCGAAATCGAGGTCGAGCAGGCGCGCGAGGTAGAAGACGTGGACCTGGTTCACGTACGGCACCGAGATCATGCTGAAGGCCGCGCCGAGCTCGATCCGCGCCCCGGCTTCCTCGAGCGTCTCGCGCTGCGCCGCCTGCGCCACCGTCTCGCCGTTCTCCATGAACCCGGCGGGCAGCGTCCAGTAGCCGTAGCGCGGCTCGATCGCGCGGCGGCACAGCAGCAGCCGGCCCTGATGCTCGGGAATCGCGCCGACCACGAGGAGCGGATTCTGGTAGTGGATCACGCCGCACTGGTCGCAGATCCAGCGCGGCACGCTGTCCCCCGGCGGCACGCGCCGCGCCACCGGCGCCGCGCAGTTGGAGCAGAACTTCACGGCAGGCGGAAAATAGGGACAGACCCCATTTTTCTCATTTGAGGTCGCCCAGCGATTGGAGGATCTCGTCGGGAGAGAAGCCCAGCCGGTCGACCGGCGCGCCGGTACGGTTGATCCAGTAGACCGTGAAGCCGAAGGATTTCGCGCCCAGGGCGTCCCAGCAGTTGGAGGAGACGAACGCGATATCCCGGCTCCCCAGCTTCTCGACGGCGAGCGCGTAGACCTGCGGCGCCGGCTTGAAGGTCTTCAGCGGATCGACGCTGAGGACCGCATCGAGCTGCAGCCCGGCGTTTTCCACCAGCGGATCCAGCATGTCGGGCGACCCGTTGGAAAGGATCGCCTTCTTGCCTTTCAACCTCTGCAGGGTGGCCGGCACGTCGTCGTAGGTTTTCAGGCGAAGGTACTCATCCATCAATCCTGCCGCGCGTTTCTCGTCCATCGGCAAGGCGAGGGACTGGCACGACCAACGGAGCGCATCCAGGGTGACCTGCGAGAAAGGCGCGTAGCGGTTCATCAGGCTGCGCAGCCACGTGTACTCGAGCTGCTTCGTTCGCCAGAGCTGCGAGAGCTGCGTTCCCTTCCCGGGCCAGCAGGCATCGCAGGCCTGCACCACGGAGTGCACGTCGAACAGGGTGCCGTAGGCGTCGAACACATAGGCGACAGGCTCGGCTTTCCTCATAGGGCTCAAGTATAGAATCCCGGCGATGCGAAATCGCTACGAGGAGCTCTACCGGAGCTTTCGCTGGGACGTCCCGCAGCGCTTCAACATCGCCCGGGCCTGCTGCACCCAGTGGGCCGCCGATCCCGCGCGCGTCGCCCTGTACTGGGAGGATGAGTCCGGCGCCGCGGCGACGCTGACCTTCCGCGACATCCAGCTCGCCGCCAACCGCCTGTCGAACGGGCTCGCGGCGCTCGGGGTGAAGCGGGGCGACCGCGTCGCGCTCCTCCTGCCGCAGCGTCCCGAGATGGCGATCGCCTACATCGCGCTCTTCCAGATGGGCGCGATCGCGCTGCCGCTCTCGCACCTCTTCGGCCCCGACGCGCTCGAGTACCGCCTGCACCACGCGGAGGCGAGCGTGGCGATCGCCGAGCCGACCACGATCGCGAACCTCCTCGCCGTGAAGGACCGGGTTCCCAGCCTGAAGCACGTGATCGGCGTGGGCGGGGCGGCCGGGACTTCATTTGAAGCGCTGTGTGAAAAAGCGAGCGATTCATTCGACTGCGTGGATACATCGGCCGAGGATCCGTCGCTCATCATCTATACGAGCGGCACGACGGGCGCGCCGAAGGGCGCGCTGCACGCGCATCGCGTGATCATCGGCAACATCCCGGGCTTCGTGTACTCGCACGACCTCTTCCCGCAGCCCGGCGACGTGTTCTGGTCGCCGGCGGACTGGGCCTGGGCGGGCGGGCTCTTCGACGCGCTGCTGCCGAGCTGGTACTTCGGCATCCCGGTCCTCGGCTACCGCGGCAAGTTCGACGCGGAGAAGGCGTACGCCCTGATCGAGAAGTACAAGGTGACCAGCACGTTCCTCTTCCCGACCGCGCTCAAGCTGATGATGAAGGCGGTGCCGCGCCCGCAGGAGAAGTACAAGCTGGGCCTGCGCAGCCTGATGAGCGCGGGGGAGTCCGTGGGCACCACCGTGCTCGAGTGGGCGAAGGAGGGGCTGGGCGTCACGATCAACGAGATGTTCGGGCAGACCGAGATCAACTACGTCGTCGGCAATTGCCAGGTCGCCTGGCCCGTGAAGCCCGGGTCCATTGGGCGGCCGTATCCCGGCCATGTGGTTGCAATCATTGGCGAGGATGGGCGCGAGTTCCCTGAAGGAGAGCTGGGCGAAATTGCGATCAAGCGGGAGCAGGATCCGGTTTTCTTTCTTGAGTACTGGAGAAATCCGCAGGCGACGAAGGACAAGTTCATCGGCGACTGGGCGACGACGGGAGACCAGGGGCGCATGGACGAAGACGGGTACCTCTGGTACCAGGGGCGCAGCGACGACGTGATCAAGAGCGCCGGCTACCGGATCGGTCCGGCGGAGATCGAGAGCTGCCTGGTGAAGCACCCGGCGGTGGCGAACGCGGCGGTGATCGGCAAGGCGGACGAGACGCGCGGGGCGATCGTCAAGGCTTTCATCGTCCTGCAGCCGGGACACGAGAAAAGCGAAAGCCTGGTGGAAGAGATCCAAAAGCATGTGCGCGGACGGCTCGCGCCGTACGAGTATCCGCGCGAGATCGAGTTCATCGACGCGCTGCCCATGACGACCACCGGGAAGGTGCAGCGCAAAGAGCTTCGCCGGCGCGAAGAGCGCAAGCCGAAGCGCGCGTGAAGCGCGTCCTGCTGATCGGCGCGGGGCACGCGCACCTCGTCGCGCTTCGGGAGCTGGCGAAGAAGGCGCTCTACGGCGCGCGCATCGGCCTGGTCGCGCCCGAGCCGCAGCAGGTCTACTCCGGGATGTTCCCGGGCCTGCTCGCCGGGCACTACGCGCTCGAGGAGACGCTCGTCTCGACCTCGCGGCTCGCCGCCCTGGCCTACGCGGAGTTCATCCGCGGCACGGTGGAGTCGCTGGACCTCGC
>CBDDRX010000154.1:0-33486 GCA_965233165.1 uncultured bacterium | reverse complement strand
GGTCTGGGAGATCGCCGAGATCTGCAAGGCGAAGGGCATCATCTTCCACTGCGACGCGGTGCAGGGCGCCGGGCGGGTCGAGATCGACATGGCGAGGTTCAAGGCCGATCTGCTCACCATCACGGCGCACAAGATGTACGGACCCAAGGGCATCGGTGCCCTGTACGTGCGCAGGAAGCCGCGAGTGCGCATCGAGGCGCAGACCCCCGGCGGCGGGCACGAGCGGGGCTTCCGCTCCGGCACGCTCGCCACGCACCAGATCGCCGGCTTCGGCGAGGCGGCGCGCCTGGCGAAGGCCGAGATGGCGCAGGACAACGCGAAGGTCCGGGTGCTGCGCGACCGGCTCCTGGAGAGCATCAAGGACATCGAGGAGGTCTACGTCAACGGCGACCTCGAGCGGCGCATCCCGCACAACCTGAACGTGAGCTTCAACTTCGTCGAGGGCGAGTCGCTGATCATGGCGGTGAAAGACCTCGCCGTGTCCTCCGGCTCGGCCTGCACCTCGGCCTCGCTCGAGCCGTCCTACGTGCTGCGCGCGCTGGGCCGCTCGGACGAGCTGGCGCACAGCTCGGTGCGGATCACCATCGGCCGCTTCACGACGCAGGAGCAGGTCGACTTTGCCGCCGACCTGCTGCGCCGGAAGGTGGCGAAACTGAGAGAATTGTCGCCGCTCTGGGAAATGTACAAGGACGGCGTCGACCTGAACTCCGTCCAGTGGGCAGCTCACTAAGGAAATACCATGGCCTATAGCGAAAAAGTCATCGATCACTACGAGAACCCGCGCAACGTCGGCTCCTTCGAGAAGGGCGACGAGACGGTCGGCACCGGCATGGTCGGCGCGCCGGCCTGCGGCGACGTGATGAAGCTGCAGATCAAGGTCGGCGCCGACGGCCGCATCGAGGACGCGCGCTTCAAGACCTACGGCTGCGGCTCTGCGATCGCCTCGAGCTCCCTCGTCACCGAGTGGGTCAAGGGCAAGACCCTCGACGAGGCGGCCGGCATCAAGAACACGCAGATCGCCGAGGAGCTGTCGGTCCCGCCGGTCAAGATCCACTGCTCGATCCTCGCCGAGGACGCGATCAAGGCGGCCGTCGAGGACTACAAGAAGAAGAGGAAGTAGATGGCCGTCACCCTGACAGAGAAGGCCGCGAGCCACGTCCAGAGCTTCATGGCGAAGCGCGGCAAGGGCGTGGGCCTGCGCCTGGGCGTGCGCACGTCCGGCTGCTCCGGCATGGCCTACAAGCTCGAGTTCGCCGACGCGGCGAACCCGGAGGACGTGCTGTTCGAGAGCCACGGCGTGAAGGTGCTCGTGGATCCCAAGAGCCTGCCCTATATCGAGGGCACCGTGCTCGACTACACCCGCGAAGGTCTGAATGAAGGCTTCAAGTTCAGGAACCCCAACGTCAAGGACGAGTGCGGGTGCGGCGAGAGCTTCAACGTCTAGCGCCAGGAGCCACTTCGAGCTGTTCGGCCTCGAGCCGGCCTACGCGGTCAACGGCGCCGCGCTCGAGCAGGCCTACCGCGACCTCCAGGCCCTGATCCATCCCGACCGCCACGCGAGCGCCGGCGATGCCGAGCGGCGCGCCTCCATGCAGATGACCACCCGGGTGAACGAGGCGTACCGCGTCCTGCGCGATCCCGTGCAGCGCGCAAAGCACCTGCTCGAGCTGCACGGCGTCGACGTCGCCTTCGAGACGAACACCCAGATGCCCACCGACTTCCTCCTACAGCAGCTCGAGATGCGCGAAGACCTGGAGGGCGCGACGGCCAAGAAGGACTTCGCTTTCCTCGATTCTTTGAAGAAAAAGCTCGCGACCCAAAAGTCCTCACTGGAGGACGCGATAGGCGAGAGCATCGACGCAAGAAAGGATCACGAAGGAGCGAAAGATCTCGTGCGCAAGCTCATGTTCCTGCAAAAGATCGAAGAAGAAATCGACCAGGCCTACGAAGCGATCGAATAGTGGCGTTGCTGCAAATTTCCGAGCCGGGCGAGTCGCCGGCGCCGCACGAGCACCGGCTCGCGGTCGGCATCGACCTGGGCACGACGAACTCGCTTGTCGCGACCGTGCGCAGCGGCGTCGCCGCGGTGCTCCCCGATCCGTTCGGCCGGCCCCTGCTGCCCTCCATCGTGCGCTACCTGCCCGGCGGCAAGACGGAGGTGGGCTACAAGGCACAGGCGAAGCAGTCCGAGGACCCGAAGAACACCATCGTCTCGGTGAAGCGCTTCATGGGCCGCGGCCTGAAGGACGTGGCGCACGTCGAGAACGCGCCGTACGACTTCGTCGACGCGCCCGGCATGGTGCAGATCCGCACCGCGGCGGGCGTCAAGAGTCCGGTGGAGGTTTCCGCCGAGATACTTCGGACCCTCCGCGAGCGTGCGGAGCAATCCCTGCAAGGCGAGCTCACCGGCGCGGTGATCACGGTGCCGGCGTATTTTGACGAAGCCCAGCGCCAGGCGACGAAGGACGCGGGCAAGCTCGCGGGGTTGAACGTGCTGCGCCTGCTGAACGAGCCGACCGCCGCGGCGATCGCGTACGGGCTGGACAATGCGTCCGAGGGCACCTACGCGGTCTACGACCTGGGCGGCGGGACGTTCGACCTGTCGATCCTCAAGCTGTCGAAGGGCGTGTTCGAGGTCGTGGCGACCAGCGGGGACTCCATGCTCGGCGGCGACGACTTCGACCAGCGCCTGTTCTGCTGGGCCGTCGAGCAGGCGAAGCTTCCTCCCCTGGATCCGCGCGACATGCGGGCGCTCCTCGTGAAGTCGCGGGAGGCGAAGGAGTACCTGACGTTCCACGGCGAAGCGCCGATCACCGCGCGCCTGTCGGCCGGCGACATGGTCGACCTGAAGATCGATACGGAGACGTTCTGCAGCATCACCCATACGCTCGTGCAGAAGACGCTGGTCCCGGTGCGCAAGGCCCTGCGCGACGCGGGGCTCACCGTCGAGGACATCAAGGGCGTCGTGATGGTGGGCGGCGCGACGCGCATGCCGCAGGTGCAGCGCGCGGTGGGCGAATTCTTCAAGCGCGATCCGCTCAACAACCTCGACCCGGACAAGGTCGTCGCCCTCGGCGCGGCGATGCAGGCGAACGTCCTGGCCGGCAACAAGGCGCCGGGCGAGGACTGGCTCCTCCTCGACGTGATCCCGCTCTCCCTCGGCCTGGAGACGATGGGCGGCCTGGTCGAGAAGATCATTCCCCGCAATACGACGATTCCCGCCGGGCGCGCGCAGGAGTTCACCACCTTCAAGGACGGGCAGTCCGGCATGAGCTTCCACGTGGTGCAGGGCGAGCGCGAGCTGGTGGCCGACTGCCGGTCGCTCGCGCGCTTCGAGCTGAAGGGCATCCCGCCGATGGTCGCCGGCGCCGCGCGCATCCGCGTGACCTTCCAGGTGGACGCCGACGGCCTGCTGTCCGTCGCGGCGAAGGAAGCCACCTCGGGCGTCGAGGCGTCGGTGACGGTCAAGCCTTCCTACGGCCTGGCCGACGGCGACATCGAGCGCATGCTCCGCGAATCGGTCGACCACGCGCGCGAGGACGTGCATGCCCGCGCGCTCGCCGAGAACCGGGTGGACGGGCAGCGGCTCATCGAAGCCACGTTATCCGCCGTCCATGCAGATGAAGCGCTTCTCGATCCCCAGGAGAAGGAAGCGATCGACAAAGCCATCCAGGCTCTGCGTTCCGTCCTTGCAGGGAAAGACCACAGGGCGATCAAGAAGGCCGTCGACGCGCTGAACAAGGCGACCGAGGCGTTCGCCGCGCGGCGCATGGACGCGGGCGTGCGCAAGGCGCTCGCCGGCCGCAAGATCGGAAGCCTGTAGCGATGCCCAGGATCAAGGTGCTGCCGCACGCGACGCTCTGTCCGCAGGGCGCGGAGATCGAGGTGCGGCCGGGCACTTCCGTCTGCGACGCGCTGCTGGAGAACCACATCGACATCGAGCACGCGTGCGAGAAGTCCTGCGCCTGCACGACCTGCCACGTGGTGGTGCGCGAGGGCTTCGACGCGCTCGAGCCGGCGGAAGAGAAGGAAGAGGACCTGCTCGACAAGGCCTGGGGCCTCGAGGCGACCTCGCGCCTGTCGTGCCAGGCGAAGGTGGCGGACCGCGACCTGACCATCGAGATCCCGAAGTACACCATCAACTACGAGCGCGAAGGCGGGGGGAACAAATCTTGAAGTGGACCGATACCCTCGACATCGCCATCGCGCTGACCGAGAAGTTCCCGGATACCGACCCCAAGGCGATCCGCTTTACGGACCTTTACCAGTGGGTGCTCGAGCTCGAGGGCTTCGACGACGACCCGAAGCGCTGCGGCGAGAAGATCCTCGAAGCGATCCAGGCCGCCTGGATCGACGAAGCGGACTGAGTGCTATTCTTCGCTTCTCCTAGGGGGGCGAATGAAAAGACTACTGTTGGCCCTGATCGCGATCTGCGCGATCCCGGCAGCGGCGCAGCAGAAGGACCTGGTCATCGGCCTGTCCACGCCGAACTCGACCCTCGACCCGCACTTCCACAACCTCGGCCCGAACAACAGCCTCTCCAAGCACGTCTTCGAGACGCTGACGAAGATGGACGACCAGCAGCGCCTGCAGCCCGGGCTCGCCGAGTCCTGGAAGGCGCTCGACGACCAGACCTGGGAGTTCAAGCTGCGCCGCAACGTGAAGTGGCACGACGGCACGGACTTCACCGCCGACGACGTCATCGCCACGCTCAAGCGGGTGCCGAACGTGCCGAACAGCCCGGCGTCCTTCGCCATCTACTCGCGGCCGATCAAGCAGGCCACCGCGGTGGACCGGCACACGCTGCGCTTCGTCACCGACAGGCCGCATCCGCTGCTGCCGAACGACATCGTCTCGATCCACATCGTGCCGAAGGCGGTCGCGGAAACTGGGAAGACGGAGGACTTCAACTCCGGCAAGGCGATGATCGGCACCGGCCCGTACCGCTTTGCGGAGTACGTGGCAGGCGACCGGGTGGTCTTCGTGCAGAACGACAAGTACTGGGGCGCGAAGCCCGCGTTTCCGAAGGTGCGCTACCGCATGATCACGAACTCGGCGGCGCGCGTGGCGGCGCTCCTCGCGGGCGACGTGCAGATGATCGAGGCGGTGCCGACGGCGGACATCCCGCACCTGTCCAAGGACAAGCGCGTCTCGCTCGCGTCGGTCGTCTCGAACCGCGTCATCTACCTGCATCTCGACTCGAACCGCGAGAAGGGCTCGCCGTTCGTGACCGACGCGGCGGGCAAGCCGATGGAAGCGAACCCGCTGCGCGACCCGCGCGTGCGCAAGGCGATGTCCAGGATGATCGACCGCAAGGCGATCGCCTCGCGGATCATGGAAGGCCAGGCGCAGCCGGCCGGGCAGCTCCTGCCCGAGACCTTCTTCGGCACGAGCAAGCGCCTGAAGGCGGACCCCTACGACCCGGAAGGTGCGAAGAAGCTCCTCGCCGAGGCGGGCTACCCCAACGGCTTCGGCCTCACCCTGCACACGCCGAACAACCGCTACATCAACGACGAGAAGATCGCCCAGGCGGTCGCGCAGTTCCTGACCCGCGGCGGGATCCCGACCAAGGTCGAGGCGATGCCCTCCGCCGTGTTCTTCTCGCGCGGCTCGAAGCTGGAGTTCTCCTTCCTGCTCGCGGGATGGGGCGCGGAGACCGGCGAGAACAGCTCGCCGCTGCGCTCGCTGCTCGGCACGTTCGACACCGCCAAGGGGATCGGCGGCGCGAATCGCGGCCGCTTCTCCGACGCCGGCGTGGACGCGATCATCGAGACCGCGCTGACCACCATCGACGACACGAAGCGCGGCCTGATGCTCGCCGCGGCGACGGAGAAGGCCGTGGGAGAGCTGCAGGGCCTGATCCCGGTCCACTACGAGGTGAGCACCTGGGCCACGCGCAAGGGCATCACCTACAAGGCGAGGGCCGACCAGTACACCCTGGCGCATGAGGTCCGGCCGGGCAAATAGGTAGGCGGGCCGTGACGGTCTACATCCTGCGGCGGCTCTCCCAGACGCTGCTCGTCCTGGCCGTCACGTCCGCGCTCGTCTTCGGCGGGCTGTACCTGGTCGGCGACCCGGTGGAGATCCTGGTCAACCCGAACGCCGACCAGATCGAGAAGGACCGCACTGCGAAGGCGCTCGGCCTGGACAAGCCGGTGCTCGAGCAGTACTGGATCTTCGTCCGCGGCGCGGTGACCGGAAACCTCGGCACGTCCTTCGTCTTCGGCCGCTCCGCCATGGAGGTGATCCTGGAGCGCATGCCGGCGACGCTGGAGCTGGCCTTCCTCGCGATGGTCATCTCCGTCGGCCTGGGAATTCCCCTCGGCCTCTATGCGGGCCTGCGGCCGGGCAGCAGGATCAGCAAGGGCATCATGGCCGGCTCGATCCTCGGCTTCTCCCTGCCGACGTTCTGGGTCGGCCTGGTCCTGATCCTCGTCTTCGCGGTCGAGCTGGGATGGCTGCCCTCCACGGGCCGCGGCCCGACGCAGGAATTCCTCGGCCTGCACGTGTCCATCTTCCACTGGGAAGGCCTGAAGTATGCGCTCCTGCCGGCGATCAACCTCGCGCTCTTCAAGCTCTCGCTCATCATCCGCCTCACGCGCGCGCAGGTGCGCGAGCAGTCGCTGCTCGATTACGTGAAGTTCGCGCGCGCCAAGGGCCTGCCACGCGTGCGCGTCATCGGCGTGCATCTCCTGAAGAACATCATGATCCCGCTCGTCACGGTCATCGGGCTGGAGCTCGGGTCGGTGATCGCGTTCGCCATCGTCACCGAGACCATCTTCGCCTGGCCGGGGATGGGCAAGCTGGTGATCGACTCGATCTTCCAGCTCGACCGGCCGGTGGTCGTCGCTTACCTGATGGTCACGGTGTTCATGTTCATCATGATCAACCTCGTGGTCGATCTGCTCTACACGCTGCTCGACCCGCGCGTGCGGCTTTCCGAGGCGAAAGGCTGATGGCCGCCGTCCTCGGCATTCCCGCTCCCGTCGAGTCGCCCTGGCGGCGCTTCGCCGCCGATTTCCTGGCGTCGCGGATCGCCGTCGCCGGCCTGGTCCTGTTGCTCACGGTCATCGCGATTGCGCTGCTCGCGCCGGTGCTCGCGCCGCAGAATCCGTACGACCTCGCGAAGCTCGATCTGCTCGACTCGCGCCTCGCCCCGGGCGAGGAGGGCATGGGCGGCAAGCGCTACCTCCTCGGCACCGACGGGCAGGGGCGGGACATGCTCTCGGCGATCATGTACGGCCTGCGCGTGTCGCTCTATGTCGGCGTCGCGAGCGGCCTGATCGCGCTCACCATCGGCGCGCTCCTCGGGGTGGTCGCCGCCTACGCCGGCGGGCGCTTCGAGCAGATCCTGATGCGCATCGTCGACATCCAGCTCGGCTTCCCGGCCATCCTGGTCGCGCTGATCCTGCTCGCCGTGCTCGGCAAGGGCGTCGACAAGATCATCATCGCGCTCGTGACCGTGCAGTGGGCGTACTACGCGCGCACCGCGCGCCCGGCGGCGCTCGTCGAGCGCAACAAGGAGTACATCGAGGCGGCGCGCGGCCTCGGCCTATCGCCCTGGCGCATCGTCCTGAAGCACCTGCTGCCGAATGCGCTGCCGCCCCTGATCGTCGTCGCGACCGTGCAGGTCGCGCATGCGATCGCGCTCGAGGCGACGCTCTCGTTCCTCGGCCTCGGCCTGCCGGCCACCGAGCCCTCGCTCGGCCTGCTGATCGCGAATGGCTACGAGTTCCTGATGTCGGGGAAGTACTGGATAAGCGTCTACCCCGGCATCGCGCTCCTGCTGACCATCCTAGCGATCAACCTGGTGGGCGATCAGCTGCGCGACCTGCTGAACCCCAGGCTCTCCCGATGAGCGTGCTGGAAGTCCGCGACCTCGTCACCGAGTTCCGGACGCGCGAGGGCGTGCTGCGCGCGGTGAACGGGGTGTCGTTTTCCCTGGAGAAGGGCGAGATCCTCGGGCTGGTGGGCGAGTCGGGCTCGGGGAAGTCGGTGACCGGCTTTTCCATCCTCGGCCTGATCGACCCGCCCGGGCGCATCGCCGGCGGCAGCGTGCGCTTCCAGGGCCAGGAGCTGGTCGGCCTGCCGGAGGAGGCGCTGCGCCGCCTGCGCGGCAAGCGCATCGCGATGGTGTTCCAGGACCCGATGATGACCCTCAACCCGGTCTTGTCGATCGAGACCCAGATGGTGGAGACGATCCTCGCCCATGAGCAAGTCGCCAGGCATGCGGCGCGGACAAGATGCGTGGAAGCGCTGCGCAGGGTCGGCATCGCCGACCCGGAAGCACGGCTCGCGAGCTATCCTCATCAGTTCTCGGGCGGGATGCGCCAGCGCGTGGCGATCGCGATCGCGCTGCTGCACGGGCCCGACCTCGTCATCGCCGACGAGCCCACCACCGCGCTCGACGTCACGGTGCAGGGCCAGATCCTCTACGAGATGCAGAAGCTCGTGCGCGAGTCGGGCGCGGCGCTCATCTGGATCACCCATGACCTCGCGGTCATCGCCGGGCTCGCCGACCGCGTCGCGGTGATGTACGCCGGCCGGATCGTCGAGGAGGGCGCGGTCGCCGACATCCTCGACGCGCCGCGCCATCCCTACACCTGCGGCCTGCTCGAATCCGTTCCCGCCAACAACGCCTCGGGCCGCGCGCTGCGCCAGATCCCCGGGATGACGCCCTCGATGCTCCGTCTGCCGCCGGGCTGCTCGTTCCGCGAGCGCTGCCCCAAGGCGAGCGGGCGCTGCACGACGATGCCGGAGCTGGTCGGCCGCGTGCGCTGCCACCATCCCCATGCTCGAACTGCGTAACGTCTCCAAGCGGTTCTCGCGCCGGCTCGACGCGGTCGAGAAGCTCGCCCGCGGCCTCGGCGCCCGCATCGACGCGCCGACCGTGCGCGCAGTCGACGGCGTGACGCTGGACGTGAAGCACGGCGAGGTGGTCGGCCTGGTCGGTGAATCGGGCTGCGGCAAGTCCACGCTCGGCAGGCTCGCCTGCGGGCTGCACGAGCCGACCGAGGGCGAGGTGCGCTTCAAGGGCGAGAAGATCGCCGTCGGCACCGGGCTCCGGCCCGGGATCCAGATGATCTTCCAGGACCCCTATGCCTCGCTCAATCCCCGCATGCGCGTGGAGGACATCGTCGGCGAGGCGCCGGTGTTCCACGGCCTGGTCGAGAAGAAGGCGGCGTCCGGCTATGTCGCCGGGCTGCTGCGCCAGGTCGGCCTGGACGCTTCGTTCGCGCGCCGCTACCCGCACCAGTTCTCCGGCGGGCAGCGCGCCCGCGTCGGCATCGCGCGCGCCCTCGCGGTGAAGCCCGAGCTCCTCGTTTGCGACGAAGCGGTCGCGGCGCTCGACGTCTCGATCCAGGCGCAGGTGCTGAACCTCTTCATGGACCTGCGCCAGGCGCTCGGCCTGACCTACCTCTTCATCAGCCACGACCTCGGCGTGGTGCGCCACCTCTCCGACCGCGTCGTGGTCATGTACCTCGGCAGGGTCGTGGAGTCCGCGCCGGCGGAGGAGCTGTTCGCGAAGCCGAATCATCCCTACACGCAGGCGCTCCTCGCCGAGGTCCCGACCCTGGAGCGGCGCAGGCGCGCCTACGCGCCCATCCACGGCGAGATCCCTTCGCCGCTCGCGCCGCCACCGGGATGCCATTTCCATCCGCGCTGCCCGCACGCCCTGCCGAAGTGCAGGGTCGAGGCGCCGCCGCTGCGAGAGATCGCGCCGAAGCGCCACGCCGCCTGCCACCTCAATGAAGGTCCTTGACCTCGCCGGCACCGCGGAGAGCCCGCTGGTGCTGGACTCGCCGCATTCGGGCCACGACTTCCCGGTGGACTTCGATGCCTGCGTGACCGAGCGCGAGCTGCGTGAGGGCGAGGACGTCTACGTCGACGAGCTGTGGGGCGCGGCGCCTTCGCTGGGCATGCCGCTCCTCGCCGCGCGTTTCCCGCGCACCTACCTCGATCCCAATCGGCACGCCGGCGACATCGACCCGGACCTGCTCGACGGCGCGTGGCCCTGGGCGTACGTGCCCAGCGGCAAGGCGCGCATCGGCAAGAGCCTCGTCTGGCGCACGCTCGAGGACGGCCGCCCGATCTATGCGCGGCGCCTGAAGCCGGACGAAGTGCGTCTGCGCATCGATCGCTGCCATGAGCCCTACCATGCGGCCCTGCGGACCCTTCTCGACAACGTTCACCGAAAGAGCGGAAAGGTCTTCCACATCAATTGCCATTCCATGCGCTCGGTGGCCGGAAAGCAGAGCGACGACGGGGAAGGGCGGCCGCGCGCCGACTTCGTGCTCGGGGACCGCGACGGCACGACCTGCGAGCCCGCCTTCACGGCGTTCGTCCGCGCGCGCCTCGTCGAGATGGGCTACGACGTCATGGTGAACGATCCCTACAAAGGCGTCGAGCTGGTGCGCGCGTACTCGAATCCGGGCGCGGGCCGCCACAGCCTGCAGGTCGAGATCGCCAAGCGGCTGTACATGGACGAAGACACGCTGGAGAAGAACGCGGGCTTCGCGAAGCTCCAGTCCGACCTGCGCGACCTGCTCGTTTCCCTGAAGGACTACGTGAATGGCTGACCACCACCGCATCGACCTGCGCCCGCCCGACCTCTCGCCGTACCGCCAGGGAAACGCCGGCGTCGACTACGTGCACGTCCGGGATTCCGGAAAGCCGGGGCCGACGGTCATGGTCCAGGCGCTGACCCACGGCAACGAGATCTGCGGTGCGATCGCGCTGGACGACCTTCTCCGCGATTCGTTTACCCCCGCGAAGGGCAGGCTCATCGTGGCGTTCGCCAACGTGGAGGCGTTCAAGCGCTTCGACTACGACGACCCGGACCGCTCGCGCTACGTCGACGAGGACTACAACCGCGTGTTGGCAGACGAGGCGCTCGACGCGAGCCGGGATTCGGTCGAGCTGCGCCGCGCGCGCGAGCTGCGCCCGTTCGTGGATTCCGCCGACTTCCTGCTCGACATCCACTCGATGCACGAGCCCTGCCGCCCGATCATGGTCTGCGCCGTGGAGCAGAAGGGCGGCGCCAAGGCCGTGGCGCTGTCGCGCCGCATGGGTGTCCCGGGCGACCTGCTGCTGGACACCGGCCACCCCGCCGGCCTGCGCATGATCGAGCGCGGCGGCTTCGGCGACCCCGCCAGCCCGAAGGCCGCGGTCCTGATCGAATGCGGCCAGCACTGGGAGAAGCGCGCCGCCGACGTGGCCATCCATGCGCTGGCCCGCTTTCTCGGCGCTGTGGGGATCGCCCCATCTTCGTGGATGGAAAAAAATATCAGGATAGAAAATCCGGGCGTTCAGCGGGTCATCCGCGTGACCGAAGCGGTCGTGGCGAAGAGCGCCGCCTTCCGGTTCAGCGCGCCGTTCACCGGGCTCGAGGTGCTGCCGAAGAAGGGCTCGGTCGTGGCGACCGACGGGGACCACACCTGGCGCACCCCGTACGACGACTGCGTGCTGGTGATGCCCTCGCTGCGGCACCTCAAGCCGGGGACGACGATGGTCCGGCTCGGCCGCTACTCGTAACAGGAAGTAAAAGCGATGGACGGCCGCGGGACCCGGCGCTAGCTTGGCGACCATGCGCCTGCTCCTCCTCGCCCTGCTCCTCGCGATCGCCCCGGCGCACGCGCAGGTCTACCGCTGGATCGACGCCCGGGGCACGGTCCACTACTCGAACAACCCGCCGCCGGAAGCGGCGAAGGCGGATAAGCTGGCAATCCACGCCCAGCCGGGGCCGCCGTCCGTCGACACCACGGAATGCCACTCCCTGCGCTGCCAGGGCGAGCGCATGGAAGCGCGCCAGGCGCGCCGCGACGTGCTCGACGCGCAGCTCACCGCCGAGCGCGTGGCGCTCGCCCCGCCCCCGGCGAGGGGCCTCGAGTTCCGCAAGTACATCTCGCTCCAGCGCGGCATGACCGAAGGCGAGGTCCTCGCGATCGCCGGCCCGCCCGACGTGCAGAGCCGCGACCGCTCCTTCGACCGGCTGACGTACATGCCGACCGTTTCCGACCCCTTCGTCACCACCATCACGCTCATGCGCGGGCGGATCAGCGAAATGGAGCGTGCCCGAAAGTTCTAGGCACGGGCCTTGCAGCACCCGGGCGATCAATCGCAAGGAGACCGCCATGGATCGCAAGGACCAGCTGAAGAACTCCAACCCCGCCGGGGCGCAGCAGCAGCCCTCCGAAGTGGAAGGGGAAGGCAGCTACAAGGGCTCGAAGGACTACAACGAGCGCACGCAGAAGTTCGTCGAGTCGGGCAAGGTCGAGGACGCCGCGCGTGCCGCCAAGCCGCAGTCCGAGGAAGAAGCGCACCAGATGCACAAGGCCGAGCGCATCGGCAAGCAGCATTCCAAGGGCGAGGACAAGTCAGCGTCGAAGGACGCCGGCCTCGCGAACAAGGATCAGTTCAAGGACAACTGATCACTTCTTCTTGCGGAGGCTTCCCCAGAGCTGGTCGAGGCGGTCGTAGCGGCCGCAGCCGGTGACGTAGAACCGGTAGCGCGCCGGGTTCGTCTTGTAGTAGCTCTGGTGGTAGTCCTCCGCCGGCCAGAACTCCGCCGCCGGCGTGATCGGCGTCAGGATCTTCTGCCGGAACGGCTTCGCCTTCTCCCACTTCGCCTTCGAGGCGTCCGCAAGCCGCTTCTGCGCGTCGTTGTGCACGAAGATCTCCGGGCGGTATTGCGACCCGCCGTCGCAGAACTGCCGGTCGAGCACCGTGGGGTCGTGGTTGAGCCAGAACACGTCGAGCAGCTCCTCGTACGTGACTTTCGACGGGTCGAACGTGACCTGCACGACCTCCGTGTGCCCGGTGCCGCCCGACGAAACCTGCTCGTAGGTCGGGTTCTTCACCTTCCCGCCCATGTAGCCCGACACCGCATCGATCACCCCGGGCACCTTCTCGAACGCTTCCTCCGTGCACCAGAAGCACCCGCCGGCAAAGGTCGCCTTATCGGTTTTCGCCCCTTGAGGCTGGGAAAGCGCGAGGGAGGGCACCGTCAGCAGAAGAAAAAGCAGGACTTTCATTTGTTCAGCTCCCTCAGGACGGCGTCGATGACGGGTTGGTCGCGCAAGCATAGCCGGACCTTACGGGGCCCGGCGCCCGCCGCTACTTCTTCCTGCGCGAGGACTTCTTCTTCCGTGGCACCTTCCCGCCGGCGCGGCGCGCCTCGGACAGGCCGATCGCGATCGCCTGCTTGCGGCTCTTCACCTTCTTGCCGGAGCGCCCGCTTTTCAGCGTGCCGCGCTTGCGCTCGTGCATCGCCTTCCTGACCTTCTGCTGCGCCTTCTTTCCGTATCGCGCCATGACGACCTCACTGGATCTTCGCTTTTGCCCTTAGCCCCTTCACCATCGCGTCCACCCTGACCTGGACCAGCTGCTGCTGGATGCGCGGCTTCACTTCGGCGAGCGCCGGGAACTTGGCCTCCCGGACGTCGTCGAGCTGGATGATGTGGAAGCCGAAGCGGGTCTTGACCGGCGCCTCGGTGTACTTGCCCTTCTCGAGCTTGACCATCGCGTCGGAGAACTGCTTGTCGAACACGCTCGGCGCGTTCCAGTCGAGGTCCCCGCCGCGCTCCTTCGTCCCGGTGTCCTTCGTGTGCTTGGAAGCGAGCTCGTCGAACTTCGCGCCCTTCTTCAGCTCGTCGATCAGGCCCTTCGCCTGGTCCTCGTTCTCCACCAGGATGTGGCGCGCCTTGTACTCGCGCGCGCCCTGCTGGGCCTTGACGCGCTCGTACTCCTTCTCGATGTCGGCGTCGGTGATCGGGTTCTTGCGCACCCACTCGCTCACGTACGCGTCGATCAGGATCTGCTGGCGCGCCATATCGAGCTGGTGCTGCACCGGCGCCGTCTTGGCCAGCCCGGTCCGCGACGCCTCCTGGGCGACGATCTCGCGGTTGATCAGGTTCTCGCGTACCGCGGCGCGGGTCTGCTCGTTGTCCGGGGTGCCGCGCGCCAGCTGCTGCTGCATCATCAGCTCCAGGCGCGAGCTGGGCACGGGGACGCCGTTCACCGTGGCGACCGCCTCGCCGCCGGCCGGGCGCGCGCCCTTCTTGGCGGCATCCTTGGCGGGCGCCTGGGCAAGAGCGAGGAGGGGCGCCGCGAGGAGCGTGGCGAACAGCGCGGTGCGGATCGTTCCTGGGGTCATTGCGTTCCTTTCGATTCTTCGGGCGCGCGCGCCGTGATGGCGAGCGCATGGATGGGGTGCTGCATGAGCTCGCCGAGCGCCTGGTAGACCATGCGATGGCGCGCGACGGTGGGCTGGCCGGCGAAGCGGGGCGAGACGATGGACAGGCGCCAGTGGGTCTGGCCGCCCGGCGCGGCGCCGGCGTGGCCGGCGTGCGCGGCGCTCTCGTCGACCAGCTCGAGGCTCACCGGCTCGAGCGCGGCGAGGCGCTCGCGGATCTGCGCGGAGACGTTCACGGCCGCTTCTCCCCGGCGCCATCCTCCTCCTCGACGTGCTTCGAGAGGAGGGCGGACTGGGCGACGATGAACAGGAGCATCAGCCCCATGCCGCCGAACAGCTTGAACGTGGCCCAGGTCTTCTCCGAGTAGTTGAAGGCGACGTAGAGATTGACCACGCCCATGAAGGCGAAGAAGCCGACCCAGCTCCAGTTGAGGCGGGCCCAGATCGGGTCGGGAAGGCGCATCTGCTGCGACATCACCGCGCGGATCAGGTTCCGGCCGAGGAGCGACGCGCCGGCGAGCACGGCGCCGAACAGCCAGTAGAGCACGGTCGGCTTCCAGAGGATGAAGGTCTTGTCGCGCAGGTAGAGGGTCAGGCCGCCGAACACCACGATGATGGCGAGGCTCGCCCACAGCATCGGTTCGATCTTCTTCCTGCGCAGGGCGAGCCAGCCCACCTGCGCGAACGTGGCCGCGATGGCCACGCCGGTGGCGATATAGATATCCCAGATCTGGATCGCCACGAAAAACAGGGCGACGGGGAAAAGATCGAACAAAAACTTCATGCAGGGCCCGGATTCTACTAGCATTTCAACCCTATGGCCCTGCTCAAGCCCATCGAGTACCAGGACGCCGGCCCTGAAGTGCGCGCGGTGTACGACGACATCATGAAGACGCGCGGCACGGACTGGATCAACAACTTCTGGAAGGTGCTCGCCAACGACCCGGCCGAGCTGCGGCGGGTCTGGAGCAGCGTGAAGCAGGTCATGGCGCCCGGCGCCCTCGATCCGCTGGTCAAGGAGATGGTCTACCTCGCCGTGAGCGCGACCAACGGCTGCGAGTACTGCACCTGCTCGCACACCGCTTCCGCGCGCAAGAAAGGCATGAGCGACGCGATGCTCATGGAGCTCATGGCGGTCGTCGGCCTCGCGAACCAGACCAATCGCCTGGCCAACGGCCTGCGCGTGGATGTCGACCCGCAGTTCCGCTAGCCCTGCGGGACGCCTTGCGGTCACGATCGCATTCGTCCAGTTCTTCTTCGCGACGACCTGGACGCTCTACATCATCTACCTGCCGCAGCTCGCCGCGCAGGCGGGCATCGGCCGGGAGTGGATCCCGTGGATCCTGGTCGCCGACCAGGTGGTCTTCGCCGTCACCGATGTCCTGACCGGCTTCTGGGTCGATCGCGTGCGGCGCGGATACGCGCGCTTCGGCGGGTGGATCCTCGGCGCCACCGTGCTCTCGGGCCTGGCTTTCCTCGCCCTGCCGTTCGCCGGGGCCAGCGCGGCGGTGCTGCTCGCCGCCGTGTTCGTCTGGGCGGTGACCTCGTCGGCGCTGCGCTGCCCGCCGTGGGCCCTTCTCTCGCAGCACGCCGCGGCGCCGAGCGTGCCGTGGCTCTCCGCGATCGTGCTCACCGGGAGCGCGCTCGCCGCCGCGGCCGCACCCTACCTCGGCCTCGCGCTGAAGGGCGTCGATCCGCGCCTGCCTTTCCTGGTTTCAACGCTGACCCTCGTGGGTACGGTGATGGTTCTCGTTGTTGCCGAACGGAGGTGGGCGGGAGATAAGCGTCCGGAGGAACAACATCCGCCGGCGAAAGAGCAGCCATCCCTCCTATTCTTCGTCGCGCTCCTGCTCATGGCGATCGGGTTCCAGGTGCACTTCGCGCTCAACTCGGCGCCGCTGTACGTTCGCCTCGCGGGCGGCGAGGCGCTGCCCTGGCTGATGCCGGTGTTCTGGGTGGGCTTCAACCTCGTGATGTTCCCGGCGACCCTGCTGGTCAAACGCCTGGGCGAGGCGCCTTCCATGGCGGTCGCGGCGGCGGCGGGCTCGCTCGCGATCCTGGGCGCAGTGCTCGCGGACGGCCTGCCGTCCCTCGTCGTCGCGCAGCTCGCCGCCGGCGGCTGCTGGGGCGCGGCGAGCGTGGCGGCGTACACCGCGGCGCTCGGCTTCGGCCGGACGGGGAGAGAGGGGCGCTACCTTGGGACGCTGTTCGCCGTGCTGGCGCTCGCCGCGTTCGCACGCATCGCCGCCTACGCTAGCGACCTTGTCACCGACGCCCAGGTCAAGGCGCTGCTGCCCTGGATCCCGCAAGTTGCGTGGCTCGCCGCCGCGCTCATTCTCTGCGCACGTTTTTTCCGTCGGGCGTGACGTAGAAGCGCTTCCAGACGGTGCCGTTGGAGATCGCCCGCACCGTCCAGTAGCACTTGCGGTCCTTTTCCACCGTTTCCTCGAGCGATAGCTCGTACTGCACCAGCTCGCCCGCTTCGCGCCGTTCCTTCTCCCAGAGCACCGTGTCCGGAAGCATCTGCACGCGCGTCAGCGCCCGCCGCAGCGGCATGTTTCCCTCGTCCGGATACGGGCATGCGAGCGCCGCAGCGGGAACGCAGAAGGCGAGCGCTCCAATCAAGTGCATCCCTCGCACTACCGCAGGGCGCGCGCGGCCGGCCCATTCGAGATTACCAATACGAAACAGGGACGTAGACAGTGGCATAGGACTTGCGATCCGGTTCTTCGACGCTCGACGTCAACAACTCTATATAGGGGAAGGACCCATGGCAAAGAGAAGGCTGGTACTGAAGACGCTCGCCGCTAGCGTCGCGCTGGCAGCCGCCGGCGTGACGTCGTTCAGCGCGCTCGCGCAGCAGAAGACCGTCAAGGTGGGCGTGCTGCACTCGCTCTCCGGGACGATGGCGATCTCCGAGACGGTGCTGAAGGACGTGGCGCTGATGGCGTTCGACGAGATCAACGCCAAGGGCGGCGTGCTGGGCATGAAGATCGAGCCCGTGGTCGTCGACCCGGCCTCGAACTGGCCGCTCTTCGCCGAGAAGGCGCGCGGCCTGCTCACCCAGGACAAGGTCGCCGCGACGTTCGGCTGCTGGACCTCGGTGTCGCGCAAGTCGGTCCTCCCCGTGTTCGAGGAGCTGAACGGGCTGCTCTTCTGCCCGGTGCAGTACGAAGGCGAGGAGCTCTCCAAGAACGTGTTCTACACCGGCGCCGCGCCCAACCAGCAGGCGATTCCGGCGGTCGAGTACCTGATGTCGAAGGACGGCGGCGGCGCGAAGCGCTTCGTGCTCCTCGGCACCGACTACGTGTACGCGCGCACGACCAACAAGATCCTGCGCGCGTTCCTCAAGTCCAAGGGCATCGGCGACGCGGACATCATGGAGGAGTACACGCCCTTCGGCCACAGCGACTACCAGACCATCATCGGCAAGATCAAGAAGTTCGCCGGCGAGGGCAAGAAGACCGCGGTGATCTCGACGATCAACGGCGATTCGAACGTGCCGTTCTACAAGGAGCTCGGCAACCAGGGCCTGAAGGCG
Source organism: uncultured bacterium (assembly GCA_965233165.1). Classification (GTDB taxonomy): domain Bacteria; phylum Pseudomonadota; class Gammaproteobacteria; order Burkholderiales; family SG8-39; genus SCGC-AG-212-J23. The sequence continues at coordinate 15,751 of CBDDRX010000154.1, read as the reverse complement.
ACCGACGTGCCGGTCGTGGCGTTCTCGGTGGGTGAAGAAGAGCTGCGCGGCGTCGATACCAAGCCGCTGGTCGGCCACCTCGCGGCGTGGAACTACTTCATGTCGATCAAGGCGCCGGAGAACAACGGCTTCATCAAGAAATGGAGCACCTACGCCAAGGCGAAGGGCCTCGCCGGGCACAAGGAGAAGCCGCTCACCAACGACCCGATGGAGGCGACCTACATCGGCATCTACATGTGGAAGCAGGCGGTCGAGAAGGCGAAGAGCTTCGACACCGACAAGGTGATCGCCGCCATGGCGGGCCAGACCTTCAAGGCGCCCTCGGGCATCGTCTCGAAGATGGACGAGAAGAACCACCACCTGCACAAGGCGGTGTTCATCGGCGAGGTGAAGGCGGACGGCCAGTTCAACGTCGTGTGGAAGACCAAGGGCCCGGTTCGCGCCGCCCCCTGGAGCCCGTTCATCGCGGGCAACGACAAGAAGAAGGACGTGCCGGACGGCAAGACGATCATCACCAAGTAAGATGCACTGAAATGGGGAAGGGGGGGCTTTGCGGCCCCCTCTTTTCATATGCGGATACTTACAACAATACTTCTTTGCATCTGGTCGTCCCTGTGCGTCGCACAGGAGGGGAAGTCGATCGAGAAGCTCGCCTTCGGCGACAACGACGAGAGGATCGAGGCGATGGCCGAGCTGGTGGCCGCCGGCACCGCGAAGGCCGCCGCGGTGCTCCGGGCGCTCGCCGACGGCGAGGTCTATACCTCGGGCAAGCGCGTGCTGATCGTACGGAACGAGGACGCGACCGACGCCGTGACCGGGGAGAAGCTCGCCAAGGTCCCGGAAGATGCGGAAGAGATCACCCTGAACAACCGCGTGCGCCGCGAGCTTGCGGGCGCCGTCGCGGTCCTTCGCCTTGCTTCAACAGATAGAGAAGAAAGAAAGTCGGCGGCGAAGGAGCTGATGGGGAACGCCGAGCCGGCGATGCTGCCGCTGGTGAAGAAGGCGCACGCGAAGGAGGGCGACCCGGAGATCAAGGCGATGCTCGACGAGCTCGCCGCCACTCTCGAGCTGAAGTCCGAGGACCCGAAGGCGCGCCTCGCTGCGCTGCAGCGGCTCGCCGGCTCCGGCACGCAGGCGACGAAGACGCTGCTGCTCAACTACTTGCAGGAGGAGAAGCAGGAGGATCTGCGCGCGGAGGCGCAGAAGACCCTGCGCACGATCGACGTGGGCCTCGCCTGGGGCGAGCGCGCCGGCGCGGCCTTCACCAGCATCAGCCTCGGCTCGATCCTGCTCCTCGCCGCGCTCGGCCTCGCGATCACCTACGGCCTGATGGGCGTGATCAACATGGCGCACGGCGAGCTGATCATGATCGGCGCCTATGCCACTTTCGTGATGCAGAACCTGTTCCGCGACACTCCGTTCTTCAACTGGTACCTGCTTGCGGCCCTGCCTTTTGCATTTTTTGTATCAGCAACTACAGGAATGATTCTTGAGAGAACGGTCATCCGCTGGCTCTACGGCCGGCCGCTCGAGACGCTGCTCGCCACGTGGGGGATCAGCCTGATCCTGATCCAGGCCGTGCGCACGATCTTCGGCGCGCAGAACGTGCAGGTCGAGAACCCCGCCTTCATGTCCGGCGGCGTGGAGATCCTCGCCGGCGTCGTGCTGCCGTGGAGCCGGGTATGGATTATCGGCTTTGCACTTCTTGTCCTCTTTGGCATTTGGGTTTTATTGAATAAGACCCGGTTGGGGCTGTTCGTCCGCGGCGTCACGCAGAACCGCGACATGGCCGCCTGCGTGGGAATCTCGACCGCGCGCGTGGATACGTGGGCCTTCGGCCTGGGCTCCGGGATCGCCGGCCTCGCGGGCGTCGCGCTCTCGCAGATCGGCAACGTCGGCCCGGACCTCGGCCAGGCGTACATCGTCGACTCGTTCATGGTCGTGGTGCTGGGCGGGGTGGGACAGCTCGCCGGCACCGTCTACGCGGCGCTCGGGCTCGGCTTCGCGAACAAGCTGCTGGAAGCCTGGCAGGGCGCGGTGCTGGCGAAGATCGCGGTGCTCGTCTTCATCATCTTCTTCATCCAGAAGCGCCCGCAGGGCATGTTCGCCCTGAAGGGCCGGGCGGTCGAGGCATGAGGTTCGGAGGCCCGCGGTTGTACGGCAGGATGGGCTGGGGCGCGTTCGCCGCCTTCGCGCTGATCGTGCTGCTTGCGCTGCCGATCCTCAACCTGAACGGCACCGTCTCCACGTACTGGATCACCCTGCTCGGAAAGATCATGTGCTACGCGATCGTCGCGATCGCCATGGACCTCATCTGGGGCTACGCCGGCATCCTCTCGCTCGGCCACGGGCTGTTCTTCGCCCTCGGTGGCTATGCCTTCGGCATGTACCTCATGCGCCAGATCGGCTCCGACGGCCAGTACCGCCAGCCGATGCCGGACTTCATGGTGTTCCTCGACTGGAAGGCGTTCCCCTGGCAGTGGTGGAACTCCGACTCCTTCCTCTGGTGCGCAATGCTCGCCCTGGTCGTGCCGGGATTGCTCGCCTACGTGTTCGGCTACTTCGCCTTCCGCTCGCGCGTGAAGGGCGTCTACTTCTCCATCATCACGCAGGCGCTCACGTTCGCCGCGATGCTGCTCTTCTTCCGCAACGCGACCGGCTTCGGCGGCAACAACGGCTTCACCGACTTCCGCCGCATCCTCGACCTGCCGATCGCCACGCCGCAGGCGCGCGTGGCCCTGATGGCGATCACCGGGGCGGCCCTGCTCGGCACGCTGCTCCTCGCGCGCTGGATCGTCACCTCGAAGTTCGGCCGCGTGCTCGCGGCGATCCGCGACGCCGAGACGCGGGTGATGTTCTGCGGCTACGACACGATGCACTACAAGCTGTTCATCTGGACGCTCTCCGCGGTGCTGTGCGGGCTCGCCGGCGCGCTTTATGTACCGCAGGTCGGCATCATCAACCCGAGCGAGATGTCGCCCGCGAACTCGATCGAGATCGCCATTTGGGTGGCGGTCGGCGGGCGCGGCACCCTTGCCGGCGCGGCGCTCGGCGCGGGGCTGGTGAACGGCGCCAAGAGCTTCTTCACGCAGGCGTTCCCCGAGTACTGGCTGTTCTTCCTCGGCGCCCTGTTCATCCTCGTGACCCTGTTTCTGCCGCAGGGCGTGTCCGGCCTTCTCGGGAAGCTGAAGCGATGAGTGCCGCAACGGCGAGTCACGTCGCGCGCGCCGGCCTGGACCTCACGCATGGCGTGGTCCTCTACCTCGACGGCATCACCGTCAGCTTCGACGGCTTCAAGGCGCTCAACAACCTGTCGCTCTCCATCGACGCGGGCGAGCTGCGCTGCGTGATCGGCCCGAACGGGGCCGGCAAGACGACGATGATGGACGTGATCACCGGCAAGACCCGCGCGGACGCGGGCACGGCGTTCTTCGGCCAGACCATCGACCTCGCGCGCCTCTCGGAGGCGCAGATCGCCCAGGCCGGCATCGGCCGGAAATTCCAGAAGCCGACCATCTTCGAGCACCACGGCGTGTTCGAGAACCTCGAGCTGTCGATGAAGGCGGACAAGCGGGTGCGGCAGACGCTGTTCGCGAAGCTCTCTTCGGCGGAGAGGGATTCCATAAGGGAAATGCTGAGGACCATCCGCCTCGAGAACGAGGCGGACCGGGTCGCCGGCCTGCTGTCGCACGGGCAGAAGCAGTGGCTCGAGATCGGCATGCTCCTCATGCAGGAGCCGCGCCTGCTGCTCCTGGACGAGCCGGTGGCCGGGATGAGCGACGACGAGACCGAGCGCACCGCGGAGCTCTTTCTCTCCCTCGCCGGCAAGCACTCCCTGGTCGTCGTCGAGCACGACATGGCGTTCGTCGAGAAGATCGCGCGCAAGGTCACGGTCCTCCATGAGGGCAGCGTGCTCGCGGAGGGGGACATGAAGACGGTGCAGAGCGACCCGCGCGTCATCGAGGTCTATCTTGGCCGTTAGAAAGGATTTTTCTTCTTGTTGAAAGTCGAAAACCTGAACCAGTACTACGGCGGGAGCCACATCCTGCGGAATCTGTCCTTCGAGGTGCCGCACGGGAAAGTCACGACGCTGCTCGGGCGCAATGGCGTCGGGAAGACCACGCTCCTCAAGACCCTGATGGGTCTCGTCGCGCCACGATCCGGGACGATCATTCTCGGTTCGAAGGACATCATCAAGGCGAAACCCTATGAGCGCGTGAAGGCCGGGCTGGGCTACGTGCCGCAGGGACGCGAGATCTTCCCGCGCCTGACGGTGGAGGAGAACCTGGAGATGGGCCTGGCGACGCAGCCGCGCGGCGCGCCGATCCCGCCGCGCATCTTCGAGATGTTCCCGGTGCTGAAGCAGATGCTGCGCCGGCGCGGCGGCGACCTCTCGGGCGGGCAGCAGCAGCAGCTCGCGATCGGCCGGGCGCTCGCGCTGCAGCCGAAGCTGCTGATCCTCGACGAGCCGACCGAGGGGATCCAGCCCTCGATCATCAAGGACATCGAGCGCGCGATCCGCGCGCTCGCGGCCGGCGGCGACATGGCGATCCTGCTGGTCGAGCAGTACTACGACTTCGCGCGCTCGCTCGCCGACCAGTACCTCGTCATGGAGCGCGGCGAGATCATCGCGCGCGGCGCCGGCGCGGACATGGACCGCGACCACGTGCGCGCCTTGCTGGCGGTATGATCCCCCGATGCAGGTGTCCGAACCCCTCCAGGCGGCATGGCGCGCGGACCTGCGCCTCGGGTTCTCGTTCCAGGAGGGAAAATCCACGCTGTCGGAGAAGCGGTTCGACGGACCCCTGGTCGTGCAGAAGCCGCTCTATCCCGAGGGCGACGCGGTCTGCCACGCGATCGTCGTCCATCCGCCCGGCGGCATCGCCGGCGGCGACGAGCTCGCGCTTTCCGTAAGGACGGCGCCCTCCGCGCATGCGCTGCTCACGACGCCCGGCGCGGGAAAGTGGTATCGCTCCGCGGGGCCTTGGGCGAAGCAGGAGCTCTCGTTCGCCGTGGCCGGCAGGCTGGAATGGCTGCCGCGCGAGACCATCGTCTTCGACGGTGCGCGCGCCGAGCTGCGCACGCGCATCGAGCTTGCCGCCGCGGCGCGCTATATCGGCTGGGAAGTCCTCTGCTTCGGCCGCACCGGCTCCGGCGAGCGCTTCGAGCGCGGAGAGCTGCGCTTGAGCACGGACGTCTCGAGGGAGGGCAAGCTCCTGTGGGCCGAGCGCGCGCGCATTCCCGGCGGCGGCTCGCTGCTTCGCTCCCCAGCCGGCCTCGGCGGTCGCACGGTCTGCGGCACCCTTGTCGCCACCCTTATTGATCCCTTGGAGAAAGACATTCTTTCAAAGTGCAGGGAAGTCGCGGCCACCACCGTTCTGCCGGGCCTGGTGCTCGCGCGCTACCTCGGCGACTCGAGCGAGGAAGCGATGAACATCTTCACCCGGCTCTGGACGCTGCTGCGCCCCGCGGTCTGCGGGCGCGATGCCGTCCCGCCAAGGATCTGGAGCACCTGAGATGGAACTGACGCCGAGAGAGAAGGACAAGCTCCTCATCTTCACCGCGGCGCTGCTTGCCGAGCGGCGCAAGGCGAGGGGGCTGAAGCTGAACTACCCCGAGGCGGTGGCGTTCATCACGGCGTCGCTGCTCGAGGGCGCGCGCGAGGGCCGCAGCGTCCAGGAGCTGATGAGCTCCGGCGCGACGATCCTCAGGCGCGGCGACGTGATGGACGGCGTCGCCGAGATGATTCCAGAGATCCAGGTCGAGGCCACGTTCCCCGACGGCACCAAGCTGGTCACCGTTCACAACCCGATTCCGTGAGGACCATAATGAAGAAAGTATTCGCGGTTACGCTCTTCGCCCCGGCCGCTGCGCTTGCCCATCCCGGCCATGGTCTTCCTGGGTGGATCCATCCACATGTGGCCGACTACGCGCTCGTCGGGTTCGCGATCTTCGCGCTCGTCATGGGCGCGTACTTCCTGAGGAAAGCGCTGAAGAAATGATCCCGGGGGAGATGCAGGTCGCCGCGGGGGATATCGAGCTCAACAAGGGCCGCAAGACCGCCACCGTCGAGGTGACGAACGCGGGCGACCGGCCGGTGCAGGTCGGGTCGCACTACCATTTCTTCGAGGTGAACGACGCGCTGCGCTTCGAGCGCAGGAAGGCGTACGGCATGCGGCTGAACATCGCCGCGGGCACGGCCGTGCGGTTCGAGCCCGGCCAGACGCGGACCGTGGAACTGGTTCTTGTATCTGGGAAAAAAGAAATTCATGGGTTCGCGGGCAAAGTCATGGGCAAGCTCAAGTGAAGATCGCCCGGCAGGCCTATGCGGAGATGTTCGGGCCGACGGTCGGCGACCGCGTGCGGCTCGCCGACACCGAGCTGTGGATCGAGGTGGAGAAGGACTTCACCGCCTACGGCGAGGAGGTGAAGTTCGGCGGCGGCAAGGTGATCCGCGACGGCATGGGGCAGAGCCAGCTCGTCTCGGCGAAGGTCGCCGACACGGTCATCACCAACGCGCTCATCGTCGACCACTGGGGCATCGTCAAGGCCGACCTCGGCATCAAGGGCGGCCGCATCTGGAAGGTCGGCAAGGCGGGCAACCCGGATATCCAGCCGGCGGTCACGATTCCGATCGGCCCGGGCACCGAGATCATCGCCGGCGAGGGCATGATCGTCACCGCCGGCGGCATCGACTCGCACATCCACTTCATCTGCCCGCAGCAGATCGACGACGCGCTGATGTCCGGCGTGACGACGATGCTGGGCGGCGGCACCGGCCCCGCGACCGGCACCTTCGCGACCACCTGCACGCCCGGCCCGTGGCACATCCACCGCATGCTGGAGGCCGCCGAGGCTTTCCCCATGAACCTGGGCTTCCTGGGGAAGGGAAATGCTTCAAGAAGCGAACCCCTGATAGAGCAGATTCGCGCGGGGGCCATGGGGCTCAAGCTGCATGAGGACTGGGGCACCACGCCGCAGGCGATCGACACCTGCCTCGGCGTCGCCGACAAGCACGACGTGCAGGTGGCGATCCATACCGACACGCTGAACGAGTCGGGCTTCGTCGAGACCTCGCTCAAGGCGATGAAGGGCCGCTCGATCGCCACCTTCCACACCGAGGGCGCGGGCGGCGGGCACGCGCCGGACATCATCAAGGCCTGCGGCGAGCCGAACGTGCTGCCCTCGTCGACCAACCCGACGATGCCCTACACGGTGAACACCATCGCCGAGCACCTCGACATGCTGATGGTCTGCCACCACCTCGACCCGGCGATCGCCGAGGACGTCGCGTTCGCCGAGTCGCGCATCCGCAAGGAGACGATCGCCGCCGAGGACATCCTGCACGACCTGGGGGCGTTCTCGATGATGTCCTCCGACTCGCAGGCGATGGGCCGGGTGGGCGAGGTGGTCATCCGCACCTGGCAGACCGCGCACAAGATGAAGGTCCAGAGAGGCGCCCTGAAAGGAGACAAGCCCGCTTCGGATAATTTCCGCGTCAAGCGCTACATCGCCAAGTACACGATCAACCCGGCGATCGCCCACGGCATCTCGCATGAAGTCGGCTCCATCGAAGCCGGCAAGCTCGCCGACCTCGTCCTCTGGAAGCCTGCTTTCTTCGGGGTCAAGCCCTTCCTGGTCCTGAAAGGAGGAGCCATAGCGGCAGCGGCGATGGGCGATCCGAACGCCTCCATCCCCACGCCGCAGCCGGTGCACTACCGGCCCATGTTCGCGGCTTTCGGCAAGGCGATCGGCAGCACCTCGGTCACGTTCGTCTCGAAGGCGTTCCTCAAGGGCAGGGATGCCCAGAAGATGGACCTGCGAACCCTGGTGCCGGTGAAGAACGTGCGCGAGGTGGGCAAGAAGCACATGGTGCACAATAGCTGGCGGCCGAAGATCGACGTCGACCCGGAGACCTACGAGGTCCGCGCCGACGGCGAGCTCCTGGTGTGCGAGCCGGCCAAGGTGCTTCCCATGGCGCAGCGCTACTTCCTGTTCTGAGATGCTCGAGATCAAGGCCAAGCTGAAGATTCCGCGCACCGCCTACAAGGTGGAGGTGAAGGGCCGCCTGGTCCTGGGCTTCGACGAGCGCGCGAAGAGCAAGCTGCGCGCGAAGCTCGAGTCGGGCGAGGAAGTCGCGCTCGACCTGCCGCGCGGCGAAGTGCTGCGCGGCGGCGATCTCGTCGCGGCTTCGGATGGGAGGGTCGTCGAAGTCGTTTCCCGACCGGAGAATCTCCTGCATATTGAAACCGCAGAGCTCGCTCGCGTGGCGTACCACCTCGGCAACCGGCACGTGCCGGTGCAGGTCGGCAAGGATTTCCTGCGCATCGCCGCCGACCACGTGCTGGAAGACATGGTGAAGAAGCTCGGAGCGAAGGTCTCTTCGGTCGAGGCGCCCTTCGAGCCGGAATCGGGCGCCTACGCGGGCGGGCATCGCCACGACGAGATGGGGCACGGCGGGAAGATCCACGAGTTCGGCAAGCAGGAGCACGTCCACGACGAGCACTGCGGGCACGATCATCATCACGGCCACCCTCACCACCACTACGAGAGCAAATGAGCCTCGCGCGGCTCTTGCAGCTTGCCAGCCCCGCGCTGCCCGTCGGGGCCTATAGCTACTCCGGCGGGCTCGAGGCGGCGATCGATGCCGGCATCGTCACGGACGCCGCCACCGCCCGGCGCTGGATCGGCGACGTCCTCGAGCACTCGGTGGCGACGCTCGACGCACCCCTGGTGCTCCGCTGCGTTTCCTCCCCCGATGAGGCGGAAGGGCTGAACGCGTTCTACATCGCGAGCCGCGAGACGGCGGAGCTGCGCGCCGAGACCCTGCAGATGGGCTACTCGCTCTGCCGGCTGCTGCGCGAGCTCGGCGTCACGGAGGTCCCGGAAGGCGAGGTCTCCTTCCCGGCCGCGTTTGCCGTCGCTGCGCGCGCCTGGGACATCGCGCCGGAAGAGGCGGTCCAGGCCTACGCGTGGGGCTGGCTGGAGAACCAGGTGATGGCGGCGGTGAAAGCCGTGCCGCTCGGCCAGACCGACGGGCAAAGGATGCTTCTTGCCCTGGGATCTTCTCTCCAGAAGCTCTCGCGCAATCCGGAGATGACGGGCAACTTCACGCCCGGCCTCGCCATCCTGTCCTCCCGCCACGAGACGCAGTACTCGCGGCTGTTCCGTTCATGACACTGAGAATCGGCATCGGCGGGCCGGTGGGCTCCGGCAAGACCGCGCTGATGCTGTCGCTCTGCCGCGCCCTGCGCGAGAAGTACGACATCGCGGCGGTGACCAACGACATCTACACGGAGGAGGACGCGCAGTTCCTGGTGCGCCACGAGGCGCTCGCGCCCGAGCGCATCATCGGCGTGGAGACCGGCGGCTGCCCGCACACCGCGATCCGCGAGGATGCCTCGATCAACCTGGAGGCGGTGGCGCGGCTCAATCGCCGCTTCCCGGCGCTCGACCTCATCCTCATCGAGTCGGGCGGCGACAACCTCGCCGCGACCTTCAGCCCGGAGCTCTCCGACCTCACGCTCTACGTGATCGACGTCGCCGCCGGCGACAAGATCCCGCGCAAGGGCGGCCCGGGCATCACGAAGAGCGACCTCCTGGTGATCAACAAGATCGACCTCGCGCCGATGGTCGGCGCCTCGCTCGAGGTCATGGACCGCGACGCGAAGAAGATGCGCGGCGAGCGCCCGTTCGTGTTCTCCAACCTGAAGACCGGCCACGGCGTGGACCGCATCCTCGGCTTCATCGAGACCCGGGGCATGCTCAAGGCTTGAGCCCGCGGCTCGGCATCGCGGCGCTCATGCTGATCGCGGCCATCTTCGGCGCGAACCACGTCGCCGCCCGCGTCGCCTTCGACCACGGCACGTCCGTCTCGGCGGCCATCGCGATCCGCTCCGCCGCGACGGCGATCTTCCTCTTCGTCATGCTGCGCGCGCTGCGCGTGCCGCTCGGCCTGGGGCAGGGAAACCTCGGCAAGGCGCTCGCGGTCGGGGTGCTCGTCGCGATCCAGAGCTACTGCCTGTACTCCTCCGTGGCGCGCATCCCGGTCGCGCTCGCGCTCCTCGTCTTCAACGTCTACCCGTTCCTGTTCATGCTGCTCGCTGCGGCCACCGGCAAGGAGAAGCTGCGGCCGCGCGCGCTCGTCGCGATGCCGGTCGCGCTCGCCGGCCTGGCGCTCGTCCTCGACGTGCGGCTCGACGGCTGGGCGGACCGCTGGCGCGAGCTCGGCCCGGGCGTGGCCTGGGGCCTCGGCGCCGGCGTGAGCTTCGCGCTGGTGCTCTTCTGCAATGCGCACTGGCTGAAGGCCATGGACGGGCGGGTGCGCACGCTCGCGATGATGGGGGTGACCGCAGCGATCCTGCTCGTGCTCGGCGCCGCTTCCGGAACCATGGCGCTGCCCCAGGATGCGACCGGCTGGACGGGCCTCGCGCTGCTCACGCTCCTGTACGGGATCGCGATCACCTCGCTCTTCACCGTCCTGCCGCGCGTCGGCGGCGGCGCCGCGAGCACCGTGGCGCTCAACTTCGAGCCGATCTCCGTCATCGGCATCGCCTGGCTGGCGCTCGGCCAGTCGTTCGCGCCGCTGCAGCTCGCCGGCGCCTTGGTCGTCGTCGGCGCGATCGCCTGGCTGGGTCTCAGGAAATGACGACGCGCTCGCCGGAGGCGTAGAGCTTCTCGACCAGCGCCGCCCGGCGCTCGAGCACGGCGCGCTGGTTCATGTAGCCCTTGTCGGTGATTTCGTTGGCGTCGATCGACGGCGGCTCCGACATCGCCATGATGCGCGCGACGCGCGTCGAGCTCGCCTCTGCGGAAAAGCCCTTCAGGACCTCCTCCAGCCGGGACTTCACGTCGAGGCCTTTCGCGGCGGGGCTGAGGAAAACGAGGGCGCCGATCTCGTCGCGGTCGTGGCCGGTGATGACCGCGTCCTGGATGAGCGGGTTGCCGGCGGCGATCAGCGCCATCCGCACGGCGCCGACATGGACCCAGGTCCCGGTGGTGAGCTTGAAGTCCTCGGCGACGCGGCCGTCGAAGACGACGCCCTTGGCAGGATCCTGCGGATCGGCGAGCTTCACCGCGTCGCCGATGCGGTAGAAGCCTTCCTCGTCGAAGGCGGCCGCCGTGAGGTCGTCGCGGCGGTAGTAGCCGGGGGTCACGTTCGGGCCGCGCACCCGCACCTCGAGCTTGCCGGCCGAAGGGACGAGCTTCAGCTCGCAGCCCGCCACGGGCAGGCCGATGACGCCGGGGCGCTCCATGTGGAAGTGCACGGACGTGGCCAGCGGGGAGGTTTCCGTCGAGCCCCAGGCGGAAAGCATCGCGAGCTGCGGCTTGTCCTCCTTCCGGGACAGCGCTTTCAGCCGGTCCCAGAGGTTCTGCGGCAAGGCGGCGGCGGCGTAGAAGAGCACATCGAGCTGGCCGAAGAAGTTCCGCCGCAGCTCCGCATCGCTCTCCAGGAACGGCAGCAGGAGGTCGAACCCGCGCGGCACGTTGAAGTAGAGCGTGGGCGCCACCTCCTTCAGGTTGCGCGCGGTGGTCTCGACCAGGCCCGGCATCGGCTTGCCGCCGTCGATGTAGAGCGTGCCGCCGTTCCTCAGGATGAGGTTGAAGTTGTGGTTGCCGCCGAAGGTATGGTTCCAGGGCAGCCAGTCGACCACCACCGGCGGGCGGTCCTCGAGGAACGGCCAGGCCTGCGCCATCTGCTGCTGGTTGGCGCACAGCATGCCGTGCGTGTTGATGACGCCCTTCGGCATCCCGGTCGAGCCGGAGGTGAAGAGGATCTTTGCGAGCGAGGCGGGGCGGATCTTCGCGAACTCCCGCTCGAGGGTGGAGCCGGGGTTCGTCTCGAGCAGCTTGTCGATGGAGAGCGAGGCGGCGCCCACCGCGGCGAGCGCGGGGGCGAACTTCTGCGGGTCGGCGGTCCACACCGCGCCCGGCTTCACCAGCTCGAAGATGTACTTCAGCTTGCCGAAGTCCTTCGACATGAGCGAGTACGCGGGCGAGATCGGCGCGACCGGCACGCCGACGTGCATCGCGCCGAGCGCGAGCAGCGCGTGGTCGATGCCGTTGTCGGAGAGGATCGCGAGCGGGCGCTCGGGCCCGAGCTCCATGTCGAGCAGCGCCTGGCCGATGCGCCGCGCGGCGCCGTAGGCCTCGAGGTAGGAGAGCTTGCGCCAGCCCTCGCCCTTGCGCTCGGCGAGGAACACGCGCTCGGGCGCCTTGCGCGACCACGCGACCAGCCACTCGGTGACGCAGCGAACCGCCGGCCGCAGCGCTTCGGGCGAGCGCAGCAGGAAGCTGCCGTCCATTCTCTTCTCGAGCGCCGCGCGGGGCGGAGCGAGCCTCAGGTTCGAATGCATAATGGGATTCTATGTTCGTCCGGGAAAATGCACGCGAAACGCCGGTCCTCGGCGAGTACGAGGTGGTCGTGCTGGGCGGCGGGCCCGCCGGCATCGCGGCGGCCGCGGCGGCCGGGCGCGCCGGGCGCGCGACGATCCTCGTCGAGCGCTATGGGTTCCTGGGCGGCGCCGGCACGGCGGCCGGGCTGGCCAACTTCTGCGGCCTGCACGCCAAGGTGCACGGGGAGCACCGGCAGGTCGTGCACGGCGTGTGCGACGAGATCCTCGACCGCATCCAGCGCCTGGGCGGGCTCGCGCAGCCGCACATGCTCTTCGGCGGGAAGATCCAGGCGCAGGCCTACGACATCTCCGCCTACAAGATCGCCGCCGACGAGCTCCTCCTCGGCGCGGAGGTCAAGCTCGCCTTCCATGCCTTTGCCGTGGGGCTTGCGGATTCGCACCTCCTGGTCGAAACCAAGTCCGGCCGGGGCGCGATCGCCGGGCAGGTGTTCATCGACTGCTCGGGCGACGCGGACCTCGCGGCCTGGGCGGGCGCGCCCTACGAGGTCGGCGACGGGAAGGGCGGCATGCTCTATCCCTCGACCATGTACCGCATCGGCGGGGTCGACGCGCAGAAGGCCGGCAACGCCTGGGAGGCGATCCCGCGCCTGATGGAGGAAGCGGAGGCGAAGGGGCGGCGCTTCCCGCGCAAGAAGCCGATCGTGCGGCCGCAGCCGAACCCCTCGGAATGGCGGGCGAACCTCACCCAGATCCGCAACCCGGACGGCAGCGCGGTCAGCGGCATCGACGCCGAGCAGCTCGCGTTCGGCGAGGTCGAGGGGCGCCGCCAGGTGCGCGACACCTTCGAGTTCATCCGCAGCGTCACGCCGGGTTTCGAGCGCGCCTATATCGCCGACATCGCCCCGCAGATCGGCATCCGCGAGTCGCGGCGCATCCGCGGCGCCTACCTGCTGACGCAAGACGACGTCCTGGACTGTGCCGACTTCCCCGATTCCATCGGCGTGAACGGCTGGCCGGTCGAGGCGCACGTCGCCGGCAGCGTCGATTTCGCGTTCCAGCGTGCTCCCCGTGGCTACAACCAGCTTCCCTACCGCATGCTGGTCCCGGCGAAGGCGCCGAACCTGCTCGTTGCCGGGCGCTGTGCCTCCATGACGCACGGCGGCCAGTCGGCCGCGCGCGTGTCGGGCGCCTGCTTCGCGATGGGGCAGGCGGCAGGGACCGCCGCGCACCTCTCGCTGAAGGGCGGCGTCCCGCCGGGCCGGGTGGACGTCCGCGAGCTGAAGAGCAAGCTGGAAGGCGACGGCGCCTTCCTGGGCTGATGGAAGCGCCCGCCGGCTACGGAAGCCCGCGCACGATCGCCTCGCAGGCCGCGATGCTGCGCAGGTGCGAGTCGCGCATCTTCGTGAAAATGCCTTTTGCTTCGTCATCCAGGGACGGAAGGCTTTCCTCGAAGCGCTTCACGGCCCATGTCAGGCCGCGGACGAGGAACTGCAGCTGCTCCTGGCGGCCTTGCACGGCGACCGCCTTGTCGTAGAACCCGCCGGTGGCGTGGCTGTAGGGCACGCCGGCCTTCTCGAGCAGCTTGCCGATCAGCGCGCAGTTGTGCGCTTCCTCGGCCTGCACCCGCCGCAAGGTCTTCCATTCATCCGAATTCCTTTCGAACGAATCCATGAAGACCACCAGGGCCCTGGCGCCCGCGCGCTCGGCCTCCAGCATCCGGTTGTAGAAATCAGTGGAGCTTGACGTACTCGTACTCCACCGGGAGGTTGTTGATGCCGCGGTCGGGCGGGGCGATCCAGCCGGCCATCTTGCCGGGCTCGACGACCCGCTGCATGAGCGAGTGCACGAAGGCCCGGTCGGATTCCGACGGGATCCAGTCAGGCAGCTTCTTCTCATAGGAAGATTTATCAACAAGGTTCCCTTGAGGGTCGACCGGCTGGCCCGCCCACGCGCCGATGGAGCGCCGGAAATTCGCCGCGGGGAGCGTGAGGCGCACGGCATGGCCGGCGCGCTCGATCTGGCGGTTCCAGCGCTTCAGGCCGATCTCGCAGTCCTTGAGGTAGGACTCGCGCATCACTTCGTTCAGCGCGTTGAGCATGGGAACCTCCTCGCTTCCGGCCGGGGTCTTCATGTTGAAGATCGAAGAACGAAGCACGTGGTCCTCATACTGCGATTCGTCCGGGCGGCCCTTCAGCCCGTTGGCGAAGTTCGCCGCCGAGTTCGAGGAGATCTCGTTGCCGAAGAGGTCGAGCGAGGAGGAGCACCAGAAGTTCAGGTACTTCTGCACCGTCTGCAGGTCGACCGCGCCGTGGGCGCGGATGCGCGCCGGGTCGTCGGTGCCGAGCTCCTTCATCACCTCCAGCGTGCGCCGGATGACGCGGCCCAGGCCCGTCTCGCCGACGAACATGTGGTGCGCTTCCTCGGTGAGCATGAAGCGGCAGGTGCGCGAGAGCGGGTCGAACGCGCTCTCGGCGAGGCTCTTCAGCTGGTACTTGCCGTCGCGGTCGGTGAAGTAGGTGAAGCAGTAGAGCGAGAGCCAGTCGGAGATCGGCTCGTTGAACGTGGTCAGGATGCGCGGCTTGTCGGCGTCGCCCGAGTGGCGCGCGAGCAGCTCCTCGGCCTCCTCGCGGCCGTCCCGGCCGAAGTAGGCATGCAGGAGATAGACCATCGCCCACAGGTGGCGGCCTTCCTCCACATTGTTCTGAAACAGATTCCGCAAGTCGTAAAGAGAGGGACAGGTATGCCCGAGCATGCGCTGCTGCTCGACCGAGGCGGGCTCGGTGTCGCCCTGGGTGACGATGAGGCGGCGCAGCGTCGAGCGGTACTCGCCCGGCACCTGCTGCCAGGCCGGCTGGCCCATCGCATCGCCGAAGCCGATGGTGCGGTTCGCGACCGGGTCGGCGAGGAAGATGCCCCAGCGGTAGTCGGGCATCTTCACCGCGCCGTACTGCGCCCAGCCGTCGGCGTCCACGGAGACCGCGGTGCGCAGGTAGACGTCGGCGCCCTGGAAGTCGGCCGGCCCCATGCCCTTCCACCAGTCGAGGAAGTGCGGCTGCCAGTGCTCGAGCGCGCGCTGCAGCGTGCGGTCGTTCACCAGGTTCACGTTGTTGGGAATCTTCTCGCTGTAGTTGATGCCGCTCATGTCATGTCCTCGGAAAAAGGTGCCAGGAACCTTTTTCAATGAAACGGAAGCGAAAAGCGAAAAAGGTTCCTGGCACCTTTTTCATACGCGTTCCCAGTTGAACTTTGCCTTGGCGCCGGTCCCGTAGACCTTGAGCGCGCCCTGCTCGCCGACCGCGTTGGGCCGGTTGAAGATCCAGTTCTGCCACGCGGTGAGGCGGCCGAAGACCCGCGTGAGCATGGTTTCCTGCCCGGCGAAGCGCAGGCTCGCCTCC
>CBDDRX010000153.1:0-10841 GCA_965233165.1 uncultured bacterium | reverse complement strand
GACGGGGCGGCGATCGTGCTCGACTACGCGCGGTTCGGCCTGCTCGGCGTGGCCGCGCGCCACCCGCGCCTGAAGGGCGCGTCCGCCTTCGTCCTGGTGCTCGCCGGCGCCGCGGCGCTGTCGATCCTGCTCGAGGCGGTGCAGAGCTACCTGCCGACCCGCATCGCCTCGAACCTCGACGTGGTCGCCAACGTCTGCGGCGCGGCGCTCGGCGCGGCCGCGGGCGTGCGCCTCGCGCCCTGGCTCCTCGAGCACGGG
This sequence comes from uncultured bacterium, assembly GCA_965233165.1. GTDB lineage: Bacteria > Pseudomonadota > Gammaproteobacteria > Burkholderiales > SG8-39 > SCGC-AG-212-J23. The sequence goes on along the minus strand of CBDDRX010000153.1, from coordinate 10,583 downwards.
CCGTACCGGCGCTGGCGCGCCGCGGCCTTCCTGCCCGGCGCCGGCATCGACGCCGGCCTGGTGCTGATCGGCCTGTGGTTGTTCATCCAGCTCAACCCGGCGACGCTGCTCTTCGGCGCCGGCGACCTGCGCGACCTGGTCGTGCCCCCGGCGCTCGGCCCCCGCGACCCGACCTACTTCGTCTCGATCGAGGCGATCACCGCCGCCGCCAACCTGGTGGTGGTGTCGCTCCTGCTCGCCTCGCTCGCGACCGCGGGCCAGCGCATCCGCCTCGCGGTCGTCGTCCTCACCGCCGCGGCGCTGGTGGTGAAGTCCGCGGCGTTCGCTGCGACGCGCGACGACGCGCTCGTCTGGCTGACGCGCGGCGCCCAGGAAGGGCTGGTCGCCGGGCTCCTGCTCGCGCTCGCCGCCGTCTCGCTGCCCCGCACGGCCCGCCTCGTGCTGGCGGCCGTGCTCATCATGGCCGCGACCGTGCTCGTCAACCTCGCCCCGCCGAACCCCTATTTCACCGCGACGATGCGCGTCTGGCAGCAGGGCCACTTCCTCAACTTCAACGGCCTCACCCGCCTGGTGAGCACGCTCTGGCCGTTCCTCGCGCTGGGCTACCTGATCTTCCTCGCCGCCGGGCGCAGGCCGCCCGGGGCGGCGAGGAGCGAAGAGTAAAATTCGGCATGTCCTACTACAGCAGGCACGTCTTCTTCTGCTGCAACCAGCGCGACGGCGACGAGCGTCCCTCCTGCAACCGCAAGGGCGCCTCCGAGATGCGCGACTACGCCAAGAAGCAGGTCAAGGCGCTCGGCCTCGCCGGCGAAGGCAAGGTGCGCATCAACCAGGCCGGGTGCCTGGACCGCTGCGAGGAAGGCCCGTGCGTCGTCGTATACCCGGAGGCCACCTGGTACACCTACGTTGACCGCTCCGACATCGACGAGATCATCGAAGAGCACCTGAAGAACGGGCGCGTCGTCACCCGGCTGCAGATCTGAGCGCGGGCCTGCGATGCGGGCGAGCACCCAGCGCGAGCACGTCGCCGGCCCGGCCGGCCGGATCGAGGTGGCAATCGACCGGCCGGAAGGCACTGCCCCGCGCGGCGCCGCGCTGATCGCGCATCCGCACCCGCTCTTCGGCGGCACGCTCGACAACAAGGTGGTGCAGACCCTCGCGCGCGCCTTCGTCGAGCTCGGCTACGAGGCCTGGCGGCCGAACTTCCGCGGGGTCGGCGCGAGCGAAGGTGCCTTCGACGAAGGCCGCGGCGAGGTCGAGGACCTGCTCGCCGTCTTCAACACCATGAACTTCGAGAAGAAGCTGCTCGCCGGCTTCTCGTTCGGCGGCGCCATGGCCGCGCGCTTCGCTCAGCGGGTGAAGGTCGAGCGCATCGTCCTCGTCGCGCCCGCGGTCGGCAACTTCCCGGCGCCTGCGGTGCCGGCCGGAACGCTCGTGATCCACGGCGAGGAGGACGAGACGGTGCCGCTCGCCGATGTCCTCGCATGGGCGCGTCCGCAGGAGCTCCCGGTCATGGTCGTCCCCGGCGCGGAGCACTTCTTCCACCGCAAGCTGCACGTCCTGCGCGCGATCGTCGAGGCGAACGTGCGATGAGGGCGCCGGCGAATGCGGAGCTCGGCCTGGCCCTGCGCGCCGCAGGCCTGCGCAAGCGCTTCGGCGCGCTCGAGGTGGTGAGCGGGGTGAACCTCGCCGTGGCGAGCGGCGAGTGCTTCGGCCTGCTCGGGCCGAACGGCGCGGGGAAGACCACCACGCTCAAGCTGTGCCTGGGCCTGATCGAGCCGGACGCGGGCGAGATCCACCTCCTCGACGAGCCGGTGCCGCGGCGCGCGCGCGAGGCGCGCCGGCGCGTCGGCGTCGTGCCGCAGTTCGACAACCTCGACCCGGACTTCACGGTCGCGGAGAACCTGATCGTGTACGGCCGCTACTTCGGCATGCGCTCGAAGGAGATCGCCGCCCGCGTGCCCGGGCTGCTCGAGTTCGCCGGCCTGGCCGGGCGGGGCGAGGCGAAGATCAGCGCGCTCTCCGGCGGGATGAAGCGGCGCCTGACCTTGGCGCGCGCGCTGGTGAACGACCCGCAGGTCGTGTTCATGGACGAGCCCACCACCGGGCTCGATCCGCAGGCGCGCCATCTCATCTGGGAGCGGCTGCGCCAGCTCACGCAGGAAGGCAAGACGCTCATCCTGACCACGCATTTCATGGAGGAGGCGGAGCGCCTGTGCGACCGCCTCGCGATCATGGACCACGGGCGCATCATCACCGAAGGCTCGCCGCGCGCGCTGATCGCCCAGCACATCGAGCCGCACGTGGTGGAAGTGCACGGCCCGGGCTTCGAGGGGTGGATGGAGGCGGCGCGGCCGCTGTGCCGGCGCGTCGAGCGCGCCGGGGATACCGTGTTCTGCTACGTGCAGGATGCGCACCCCATCCTCGAGGACCTGCACCGGCAGCGCGACCTGAGCTTCCTGCACCGGCAGGCGAGCCTGGAGGACGTGTTCCTCAAGCTCACCGGGCGGGACCTGCGTGACTAGCCTTTACGCACTCCCCGACCTGAGTCTGCGCTGGGTGGCGGTCTGGCGCCGCAACTGGCTCGTCTGGCGGCGCCTCGCCATCCCGTCGATTCTCGGCAACCTCGCCGACCCGCTGCTCATGCTGTTCGGCCTGGGCTATGGCCTGGGGGCGATGATCGGCGAAGTCCAGGGAAGCTCCTACTTCGCCTTCCTCGCCGCCGGCTTCGTCGCCTCGTCGACCATGTACGCGGCGACCTTCGAGTCGCTCTTCTCCGCGTTCTCGCGCATGCACGTGCAGCGCACCTGGGAGGGGATCGTCAACGCGCCCATGACCCTCGACGACGTGCTCGCCGGGGAGTGCGCGTGGGCGGCGACGAAGGCGTTGGCGGCGGGCGCCTGCATGCTGGTCATCGTCGCCGCCTTCGGCTACGCCGAGCCGGGCTACGCGCTCGCCGCCCTGCCGGTCATCGTCCTCGTCGGCCTCGCCTTCTCGGCGCTCGGCCTGGCGGTCAACGCGCTCGCGAACGGGTACGATTTCTTCAGCTACTACATGACCCTCGTGCTGACGCCGATGATGATGCTCTCCGGGGTGTTCTTCCCCATCGAGCAGATGCCGCACGCCATCCAGGCCGGGGCGAAGCTGCTGCCGCTCTACCACGGCGTCGCGGTCGTGCGGCCGCTGCTCTCCGGGGAGGCTGCGCCGGCGTTGTGGCTGCACCTGGCGGTCCTTGCCGCCTATGCGGTGCTGGGCTTCTACCTCGCGATGGTGCTCACCCGGCGCAGGCTCCTCCGCTGATGCTCTGGGTCAAGGCCCTGCACATCGTCTTCATGGTGACCTGGTTCGCCGGCCTCTTCTACCTGCCGCGGCTCTTCGTCTACCACGCCATGGCCGAGGACGCGCCTTCGCTCGAGCGCTTCAAGGTCATGGAGCGCAAGCTCTTCTGGGGCATCATGACCCCCGGCGCGGTGCTGGCGATCGCGTTCGGCCTGTGGCTCTGGCTCGGCTGGTTCCGCGGCACGGGCGGCTGGCTGCACGCCAAGCTCGCGCTCGTCGCGCTGACCGTTGCCTACCATTTGTGGTGCTACCGGCTGATGAAGGGGCTTGCCGCCGGGCGCAACACGCGCAGCCACGTCTGGTACCGCTGGTTCAACGAGGTTCCGGTGCTGCTACTGCTCGCCATCGTCGTGCTGGCGGTCGTCAAGCCTTTCTAGCACCAGGAGCATGCCGCGGGCCGCGTCGGCGCCGTCCAGGCGAAGCGCGACCGGGCGGGTCGCCACCACGGCGAAATGCCAGGCTGCGGCGAGGCTGCCAAGATACGCAAGCGAATGCGCGTACCGGCCGCTCGAGCGAAGGCGATAATCGAGCGCCTCCTCGAGCTCGATGGAAAAAGCGAATCGCCCGCGGCGGCGCAGGATCCGCCGCACGCCGGCGAACAGCTCGTGCAGATCGCCGATGTAGATCAGCACGTCGGCCGCCACCGCGAGGTCGAAGCTCTCGGCCGCCATGCCGGCAAGCACCTCGCACACATCGCCGAGCAAGAGCTCCGAGTAGATGCCCCGGGTTCGCGCCTGCGCCAGCATGCCGGCGGAAAGGTCGATCCCGACCAGCTCGATCCGGGATCCGGACAGCGCCGCGCCCATGAGGCCCGTGCCGCATCCGGCATCGAGCACCCGCACCGGGCCGTCGCCGAGCGGACCGAGCAACTCGGCGAGTTCCTGCGGGGCGCGGTAGTGCAGGGTGCGTACGAGGTGCTCCTCGAAGTGAGGCGCGAAGTCGTCGAAATAGGCCTGCACGTGCTCCCGGGGCGCTCTCGGCGGCGAGCGGCGCTCCGCCGCCGCGAGCAGGTGGCCCAGCATCGGATGGCCCGGATGCCGCTCGATGCCGGCGCGCAGATAGCGGACCGCGCCCGCGATGTCGCCCTGGCTCTGGCTGAGCCGGCCAAGGTTCAGGTAGGGCTCGAACAGCCCGGGATCGGCCTCGAGGGCGCGGAGGTAGGCACGAAGCGCTTCGGCGGAACGCCCGAGGTGCTCGCAGGCGCTGCCGAGGTTGTTGAGCGATGGCGCGTGGCTGGGGTCGAGCGCAGACGCGTGTTCGAAGCAGGCCCGTGCCTCCTCGTCCAGGGCGGCCTTCGTGCGGACGTTGCCCAGGCCGTACCAGGCCAGCGCGTCGCCCGGATGCAGGCGCACCGCCGCCTCGAGCAGGTCGCGGGCGGAATCCCACCGCCCCGCGTCGCAGAGCGCGCGCGCATACGCCAAGTCCCGTTCGAGCATGCTCTGCTATCCTGCCATGCTCCGTTGTGCCCATGCTTCCCATCCAGCAGTTCTTCGCCAGCGCCCCGCGCGGCCTCGAGGAGCTTCTCCTCAAGGAAGTGGCCTCGCTGGGCGGCGCCGAGATCCGCTGCGTCGCCGGAGGCGTAGCCTTCGGGGGTGATTGGGCGGTGGCCTACCGGGTCAACCTCTGGTCGAGAATCGCGTCGCGCGTGCTATGGCGGGTGGCGCAGTTCGAGTACGCGAACGAGCATGACGTCTACGCCGTCGCGAGGGCGATCGACTGGCCGAAGTACTTCGCCGTCGAGCGGAGCCTGCGGGTCAACGTCACGGCGCAGAAGAGCCCGCTGAAGAGCCTCGAGTTCGCCACCCTGCGCATCAAGGACGCGGTGTGCGACCGCTTCCGCGACGCATCCGGCAAGCGGCCGGACGTCGACCGCGCGGCGCCGGACGTTCGCGTGCATGCCTTCCTCGAGGAACGCAACGGTACGCTTTACCTGGATACGTCCGGGGAGCCGCTCTTCAAGCGCGGCTGGCGCGCCGACCAGGGCGAGGCGCCGCTGCGTGAGAACCTCGCCGCCGGGATCATCATGCTCACCGGCTGGCAGCCCGGCGAGCCGCTCCTCGACCCGATGTGCGGCGGCGCCACGCTCCTCGCCGAAGCCGCCGCCATGGCGCGCGGCCGCGCCCCGGGCGCGAAGCGCGCCTTCGGGTTCGAGAAACTGAAGATGTTCGAAGCGAGGACCTGGGAGAGCGTGCGCGCGGAGAAAATGCCGGGCTCGGACAAGCCGCTCGAGTTCTACGGGAGCGACAACGATCCCGAGGCGCTGAAGGCGGCACGGCGCAATCTCGCCGAGGCGGGCGTGGAGCGGTGGGTGAAGCTCGAGGAGGCGGATCTCCTCGAGCGCGCGGCCCCCGCGCCCTCGGGCGTCATGGTGGCGAACCCGCCGTACGGCGAGCGCATGGGGAGCCCGGAGGCGCTGGCGGCGTTCTACCCGAAACTCGGCGACGCGCTGAAGAAGCGCTTTGCCGGCTGGCGCTGCTACTTCTTCACCGCGGACATGCGCATGCCGAAGCTCATCCGCCTGCAGCCCTCGCGCCGCACGCCGCTCTGGAACGGCGCGATCGAGTGCCGGCTCTACGAGTACAAGATCGTTTCGGGCAGCAATCGCCCCTAGCGCCGGCCGCGTGGGCCTGGAGGTCGGATCTCCGGCAGACCATTCCACGCCGAGCTTCTCCATCAGGTTGAGCGCGTCGAAAGGCGCGCGCACCTTCACATCGTTGTCGAAGTAGACGTAGACGTCGCGCCGTTCCCTCGCCCAGGCGCGGATGCGCCGCGCCCAGGCGTCGAGCGCGCGGCTCGAGTAGCCGCTGGTGTAGATCCGAATGTCGCCGTGCAGGCGCACGTAGACGAAATCGGCGGTCGCATGGAGCAGCTTCGGCCACTTGCCGGCGGTATCGGCGACCACGAGGCCGATCCGGTGCTTCTTCAGGAGCGAGATGAAGCCATCGTTCACGAAGCTCGGATGGCGGATCTCCACGGCATGGCGGAGCGGGCGGTCGGCGTCGATCGCAAGCCGCGCGCGCCCGGTCATCCTCGCGTCGCGTTTGCGGGCGAGCCGCAAGGCCTGCGCGGTGGTGCGCGGCAGCAGCGCGAAGAACGGCTCGAGCCGCTCGGGCCGGTAAGTGAACATCGGCGGGAACTGCCAGAGGAACGGGCCGAGTTTCTCTCGCAGGTTGAGGATCCCCGAGGCGAAGAAGTTGGCGAGCGGCTTCTCGACATCCTTCAGCCGCAGCATGTGCGTGATGTAGCGGGAGCCCTTGACCGCGAAGACGAAGCCCGGCGGCGTCTCGTCATACCAGTCCTGGTAGTACTCGGGCCGCTGCAACGAGTAGAACGAGCCGTTGATCTCGATCGTGGAGAAGTGGCGCGCCGCGTACTCGAGCTCGCGCCGCTGCGGCAGGCGGTCAGGATAGAAGACGCCGCGCCAGGGCCCGTAGCGCCAGCCGGAGATGCCGATCCGTATCAAGCAAACCTGAGCTTCTTCCAGCTCTCGACCTTGCGCGCCTCTTCCAGCTGCTCCTCGTCGGTCAGGTCCAGCCGGAGCGGGGTCATCGAGACGTAGCCCTGCTCGACGGCCCAGCGGTCGGAGCCCTCGTCGGTCGCATCGACCGGGACGATCGTGTACCAGTAGTGCGTGCGGCCCATCGGGTCCTTGGCCGGCACGACCTTGCCGTCGTAGTGGCGCACCGACTGGCAGGTCCACACGGTGCCGCGCGGCGCGCTGGCCGGGAAGTTCACGTTGACGAGCTTCAGCTCCGGCACCTCGAGGAGCGACTTGAGCACCGTCGCCACCCAGGGCTTGAGCGCTTCGAAGTCGGGCTGCTCGGTTTCCGTGGCCGGCGCGCTGAATGCGATCCCGCGCAGGCCGAGGAGCGTCGCTTGCTTGGCTCCGGCCAGGGTCCCGGAATGCCAGACGGCGTTGCCGAGGTTCATCCCGATGTTGATGCCGGAAAGGACGATGTCCACCTTCTCCCAGAGCGAGCAGCCGAGGGTCACGCAGTCCGCCGGCGTGCCGTTGACGCGGAACGCCTGCACGCCGTTCACCGGCACCGGCAGCCGCGTGTGCTTGTAGCTGAGCGGCCGGTTCGACGAGATCGAGTGGCTGGCCGACGACATCTCGACGTCCGGGGCGACGATGCGGGTTTCGCCGAACCGCGAGGCGACCTCGGCCAGGGCCGCGATGCCCGGGCTATAGATGCCGTCGTCGTTCGTAATGAGGATGCGCATTTAATCTGCTCCTGATGAGCCCTGACCCTCTTTCCAGCAATTAGCGTGCGCATTACTCTCATCCACAACCCCGGCGCCGGCGCGCAGCAAGGCGGCGGGGAGCGGCTCGTCGCCCTGCTCGAAGAGGAAGGCCACGAGGTGCGCGCCAAGTCCGCGAAGGACAAGGACTGGAAAAGCGCGCTCGAGGCGCCGGCGGATCTCGTCGCGGTGGCCGGCGGCGACGGCACCGTGGGGCGCGTCGCCCGCGAGATGCTCGGACGCGGCATCCCGGTCGCGCCGCTTCCCGCCGGGACGGCGAACAACATCACGCGCTCGCTCGGGCTCGTCGACCGGCACTGGGAGGAGCTCGTGCGCGCGTGGCCCGAAGGGCGGCGCGTCAAGCTCGACATCGGCATGGCGCGCGGACCCTGGGGCGAGCGCGCTTTCGTGGAAGGCGTCGGCGCGGGCCTGTTCGCCTGCCTGCTTTCGGACAGCGCGGCGAACGGGAAGCCGGCGCAGCCGAAGCGGCCGGAGGACCGCGTCACCCAGACGCTCGAGCGGCTGAACAAAGAGGCGGCGGGGTGCGCCGCGGTCGAGATCGCGGCGAGCCTCGACGGCGAGGACGTGTCGGGCCGCTATCTCCTCTTCGAGGCGCTCAATATCCCGAACATCGGGCCGAACCTGTTCCTCGCCCCCGACAGCAAGCCCGGCGACGGCACCTTCGACCTCGTCCTGGTCGGCGAGGAAGACCGCGACCGGCTGACCGGCTATCTGCGGTCGTGGCAGGAGAACCGCGAGCGCCTGGCGGTACTGCCGTCACGCCGCGGCAAGGCGCTGCGCATCGCGTGGAACGGCTATCCGCTGCACATCGACGACGAGCTGTGGCCGGAACAGGGCGCGGAAGTCCCGGACCGCGCGACGATCGAGCTATCGATCGAGGGCGCGGTCGAGTTTGTTGCCCCGGACGCCAAGCGGGAGTAGGGCCGCCCCGAGCAGCAGTCCCAGCGCGAGCGCGACCAGAACCACTTTCGCGACGAACGCGGGAAATGACGCCGCCGGGCCGAGCACCCAGAGCGTCGCCATCAGGAACAGGTAGCGGACCCGATACGCGAGCGCGAGCGCCTCGCCCTCCATGAGCTGCGGGAACGCATACGGCGAGTACGCGAACGCCGCGAGACCCAGCATCAGCGCCGTTGCAAGCGCCGCGCGGCGCAGGTAGCGGCGGAGCATCACTCGTTGCAGGGGATCGGCCGCGGCGTGCCTTTCGAGAGCACGCGCTCCAGGCGCGCCTTGTCGACGCTCTCGCCGCCTTCCCGGCTCACCACGTAGTCGGAAACGACGATGCGCGCGGTGCCGCGGGAGCCGCAGCCCTTGCTGCGCGCCGGGAGCGCGAATCCCTTCATCGCCGCCGGCAGGTTCGAGAAGCAGAACCACGCGCGGCGATCGTCGCCTGCAAAGCGGGGTATCGCCTTCTCGAACTTCTCGTCGGGAACGAAGCACACCGCGTCGCCCAGCACCTGGCGGCTGTACGCATCCGTGCGCCGCTCGAACGTGCCCTCGAGCGTGAGCTCCGCCGCAGCGGCGGGAATGGCCGAAACGAGCAGCGCGAGGCAGAAGAACGCCGGCTGCAGCGAAGAGCCCGCGCCGAAGCCGTCAAGCGATAGCAGCCTAGTCATCCTTGATGAGACGTTTGCCCAAGCTGACCGCCTGATCGACGGTATAACCCAGGCCCGTGTAGAACCTCAAGGCGTCGCTGTTCGTCGCCCGAACCTGGATGTTTACTTTCGGGCAACCCATGGATCTGAGCTCAGTTTCGATGCGCTCCATCAGCAATCGCCCGTAGCCGCGCCGCCTATGGTCAGGCGACACGGCCAGATAGTTGACCCAGCCTCGGTGGCCGTCGTAGCCGGCCATCGCTGTCGCGATGATGGAGGCACCATTCAACCCAACCAGGAACAACTCGGGTTGAACGGCAAGTTTCCTGGCGATGTCCTTCTGTGGGTTGTTCCATGGCCGCGTCAGTCCGCAATCCGACCAGAGGCGCGCAACCGTTGCCTCATCCGCGCTTTGATAGGGACGAACCTCCACGCAGCTATCCAACGTCCGCGCTGTTAGGCCGCACTGTGCGCAGCCACGCGAATGGATCGCTCAGATCGGCCGGAGCTGCTCGGCAAGCGACCGTGTTTTCTCCGTTTGCACGTCACCTGTGTGGAAGGTTGTCTTTCGCTCGATGAGCAAGAGGTGACAATCGTTTTTCGCGACAGGTTGTGCCGCACACCTTTTGGGACAACGAACATCTGACCTTCATCCAACTCGACAGAGCCATCTTCCATCTCGATACGTCAATGGGCGGCATGGGGGCGTCGCGTATTCGCGCCCTTGAATAGTTGTGCTATCGCGTCGACTGGTACGCAAGGGTCGCGATTCACGTGAGGCGTATCGTTAAGATTGCGCTGAACTCTGCGCAAGTCGTCGTGGTACTCGAGCTCGATTCCGCAATGGAATTCCAAGTCGTTCAGAGTGCCGGTCATGCTGCGGTTGGTCAAGCGCGTCAACGGCGCGACCTCCAATGCGGGACTTTCCGCCTGTACGACCGCCATTGGCAGGCCCAAATCCTCAAGTGCATCGGCGACCGCCGTGGCGAAATTCGAACGAAATTGCACACGCGGGGCCAACGGAAACACCACCGTCAGATAGGTCCGCTGGTTTAGCCCGATGACCAGGTCCTTTCGGTAGTACCGGAATACCTTCGCGGCCCACGATCCGAGCAACGCGCTATGCAGCATGGGTGCCGTGACGTCCGCTGGTGGCCGGCCTGCATATCCCAACCGCCGCCACAACTTCTGAGTGCACATGATCTGCGCCATCTGCGAATGCCTGTGCGTGGGCGGTTAGTGCCGTCTAGACAGAATGGCTGAACGCTAAGAGGCGGCCTGCCTCCGGCGTATCGTGGATTGCGCGTGGAAGCGCGCAGAGCCACACGTTGAACGAGAGCGTCGTATCAACCAAGCGGAGGAGGCAGGCCATGGAAAAGTCTAGCA
>CBDDRX010000152.1:0-42288 GCA_965233165.1 uncultured bacterium | reverse complement strand
ACCGCCTAGCTGGTGAGGAACCGCTCTGCCGGGGGCAGCATGGCTTCCGTGAGCTGCGCCGCCTCGACGATCGTGCGTATCCCTGCCAGGTCGCAGTTCACCGTGGCGAGCATCGTCCCATCCTGCTCGCGACCCGGTCCCCATGAGCGCGCGGGCTGCGTTTCCTGCTTTTCCGCAATGTCGCCCGGCGAAAGTTGCACCTCCAGCCTCGCGGCCAGTGCCCGGACGTCGGCGAGGTTCTCCTCGTAGGCGTCCGGGTCGGCATTGAGGCTATTGACCATCTCGTCCAGCACCTGACGCAGGTCCACTTGCAGGACGCTGTCGTCCGGGAAGTAGCGCTCCCGGCACTTGAGCTTCGCGCTTGCTATGACGATCGCCAGGTTCGGGCTCGGCACCAGGGCTTCGTGGATGATGCCCTTCAATCCGACCCGCTCCTCACGGAAGTACACCTCCCGCTGCTTGGCGCCGAGGCTGCGTACCCATTGCGCCGTGCCATTGCTCTTGCCGGAATTTCCGCGGATGGTGAGTCCGCGCGCGCTCTGGATGTAGGTCTCGGTCAGATGCAAGCCGACGATGCCGGAGGCGACATCCGGCGCCGTATCCGTGGGAACGAAGAAGCCCCCATACCGCCGGCTCGCCTCCTCGACCAGGCCGCGATGGAAGAAGGCCTGGTAGATCATCGGCAGCAGCCCGAAGCCGGCGCGGCCGGCGTAGAACTCCTCCAGCAGCGGCCGCGAGTTGAACCATCGGCCGCCATCGCCGAAATGCACGCTGAGCAGGTTGCGAGCCCAGGGCACGATGGTGTCCGGCCACCAGTACGTGTGGGGCCGCCATGCGAGCATGTCGCAGGAGGTCGCGGACACGACGCGACGGCAGAGCTCGAGCGTGCTGGGCAGGAAGCCGTCGTCGTCACCCAGGACGGTGATGTACTCGCCGGCACAGAGCTGCAGCCCGCGCTCCCAGTTGATCGCCATGGGAAGGATCTCGTCGGAACGGATGTACCGGACCCTGTTCGGATCCAGCGCATCGACGATGCGCCGGGATTCCGGGCCGCTGCAGTTGTCCGCGACCACGATCTCGTAGTCGTCGCCCGGCTGGGAGGTCAACGTGGCCAGCGTATGGCGAAGCGTTTCGGGCCTATCGCGCGTCGGGACGAGGATGGAAAAAAGGGGCGTTGCCACGGCGGTCAGCGCTCGATGCGCCCGGCTGCGATGTCTTCGAAGATGCGGCCGAACTGGCCGGAGTACCAGGCGACGTCGTGGAACCGGCTGCCTCGAGCCATGGCCTGGTGGACGCGCCGCTTGGCCGCGGCCAGCAGCCCGGGCTCCGATGCGAGCTGGCGAACGATCTCGACATACCGGTCCGGTGTGGCCGCCACCCATTCGCCGAGCCCGGTTTCGTGGAGCACGCTGGGGCCGAGATTGGAGCGGAAACTGTCGCCGGATAGCGTGACGACGGGGATTCCGGCCATGAGGGGATCCAGCAGGGAATTGATGCCCGAGAAAGGAAAGCTGTCCAGATAGATATCCGTGTCTGCCAGGAATTCCCGGATGTCGGGCACCGAGGAAAATGGATCGCAAACCCGGATCCGCGCAAAGTCGACTCCGGCGGCCTTTGCGTCTCGTCGCAGTGCGCGCTCGAGCTGGCTGGCGTCGTAAACGCTCAGCCATGCCGGCCCGAAGGGGTAAAGGGCAAGGGTCGCCTCCGGTATGCAAGCGAGCACGCGCATCCAGGTGGACCGGACCTGGGGCGTGAGCTTGAGGTGGTTCGCGCCGGAAACGAGGCGAATGGATGCGCTGCCGGACCGCCGGCTGGGCTTCGCGACGCCCAGGTCCGCCTCGAAGGGCGGCACCATCCGCGCGTGCCCGGGCCCCTCGATCATGAGCAGCCGCTCGGTGTAGGCGTCCTGGCCCGTACCGCGGGCCTCAAGAAGCGTGCTCGACACGAAGAAGTCCATGTGCCGGGACCCCGTGGTCGTGCAGCACGGGCTGAAGGCGATCTGCCAGCGCGCGAGCCGGCAGAGCGACAGAAAGAAAATCTCGCGGGAAACCGCGGTGGTGTTGTTGCCGAAGAGAATGAAGTCGAAGTTCTCGGCACGCACGGCGGCTGCCATCGAGGCGATGTCTCCGCCCAGCAGCGTGGCGCGTTCCGCAAGGCCCAGGAAATACCTCTCCGGCGCCGTGATGGTCCCGGACCCGTCGCCGACCTGGGTCACGAGCGCGACGGTTTCGAAGCGCTCGCGGTCGAGCTGGGCGATGGCCGGGAAGGCGCAGTAGGCGTCCGTGAGGGACATGACATCCCGCATCAGGAGCCCGACGCGGAGCCGGCGACCGCCACCGCCGCCTTGCAGCTCGGCGTCCACCTGCACGCCTTCGTCCTGCAGCCACAGGGTGCCCAAGTGGGCGCGCTTCTCCATGACAGGCCGCAGGTTCCGCCTGGAGAAGTAGCAGGGAATCATCGACAGCCGCCGCACCAGCGCGCCGATTGCGCGCCGACGCACGCGAGGAAGGCGCAGGCTGTGCCCGGCGAACGATTCCTCCGGAAGGAGGTTTTCCATCGCGCGCATGAGGTGATCGGTATAGGCCTCGATATCCGACTCGCTGTCGAAGATCTGCGTCGGCGTGGTCAGAAACCGGGCGTATTCGTCCATCACGTCGAGCGGCAACCGCGAAGGCGCAATGATCTGCGGATGGCGGTAGGCCGGCTCGCGGGATGCGCGGCATGCGAGCGCGGCGAGGCTGGTGGATACCGTATCCTGCTGGCCGGCGAGCTCGTCCTGATCCAGGCGATCGGCGCCGAGGTTGAGGGCCAAGGCGAGCTCGAGCACCTCCGGCGCCAGCTGCCCGCCCCGCTGCGCGCCGGCGCAGGTGCGCTCGATCAGGGCGCGCAGTGCCGGTCCATGCAGCAAGGCGAACTCCCTGCCGAAGAGCCGCTCGGCATCGGGCCAGTACCGGGTGCTCTCCGGCAGGCCCTGGTGACGCCGCATGCCGCGCAGGACGGCCCCTGCCAGCGCCAGCCGCTCGCCCTCCGCGAGGCCGGAGTACACGGGCGAAGCGAGCGCGACATGAACCACGGCTGCAAGGGCGGCGGCATAGTGGGGCTGCCTGCCTTGCGCGGCGGGCAGGCCGGCCCCGGCGGCGACGGCCGCGTGGCGGCCCGGCGTGTCCCAGCGATTCTGCCGGTGTAGCACCGCGCCCTCGATCGTGCGGATCTTCCCGAGATAGCTGGTATCGATCATCGTGATCCAGTCGGCGCCAAGCGCCTCTGGGGGATCGAAGCGCATCGTCGCCCGCCGGTAGATGCCGTAGAACTCCGAGTTGTCGGCGAGGTTCTCGAGGAAGAGCTCGACGCGGCGGCGAGGGTCGTCGTCCTCGACGCTGGCTGTGAGCGTGGTGAACTGGTACTCGCTGTCGTCGCGCGAGTAGTACGCCGTCGCACCGGCGGTGGCGAGCACGTAGTCCGGGTGCCGTTCCAGGAACTGCAGCCCCCGGTCGATGAAATCATCGCCGAGCCAGTCGTCGTCCGCGAGCCACATGAAATAGGGCGTCCGTGCTTCGGCCAGCAGGAACTTGAAATTCTCCATGGATCCGATATTCGCCGCCTGGCGGACATACCGGAAGTCCGGGTTGTTTCCTGCGTACTCCCGGCAGATCGCTTCGGTGCGGTCTGTCGAGGCGTTGTCCGACATGATCACTTCCACGCCTTCCGGCGCATAGGCAGTGATCGAGCCGAGGCAACGCTCGAGTGTCCCTTCGCCGTTGTAGATGGGCACGCCGATCGTGAGCAGCGCGCTCATCGCGCTTTCTCGCGGCGCCGGATCCACGCGTCCGGCCACCCGGTAATCGGCTCGGTGAGAGGGCTTTCATTGAAGCGCCAGGGCGGCATCTCGATCGCAAACTCCGGATGCGCGGCGACGAATTCGTGCGCCGCCTGCGCCGGATTGTCGTGCTTCCATTCCGGCTTGCCGCGCGGCGCGTCGAAGACCTCGCGCATGATGCCGTCGGTGGCGACGATGTAGGAGCCGGGCGTGACGAGGGGCGCGTAAGCCTCGAGCTCGCGGCGCACGTGCTCCCGGCTGTGGTTCGAATCGAGGATGACGAGCACCTTTTCCCCGGGACGGATCTCGGCGGCGACCTGCGCGACGATCGCGGGCGCGACGGAGTCGCCTTCGATCAGGCGGATCATGGGCGCGAGCTCGTGCGCCTCGATCGCGGCGCGGTTGTGGGCGCGGATCTCGACGTCGACCCCGACGACGAGGCGCCCGCGGCCCGCGGCCTTGAAAAGGGATGCGCTGAAGACGAGCGAGCCGCCGTGCGCCACGCCGGTCTCGACGATGACGTCCGGCTTCTCCGCGTAGATGATCTCCGCCGTCCGCACCATGTCCTCGGGATGCTGGATGATCGGGCGGCCCATCCAGGTGAAGGTGTAGGGGTATTTCTGCACCCAGGAGAGCTTCAGCCACAGCGCCGAGAGGGCCTCGAACGCCTCCTTGCCGTACAGCGGAACCGGCGCGCGCCCTTCGCCGAGCGTGACGTTGCGGGAGTCCGTGTCGATGACGATCTTCATGGGCGGCGAAGCGGGCTTATTTGGCGAGCGGCGATGGTACGACGGATGCCCTCCGCAAGGCCAATGCGCGGCGCCCACCCGGCGGCTGCGCGGATCCGTCCGGTATCCGCGACGAGGACCGCCGGCTCGTTCTCCGGTGCCGGGCGCGCGCCGAAGCGCAGGAGCGCCGGTGCCCCGAGCTCGTTGCTGATGAGCGTGCCGACCTCGCGCAGCGTGGCCCCGTGTCCGCTGCCGACGTTATAGGCGCCGGAGGCGCCGCGTTCCAGCAGCGCGGTAAGCGCGCGGGCAACGTCGTCGACGTAGATGAAGTCGCGCGTCTGCCGCCCGTGCGTGCAATCGACGGCTTCTCCGCGCAGAAGGCCGCCGATCGCGGAGGGAATGAAGCGTCCGTCGGGTTCCCCGGGTCCGTACGGAAAGAACACCCGCGCCCAGATCCAGTCGCGCCGCGCGGCGGCGGCGCGCAGCGCCTCGCTCAGGGCGGCCTTCGCCCGCCCGTACGCTGTGGCAGGCGCAATGGGTGTCGCGTCCTCCTTGCAGGGCTGCTCGCTCGGCGCGTACTCGGCACAGGAGCCCACGCCAAGTGCGCGCACTCCCTGGTTCGCATAGAAGCGTGCAAAGAGCCGCTGGCCGGCCTCGAGCCAACCGGCATTCTGCGGGCTTGACCAGAAGACCCCCGGCTGGGCGATCCACGCCAGGTGGAGCAGGTGCGTCGGCCGGACCTCGTCGACCAGCGCCTCGCATGCGGCGCCGTCGAGCAGATCGCAGGCATGCCAGGCCGCGCCGGCGCCGCCTATCCCGCGTCGCGAGACGGCGTGCACTTCGAAGGCCCCGGCGCCCAGGGCGGCGAGGCATGCCCGGCCGAGGAACCCGCTCGCGCCCGTAACGAGGAGGCGGGCCACGTCAGGCGGCTTCGACGCCGGGCAGGGACCGGTCGCGGGCGGAAACGAGGCTCGGCGCCTCGGGCCACGCGATGGCCACCGCCGGGTCGTCCCAGCGAAAGCCGCGCTGGAACTCGGGGCGATACGCCGCGGAGATCTGGTAGAGCACCTCGCTCCCGGCCGCGAGCGTGAGAAAGCCGTGCGCGAAGCCCTCCGGGGCGTACAGCATGCGCCGGTTGTCCTCGGTGAGCTCGGCGGCGAACCAGCGTCGCCTGGACGGCGAATCCGGCCGCAGGTCGACGATGACGTCGAAGATGGCACCGCGCGTGCACCGTACGAGCTTCGCTTCCCCGTGGGGCGACGCCTGGTAGTGCATGCCGCGCAAGGTGCCGCGTTGCCGGTTGTACGAGACGCTGCACTGGGCCACCGCAGGATCGAGGCCGTGGGCGCGGAACTCCTCGGCGCAGAACGTGCGCGCGAAGAAGCCGCGTTCGTCTGCCAGCGGCTCCGGCTCGATCAGCCATGCGCCGGGCAGGGCGGTGGGGACGAGCTTCAAAGCACCTCGGGTGCGGGGATCGGCAGGACGAATCGCCCGCCCCATTCCCGGATGAAAGCGTTCTGCGCCATCACCTCCGCCTTGATGTTCCAGGGCAGGATGAGAAGGTAGTCCGGACGCGTTTCCGCGATGCGCCCGGGCGCCTCGATGCGCAGGTGCGTCCCGGGTAGGTAGCGCCCCTGCTTGTGCGGGCTGCGATCGACGACGTAGTCGATGAAGTCGTGCCGTATGCCGCAGTAGTTGAGCAGCGTGTTGCCTTTCGCTGCCGCGCCATAGCCGACGATCGACTTGCCCGCGCGCCGGGCTGCGATCAGGAACTCGAGCAGGCGTCGCTTCGTCTCGCGGACGCTGCCCTCGAACGCGGCATAGCCCTCGAGGCGCTCCAGTCCCGCCGCGTGCTCATCGGCAAGCACCCGCTGCAGGCTCTCGCTTCCGGGGCGCGCGGAGTCGGCACGGCACGCGTACAGCCTGAGCGAACCGCCGTGGGTGTCGAGCTCCTCGAGGTCGAAGGCGCGCAGGCCGTTCGCGGCGAAGGCCTTCTGCACGGCGATCAGCGAAAAATAGGAGAAGTGCTCGTGGTAGATCGTGTCGAACTGGTTGCCGAGCATCAGCCTTAGCAGATGCGGAAACTCGAACGACGCGATGCCCTGCGGGGCGAGGAGCGCGCGCACGCCCTGCAAGAAGTCGTTCAGCTCCGGGACGTGCGCCAGCACGTTGTTGGCCACCAGCAGGTCGGCGCGCACCCCCGCGGCGACGAGGCGCTGCGCGCACGCGGTGGAGAAGAATTCCACGCGCGTGGGAATGCCCTTCTCCTCGGCGACGCGCGCGACGTTCGCCGCGGGCTCGATGCCCAGGACCGGGAAGCCTTGCCGCTTGAAGTACTGCAGCAGGTAGCCGTCGTTGCTCGCGACCTCCACGACCTGCGCCCGCGCCGGCAGCCGCAGCCGCTCCACCGCCGCGCGGGCGAAGCGCTCCGCATGCTGGAGCCAGGTATCGGAGTACGAAGAGAAGTAGGCGTAGTCGGAAAAGATGTTCTGCGGCGACTCGAACGCCTCGAGCTGGACGAGCAGGCACGCCTCGCACACGTACGCGTGCAGCGGGTAGAACGGCTCGGCCCGGTTCAGGTCGGCCGCCTGCAGGTAGCGGTTCGACAGGGGGGACATGCCGAGGTCGCAGAAGCTGTGCCGCAGCGGCGTACCGCAGGAGCGGCATCGCGCCGAGGTGCTCATGGCGGAGCGAGCGCCTCATAGCGCTCGATCTGCTCGAGGGTCACGGTCTTCGCGCTCGCGCCCGAGGCGGCGGTGCGATACCAGTCGACCGCCCAGTCCAGCCCCTGCTCCAGGGGCAGGAGCGGCCGCCAGCCGAGCTCGCGCGACGCCTTTCCGGCATCGAGCGTCAGCTCGGGCGTTTCCCGCGGATGGTCGCCTTTCTGCTCGGTGCTCCAGCGTGCCTGCGGGCCCCAGCGCCGGGCGAGCTGCTCGACGACCCAGGCGACCGGCCGTGCATCTGCCTGGTCGGGGCCCAGGTTCCACGCGGTCGCGGCGGATCGCTCTCCGCGGAGCAGCCGCTCGGCGACCAGAAGATAGCCGCGCAGCGGCTCAAGAACGTGCTGCCACGGCCGCACGGCGGCCGGGCTGCGCAGGCGCAGCTCCGTCCCGGAGGAGAACGCGCGCACCGCATCGGGCACCAGCCGGTCGGCGGACCAGTCGCCGCCGCCGATGACGTTGCCCGCGCGCACGCTGGCAAGGAGCACCGGCCCGGCCTCGAAGTACGAACGCCGGTAGGCGTGCGTGACGATCTCGGCGCACGCCTTGCTGGCGGCGTAGGGATCGTGGCCGCCGAGCGGGTCTTCTTCCACGAAGGGCCGGCCGAGGGGCCGCTCCTCGTAGCATTTGTCGGAAGTAACCACGACCACTGCGCGAACGCTCTCGCAATGCCGCGCGGCCTCGAGGCAGTGCACCGTGCCCGATACGTTCGTGTCGAACGTTTCTGCCGGGCGCCGGTATCCTTCCCGCACCAGCGACTGCGCGGCGAGGTGGAAGACGACTTCCGGGCGGTGCGCCCTGAACGCCTCCAGCACGCCGGCGGCGTCGCGCACGTCCTGGATGCCCGAGCGCATCTCCGACGCCAGGCCGCTCGCCTCGAACAGGCTCGGCTGCGTCGCCGGCGCGAGCGCGATGCCGGACACTTCGGCGCCCAGGCGCGTCAGCCACCAGCACAGCCAGCTGCCCTTGAACCCGGTGTGCCCGGTGACCAGGACCGGCCTGCCGGCCCAGGCGCTCCTCATTCCCACTTCTTCCACGGGGCGCTGCCCGAGGACCACAGGCCTTCCAGAAGGGTCTTGTCGCGCAGCGTGTCCATCGGCTGCCAGAACCCGTGGTGGCGGAAGGCGTGCAGCTCGCCGCGCTGCGCGAGGCCTTCGAGCGGCTCGCGCTCCCATACCGTGTCGTCGCCGGCGATGAAGTCGAACACCTGCGGATGCAGGACGAAGAACCCGCCGTTGACCCAGCCGCCTTCGCCGTGCGGCTTCTCGCGAAAGCCGGTGATCAGCTCGCGCTCGATGTCCATGGCGCCGAAGCGCGCCGGCGGCTGCACTGCCGTGACCGTCGCGAGCTTGCCGGACCTGCGGTGCGCAGCGAGAAGGGCGGTGATATCCACGTCGCTCAGCCCGTCGCCGTAGGTGAAGCAGAACGTCTCCCCGCCGACGTAGTCGCGCACGCGCTTCAGCCGGCCCCCGGTCATCGTGCTCTCGCCGGTATCGATGAGCGTCACGCGCCAGGGTTCGGCATGGCGATGATGCACCTCCATGCGGTTATTCCCGACGTCGAACGTGACATCGGAGCTGTGGAGGAAGTAGTTGGCGAAGTACTCCTTCACCATGTATCCCCGGTAGCCGACGCAGACCACGAAGTCGTGGATCGCGTGGGCGGAGTACAGCTTCATGATGTGCCAGAGGATCGGGCGCCCGCCGATCTCGATCATCGGCTTGGGGCGCAGCTGCGTCTCCTCGCTGATGCGCGTGCCCAGGCCGCCGGCCAGGATGACGGCTTTCATCGCGCTAGCTTACTAGAACGAACCGCCCCAGGCAGAGCTGGCGTGCACACCGGCCTGATCCACGAGGGCCGCAACGCGAGCGCGGGCCGTGATATCGACGGGCCCGCTGCGGCCCACCCCCGACCACGGTATCCCCGCGCGCGCAGCAACTCGCCAAAGTAGAAGCCGTCCTGCCCCTCGCTGCCATCATTGCAGACCCGCGTGGTAGGGGAGGCGCTCGATCCCAGGGAGGAACCCCAGCATCGTGCGGAAAACGATGCCGAGGAACAGCGCATCGTCCTGGCGAAAGAACAAGATGTTTCCCGCTGAGTGGCCATCTCCACGGTGCGTGGCGGCGCCCAACTTGGCGGAGATCAGGCGGTAGCGCCGGGCCTGCTGCTTGAAGTTCTCGTCGTCGTAGGAGAAGACGAGCGCGTCGTAGCCGTGGCGCTTCATCTCGGCGATGCCCTCGCGGATCGCCTGCGGCGGCTGCTGCGCGAACTCGGTCCCGAACGCGAGCATCACAAGACGCGGCGGGAGGGCAGTGAAGTCGTGGCTGCGCAAAGCGTCGAAATCCCAGCCTTCGGTGTCGATCTTGAGGAAGTCAAGGCGTTCCATCGCTGCGCCGCGTGCGAAGTCGGCCAGGCGCACCGACGGCACGGAGAGCGTGGCAGCCGTCGTGCCGTAGGGGGACGGTGAGAGGCCCGAAAGGCCCGTTTGCGACTGGAAGAACGGGACCGAAGCGGCGGCCTGGTCGCTGACGGCCGCGGGATGGACCGCCATGCGGCCGGCGAAACGTTGCGCGAGTGCGGCGAGCGGCTCCCGGCAGGCCGGATCGGGCTCGAACAGGTCGGCGCGCCAGCCCATGTGCAGGAACGGCTCGGCGATGCGGCCGACACATGCCCCGACATCGACCATCCGCCCCGGGCCCTCTTCGCGCACGGACTGGAAATAGGGCACGACAACCTGCCGGATCAGTTCGAAATCGCTCAACGCAGCGAACCACGAATTGCCGGCGCGCCCCAGGTCGCCGGCGAGCCGCTCGACGGCAGTTCGGAGCACGTCCGCAGGCTGGCGCAGAATCGCCGCGTCCAGCGCGTCCGCGTCCGCGGCGACATCGATGAAAGCGACCTCTAGGTTCCGGCTGCCGGTGTCGCTGTCGAATACAGGATTGTTCGGAATGATGGCAGCGCGGATGCGCGCGCGCTCGCGCTTCCGCAGCGCAGGATCTGTCCCGAGGGCGACGGCGCGCGCCACATAGGCTTCCTCGTCTGCGACGGCCATGTCGCCCAGACCAATGCCCTGCAGCATGCCAGCGCCGATGTTGGCCCGAAAGCTGTTGCCGCGCCGGGCAACGAGCGGAAGGTGGATTAGAAGAGGATCAAGGAGGGAGCACGCGCCCGCGAAGGGGAAGCTGTCGAGATAGACGTCGGCAAGCTCCATGATCCCATGCAGATCAGCCCGCGCAGGCAGGGACGCGACGATGTGGACACGGTCCGGATCGACGCCAGCGGCTGCCATCTGGCTGAGCACTCGGGCGGAAAAAGGCTCCGCCAGATAGTCTGGCGACCAATTTCTGTTGAATGGCATCAGGACGAGGCGCGCATCCGGGACTTCGGCCATGATGTGCGCCCAAGTCGCCGAAAGCTCCGGCACCACCTTGTAGAAGTTCGAGGCCGAGAAGAAGACGGGCGCCTTCTTCGGAATGCCGAAATCGCCGCGATCCATGAACACGGTGCGCGGGTCGCGGTCGAGGTGGTACGCGTAGCGAGTCAGCATGCCGGGCATCCGGTAGAGCCGCTCGGTATACTGGTCTTGGGCCTCGGCGCGCTCGTTCTGCTCCGCGCTCAGGTACCAGTCTCCTGCCGTCAGACCGCTGGTCACTGGCGAGCTTGCAGAGATCACCTGCGTCCGCGCGATCCTGCAATTCGCGAGAAACACGAGTCCGTTGAACCCGCTCGTGATATTGCTGCCGATAAGGAGGACGTCGAGGTTGTCGGCACGTATGCGCTCGGCTGCCATCCCCAGCTGGTCGGGCGAAAGGTCGATCGTGGCGTCCGCGATGCCGCGCGCGTACTGCGACAGCGGGGTACGCTCATCGTAGAGCGCGTAGAGGATCAGCGTACTTCGCTCGCGCGGATACCGCTCGAAGTGTGCCAACATGAAATAGGTTTCGGTCTGAGGGCTGAAGTGAGTGCTGAGGATCCCGACGCGCAGCCGACGACCTGGATCGGGAGCTCGCAGCGGGTAGCTGCAAGCCAGGCGGGCGCCCTGCTCGAGGGCCCAAGCCTCGATGATCTCGGCGCGCTTGCGATAGAGATCGGTGAGGTTCAACTCGTTGAAGTACACCTGAATGAACCTGGCCTGCTCCAGGAATGCGGTACGAATCTCTTGCGCGCGCGGGGGCGCAGGTCGATGCATCACGTATCGATGGATTGCGCTGACTGCCTCGCCCGCAAACCGGCCATAGCGCGAGGCATCGCCGAGCTCGTTGAAAATAGCAGGCATGTCCAGAAGGAAGCGCACGTACGTCTGCAGCAGCCAACCGGGCATCTGGCGCAGGTCGGCCTGAACGGGGAGCTCGAATCCCTGGAAAAGGAGCATTGCCGCGAGCAGCGGTCCGGTGCGAAGCGTGGGCGCCGACCCGGACAAATCCCGTAGTTGCGCAGCGAGGGTCGCATCGTTCTCGTCGCGCGGAAGGTTTCTCAGGCCCGAGTACGCCAGCAAGCCGTGCAGCTCGCCTTCCGGACCGGCCAATGCCGCCGCCGCTTGCTCGTCCGTGAGGCTCGCGTAGTACTTCGCGAGCGCGCGGCGCTTACCGCGCAATACGGGCTCTACGCTCTTAGCTTCCTCTTCGGAGCTTGTGAATGCCGCAAGCGCGTTCTTTACCGCTTCCAGGTCCTCCGTGAGGTGCTCGAGGGGAGTCCCTTCCATCAAGGACATGTTAAGCGATACGCAGATTGCTCAGCATCGGCGGCATTCGTCGTGCTAGCCAAGGTTCCGCGAACGCCCGGGCAGGGTACCCGCCTGCGCGTCGGCGGCGTCAAGCATCATGCGCACCACGTCGCGCATGCCGTGCTTCGCCGCCCATCCCAACCGGGTGCGCGCGCGCACGGGGTTGCCCCAGCCCTTGCGGATGTCGCTGGGACGCAGCAGCGCCGGGTCGCTCACCGTCCATTCGCGCCAGTCCAGGCCGCGGGCCGCGAACGCTTCGGCCACGAACTGCTCGAGCGTGTGCGCGGTGCCGGTGGCGATGACGAAGTCCTCGGGGCGCTCGCATTGCAGCATGCGCCACATGGCGTCGACGTACTCCGGCGCCCAGCCCCAGTCGCGCGACACCGAGAGGTCGCCCAGCGCGAGCTTTTCCTTGCCGCCGGCGGCGATGCGGCTCACTGCGTGGACGATCTTCTGCGTGACGAAGCGCGGATGGCGCAGCGGCGACTCGTGGTTGAAGAGCAGGCCCGAGCAGGCGAACAGGCTGTAGGCGTCGCGGTAGTTCGCGACCGCCCAGTACGCCGCCGCCTTGGCCACGGCGTAGGGGCTGCGCGGGCGAAACGGCGTGTCCTCGTCGCCGGGCGCGTCGCCGCAATCGCCGAAGCACTCCCCGGAGGCCGCGTTGTAGAAGCGGATCGGCTGCCCCAGGAAGCGGATCGTCTCGAGGAGGTTGATCGTCCCGAGCGCGATGCTCTCCAGCGTCTCGACCGGCTGCTCGAACGACAGGCCGACCGAGCTCTGGCCCGCCAGGCTGTAGATCTCGTCCGGGCGGATGCGGCTCACCTGCTGCAGCACGCTGCGGAAATCCGCGCTCGCGATCGAGACCAGCTGCACGCGCGGGCGCACGCCGAGGCGCTCCAGGTTGGCAAAGCTGCCGGCGGCCGCGTCGCGCGACGAGCCGTAGACCTCGTAGCCCTTCTCCAGGAGCAGGCGCGCGAGGTAGGCGCCGTCCTGTCCGGAAATACCGCAGATGAGCGCCTTGCGACCGCTCATGAGCGCCTCATGAACGCCGCCGCGCCGGCGCTCGACGCCTGTAGATGCCCGACTTGCCGCCGCGCTTCTCCTCCAGCCGGATGTCGCGCAGGGTCATCCCCCGGTCGACCGCCTTGACCATGTCGTACACGGTGAGCAGGCCGACCGCGGCGGCGGTCAGCGCCTCCATCTCCACGCCGGTCTGGCCGCGGCATTCGACCGTGGCCACGATCCGCACGCTGGAGGTCTTCCTCTGCAGCTCGAACTCCACGCCGACGCGCGTGAGGGCGATCGGGTGCGCGAGCGGCACGAGCTCGGGCACCCGCTTGGCCGCCTGGATCGCGGCGATGCGCGCCACGCCCAGCACGTCGCCCTTCTTCGCCTTGCCGGCGGCGACCAGGCGGAAGGTCGCCGGCTGCATCGTGATCCGGCCCGAGGCGACGGCGACGCGATGCGACACGTCCTTCGCGCCGACATCCACCATGCGCGCCGAACCTCTGCGGTCGAAATGCGTCAAAGGAGTGGCCAAAGGCCTGCCTCGTCTCATCGGGGCGCTATCATAAACGGACAACCATGCGCCTGCTTCCCGCGCTTCTGATCGCCGTCGCGGCCGCTTGCCCGCCGGCCCGCGCGCAATCGCTGCCGGACCTCGGCGGCGCGGGCGACGCGGCGCTTTCGCCCCAGGTCGAGCGGCGGCTGGGCGAGGGCATCGTGCGCGACATCCGCTTCCGCGACCCGTCCTACGTGGACGACCCCGAAGTGTCCGCGTACCTCGCCGGCCTGGGCGAGCGCCTCGGCCAGGCGACGACCGGCACGCGCCACGATTTCGACTTCTTCGTCCTGCGCGATCCGTCGATCAACGCCTTCGCGCTGCCGGGCGGCTTCGTCGGCGTGCACACCGGCCTCATCCACGCCGCCGATACGGAGTCCGAGCTCGCCTCGGTGCTCGCGCACGAGATTGCGCACGTCACGCAGCGCCACATCGCCCGCATGTTCGGCCAGCAGCAGCAGATGCAGATGCCGATGATGGTCGCCCTCGCGGCGGCGATCCTGCTCGGCCAGTCGCGCCCCGACCTGATGAGCGGCGCGGCCGCGGCCATCAAGGCCGGGGTGGCGCAGCAGCAGCTCTCCTACTCGCGCGACTTCGAGCGCGAGGCGGACCGGGTCGGCCTGCAGGCGCTCGAGGGCGCCGGCTTCGACGCGCGCGCGATGTCGGCTTTCTTCGCCAAGCTGCAGCGCAATACGCGCGTGAGCGACGACGGGTCCGTGCCGGGCTACCTGCGCAGCCACCCGGTCACGACCGAGCGGATCGCCGACGCGCAGAACAAGTCCGCGGCGATGCCCTACAAGCAGCACCTGGACAGCGACGAATTTCACTTCGTGCGCGCCAAGCTGCGGGCCGACGCGGGCGATGCCGCGGATGCGGTCGCGCTGTTCCGCAATGCCCTGCGCGAGCAGCGCTACGCGCGCGAGGCGGCGGCGCGCTACGGCCTGGTGAGCGCACTGGTGCGGGCGAGCAAGGCCCGCGAGGCCGGGGCGGAGCTCGAGCGGCTGCGCGCTTCCGGCGCGCGCGGGCCGATGATCGAGACGCTCGCGGCGCGCGTCAAGCGCTCGGGCGGCGACGTGCCCGGCGCGGCGGCGCTGCTGCAGGAGGCGCGCGGGAAGTATCCGCATTCCCGCCCGCTCCTCTATGCGCACGTGGAAGCGCTGCAGGACACGGGACGCAACGCCGAGGCGCTCGCCGCGCTCACCGAGGCGCAGCGCCTGCATCCGCGCGACGCGCGGCTCTACGGGCTGCAGTCGAAAGCGTACGCGGCGCTCGGCAAGCGGCTGCAGCAGCATCAGGCGCAGGCCGAGTTCTACGCGCTGCAGGGCAGCCTGCCGGCGGCCATCGAGCAGCTGCAGCTCGCCCGCAGCAGCGGCGAGGGGGATTTCTACCAGCTCTCCGTCGTGGACGCGCGGCTGAAGGAGCTGCGCGCGCAGGCGGCCGGCGACCCGGCTCGCTAGCGCTTCGCCGGCTCGAAGTACGCCTCGTACAGGAGGTCGAAGGTCTTTTCCGCCTCGGCGAGCAGGTCGTCGTCGCCGGTCGAGCGGCGCACCGCGCCCTGCAGCAGGGTCTGCACGCCGAGCGCCTCCGGAACCGGCGTGCCGCGCACCTCCAGGAAGTGCACGATGCCGCCGATGCGCGCCAGCGCCGCGTTCTTCGCAAGGTCGAGGCGCGTGAGCATCTCCTCGTAGGTCACGCGCGAGGCGCTGTTGGTGAAGTGCGCCCCGTCGAAGCCGAAGCCGAGCGCGTCCTCGGGCATCGCCTGCCCCTTGTCGAGCCAGACCATGCGCGCCTCCGGATCGACGAAGCGGCGGATCAGCCAGGCGCAGGCGAGGCGGTCCGCCCAGAGCGGCTTGCGCGTCGCCCAGGTGCGCCGCTGCAGGCTTTCGTGGGCCTTGAGCGCCGCCTGCTGCTGCGCGGGGAAGACGAGCCGGCGCACCCGCTCCTCGGCTTCGCCGAGCGCCTGGCGCGCGCGCTCGCGGGCGCCGGAGGGAAAGAAATCGAGCGCCGCGATGGCGTCGAACTCCCGGCGCTGCTTGTGCAGCACGCGCGAGATGGCGCCCGGATCGGAGTGGCCGTAGCCGACGCTCAGGCTCTCGATGGTCTTCACCAGCTCGGCATAGCGCTCGGACCGGTCGAACAGCCAGGCGAAGAACTTCTCCTGCGCCGGGGACGCGGAGCGCACGTGCATGACGTGCGCGCTGCCCGCGGTGCGCGTGATGTGCTCGGTGAGGGCGTTGAGCGACTGGCGGTTGTCCGGCTTGTCGGGGAGGAGGTAGGCGCCTTCCCGGACCACGGCGGCGCCCAGCGACTCCAGCGAGCGCAGCACCCGCATGCGCGAGGCCGGATCCTCGGTCGGCAGCTGCGCGACCAGGAGCAGCCACTGGCCCCCCGCTTCGACGGGCTTGCCCTTCGCGTCCTCTCCCAAGGCCATGCGGCATAATACTTTATGGCCTTCGACCGCAAGTTGAGGCGGATCGCGCTCCTGCTTCTCGCTGCCGCCTGCGCGCCGGGGCAGGCAGCCGATGCGACGTTCAGCGTACGGGCGCTCACGCCGGAAACGGCCCTGAAGGCCGCGCAGGCGGCGCTCGCGAAATGCCGCGCGAGCGGCTATCAGGCAACCGTGGCGGTGGTCGACCGGATGGGCGTCGTGCAGGTTCTGCTGCGCGACCGGTACGCCGGGCCGCACACGCCGCGCATGGCGCGCGACAAGGCCTTCACCGCAGCGAGCTTCCGGACCGGCACGACCGAGCTCGCCGAGGCGACGCAGGCCGGCCGGCCGGCGAGCGGGATCCGCCATCTTCCCGGCGTCGCCGCGGTGGGCGGCGGCCTGATGATCGAGGCCGGCGGCTCGCTCCTCGGCGCCATCGGCGTCTCGGGCGCGCCCGGCGGGAAAGAGGACGACCTGTGCGCGGCCGCGGGGATCGCGGCGGTGCGCGACGAGCTGGACTTCGAGAAGTAAATCTCAGTCGAGCTGCCGCTCGAGCGCCTTGCACAGCGTCTTCAGGACCTTGATGCGAGCGAAGCGCTTGCTGTTCGCCTCCACCAGCGTCCAGGGCGCGATCGCGCTGGACGTGCGATCGACCATCTCGCATACCGCGGCCTCGTAGGCGCCCCATTTCTTCCGGTTGCGCCAGTCCTCCGGCGTGATCTTGAACCGCTTATGCGCGACGCGCTCGCGCTCGCGGAACCGGCGCAGCTGCTCCTCCGGGCTGATCGCCAGCCAGAACTTCACGACCACGATCCCGTGGCGCACGAGCGCCTGCTCGAAGTCGTTGATCTCCACGTAGGCGCGCTTCCAGTCCTCCTCGGCGGCGAAGCCTTCCACGCGCTCCACCAGCACCCGGCCGTACCAGGAGCGGTCGAAGAGCGCGAAGCGGCCGCGGCGCGGGATGTGCCGCCAGAAGCGCCACAGGTACGGCCGGGCGCGTTCTTCCTCCGTGGGCGCGGCGATGGAGACGTTGCGGTAGAGGCGCGCATCGAGCGCCTGCGTGACCCGGCGGATCGCGCCGCCCTTGCCGGCGCCGTCGTTGCCCTCGAAGACCGCGACGACCGACAGCTCGCGGAACGCCTTGCCGCGCGAAAGGGCGCTCAACCGGCCCTGCCATTTGCGCAGCTCCGCCTTGTAGGCCCTGTCGCCCAGGGGCTGGTCGAGCTTCAGGGCCCGGATCACATTGAGCGCATCGGCAGGCGCGGGGTGCACCGCCCGGGTCCGGCGCGGCGCGGCGCGCGAGCGCATGTCGAGCCGCTGGCGCAGTGCGGCCAGGAGGTGGCGCCCGAACGTGAGCGCGCGGTAGCGGCGATCGCCGCCGGGGACCACGGTCCAGGGCGCATCGCCGGTCGAGGTGCGGCGCAGGAAAGCTTCGCTTACGCGCACGAATTTCCCGTAGGGCGCCTCGGGCTTCTCGCGCGCCTGCCTCAGGCGCTTCTTCTGCTGCTTCGCGGAGATGTGGAACCAGTATTTGAGCAGCAGCACGTCCTCGTCGACCAGCATCTTCTCGAAGCGCGCCACCTGCGCGACCTCGTGCGCGAAGGCGTCGTCGTTCGTGTCGCCGTGCACCCGGCGCAGGATCGGCCCGGCATGCCAGGCCTCGAAGAGCACGCCGATCTTTCCCTTGGGCGGCAGCGCCTGCCAGTAGCGCCATTGCTCGGGCCGCTCGCGCTCCTCGTCCGAGGGCGCGCCGAAGGCGCAGGTCTCGACGTGCCGCGGGTCCATCCACTCGTTGAGGAGATTGACCGTCTCGCCGCGGCCTGCGCCCTGCACGCCCGCGATGAGCAGGACGACCGAGAAGCGCCCGTCCTTGCGCAGCCCGAGCTGCGCCTCGAGCAGCGCCCGGCGCAGCTGCGCCTCCTCGCGCCGGTACGCGGCCTTGCCGACCTCGTGGTCCAGATCCGCGGACTCGAACATGCGGCGATTATGGAATAATCGGATCGATGATGGCGCGCTGGATCCGGTTGGGCAGGATCGAGCCTCTCGACTTCGACGAGGCCTGCGGGCGCATCGCGCTTGCGCAGGCGCAGCACGCCTCGCCCATCGTCCTGTGGGGCGAAGGCGAGGGCGAATACCCGTTCGCTTTGATCGCGCCGCTGCGGCTCGCGCCGGGCAACCGGCTGCGCTGGCCGTCGTGGGGCCTCGCGCCGGCGGTCGCGGCGTACCGGCAGTTCGACGTGCCGGCGTACCTGAACGACAACGACCTGTGGCTGCACGGCCGCCGCATCGCGCAGAGCGTGGCGGAGACGATCGGCGAATGCCTCGTGGTGGCCTCGAGCTTCCTCGCCCAGTTCCCCGTGAAGTGCGTGCCGACGCCCTCCGCGGCGCTCGAGCAGGCGTACCGGCTGCGCCTCGAGGCGCAGCACGGATGGCAGTTCGAGCACTCGTGGCCGACGCGGCCGGAGACGCTCGACTGCGCGCTCGCCTAGTGCCCGCCCGGCGCGCGGTCCTGATCGGAGCGGCGGCGCTGGGGGCGCAGCTGTCCCTCCTGCGCAAGGCGCTCGCGCTCGGCAGCGTGGAGAAAGGCGTCTACCGCTTGCGCGGCGACGTGCGCATCAACGGCGAGCCGGCGAAGCAGGGACAGGAGATCCGCAGCGGCGACACGGTGACCACCGGGCCGGGCGCCGAGCTGGTCTTCGTGGTCGGGCGCGACGCTTACATGGTGCGCGAGCGCTCGAGCCTCTCTTTCGGGGTCGACGTGCTGCGCGTGGTCACCGGCGCCGTGCTGTCGGTGTTCGGCACAGGTGCAAGGCGGCGCATCGATACGCCGATGGCGACGATCGGCATCCGCGGCACGGGCGTCTACGTCGAATCCGGGCCGGACCGGACCTATGTCTGCACGTGCTACGGAGAGGCCGAGATCGCCTCGCGCATCGATCCCTCGGCGCGCGAGACCGTCCGCACGAAGCACCACGAGGCGCCGCGCTACGTCATGGGAAGCGGCGCGCCGCAGGTGCTGATGCCGGCGCCGGTCGTGAACCACACCGACGCGGAGCTGATCCTGCTCGAGGGCCTCGTCGGGCGCCGGCCGCCGTTCATGGACTCGGGGTCGACCTACTCTACCGTCCCGGGTCGCTGAACAGGCCGAGCTTGTCGTAGGCGGCGCGGATCTCGCGCCGGATGGCCGGGTACTGCCAGGCGTAGGCCGCGGAAGCGGCGAGCGTCAGCAGGCCCGACGCCGCGAGCGTGTGCGCCGGGCCGGCGCGCTCGGAGATCCAGCCCACGGCGAGCGCCCCGAGCGGCGCCATGCCGAGGAACGCCATGACGTACAGGGAGGCGACCCGCGCGCGAAGCTCGTCCGGCACGATGCTCTGCAGGACGGTGTTGGTCGAGGCCGCCGTGAGCATCGCGCCCATGCCGGCGATGTAGAGCGCGGGAAGCGCGACCCACAGCGTCGTGGTGAGCGCGAACGCCACCAGCGCCGCGCCCGCCAGCGCGGACATCATGCCGATGAGGCGCAGCAGCCCGCGGATGTCCGGCCGCAGCGCGAGGTAGAGCATGCCCGAGAGCGCGCCGAAGCCGCCGGCGCCGAGCAGCAGCCCGAGCGTGCGCGAGTCGCCATGGAAGACCTCGCGTGCGAACCAGGGCATCAGCGAAGGATAGGAATGGATGGTCAGGCTGGTCGCGGCGAGGAGGAGCAGCGCGCAGCGCGTCGGCAGGAAGCCGTAGGCGTAGCGCGCGCCCGCGGCGAGCTGCGCCAGCCAGCTTCCATCGCCGCGCGGCCGCAGCGGCGTGACGGCGCGCATGCGCGCCAGGGACCAGAGCATGACGACGTAGCTCAGGGCGTTGAGCGCGAAGGCCGAGGTTTCGCCGAACGCCGCGATCAGCGCTCCGCCCAGCAGCGGACCGATGAACCGCGCGGCGTTCATCATCGAAGAGTTGAGCGCGATGGCGTTCGCCAGGTCGCGCCGGCCGCCGATCAGCTCGATCAGGATGGATTGCCGCGCGGGGGCATCGCAGGCGCTGACGATGCCGAGCACGAGGTTGCCGAGCACGAGGTGCCAGGGCTGCGCCACGCCGGCCGCGACGAGCCCGAGCATCACGAGCGCCTGCAGGCCCGCCACCGAGTTGGTCGCGATCAGCACGCGCCGGCGATCGAGCCGGTCGACGAAGACGCCGGCGAGCGGACCGAGGACGAGGAAAGGGATCTGCAGCGAAAACGCGGCGAGGCCGAGGAGGAAGGTCGAGCCCGAGAGACGGTAGACGAGCCAGCTGGTCGCGATCATCTGCAGCCAGGTGCCGACCTGCGAGACGCCCTGGCCGAGATAGAAAAGCCGGTAGTCCCGGTACCGGAACGCCCGCAGGCCCGAGGGGAGGTTCACCGACCGGCGATCACGTCCGTCCCGCGAGCTTCTGCAGCTGCTCCCTCAGCTTCTCCGCCGTCGCCCGCAGCTCCGCAAGGCGCTTGCGCTCCTGCGCGACGATGTGGGCGGGGGCCCGGGCGACGAAGGACTCGTTCGACAGCTTGCCCTCCGCGTTCGCGATCTCGCCTTCCCTGCGGGCGATTTCCTTGGTGAGGCGATGGCCTTCCGCGGCGGCGTCGACCTCGACGTGGACCATCACGCGGTGCGGGCCCACGATCGCGACCGGCGAGTCGGAGGCGGGCAGCTCCGCGACCACCTGGAGGGGGTTTGGACGGATCAGCGCCATCAGCGCGCTCTCCGTCGCGGCATCGGGCTTTCCGACGATATAGAACGGGGTGCGCTCCTTCGGCGGCACCTTCATCTCCGAGCGCAGGTTGCGCCCGGCGTTGACCACTTCCTTCGCGAGCGCGACTTCCCGCTCGGCCGCCTCGTCGATCTTCGCCGGCTGCGCTTTCGGATAGGGCGCGAGCATGATTGTGTCGCCCGTTTTCCCGGCGAGGGGCGCCACGGCCTGCCAGAGCTCCTCGGTGATGAAGGGGATGACGGGATGCGCGAGGCACAGCGTCGCTTCCAGCACGCGCACCAGCGTGCGGCGCGTCCCGCGCTGCGCCGCCTCGTCCGGGTCCAGGAGCTGCTGCTTCGCCACCTCGAGGTACCAGTCGCAGTACTCGTCCCAGACGAAGCGGTAGATCGCGCCCGCGGCGTTGTCGAAGCGGTAATCGGCGAACCCCTTTTCCACTTCGGCCTCGGCGCGCTGCAGCTGGCTGACGATCCAGCGGTCCCACACGCTGAGCGCGACGGGCAGGGCGTCGTCCTGCCCGCAGTCCCTGCCTTCCGTGTTCATGAGGACGAACCGGGTCGCGTTCCACAGCTTGTTGCAGAAGTTGCGGTAGCCCTCGCAGCGGCTCAGGTCGAAGTTGAGCGTGCGCGCGAAGGTAGCGAGCGAGGCGAAGGTGAAGCGAACGGCATCCGCGCCGAACGCAGGGATGCCCTGCGGGTAGTGGCTCTTAAGGTAGGTCTCGATCTTCTTCCTGTGCTCGGCCTTCAGCAGCCCCTGCGTGGACTTCTCGAGCAGCGCCGGGAAGCTGATGCCGTCGATCAGGTCGAGCGGGTCGATGGTGTTGCCTTTCGACTTCGACATCTTCTCGCCCTCGGCGTCGCGCACCAGGGCGTTGATGTACACGTGGCGGAAGGGCACCTTTCCGGTGAAGTGCGTGGTCATCATGACCATGCGCGCCACCCAGAAGAAGATGATGTCGAAGCCGGTGACCAGGACGTTGGAGGGCAGGAAGACCTCGAGGTCCTTCTTCTGCTCCGGCCAGCCGAGCGATGAGAAGGGCACGAGCGCCGAGGAGAACCAGGTGTCCAGGACGTCCGGGTCTCTTTTCAGTTTCCGGCCATTTGCTTTCTTCAGTGCTTCTTCCTCGGTGCGCGCGACGTAGATCCTGCCTGCGTCGTCGTACCAGGCCGGGATCTGGTGCCCCCACCAGAGCTGGCGCGAGATGCACCAGTCCTGGATGTTCTCCAGCCAGTGGTTGTAGGTGCTGGTCCAGTGCTCGGGGAAGAACTTCACCTCGCCGCTCGCGACGACTTCCAGGCCCTTCCTCGCGAAGCCGTCCATCTTCACGAACCACTGGTCGGTGAGCATCGGCTCGACCACCGCGCCGGTGCGCCCCGACTTCGGCACCATCATCTTGTGCGCCTCGACGCCGGCGAGGAAGTGCTCGCGCTCGAGCTGCGCCACGACCGCCTTGCGCGCCGCGTAGCGGTCCATGCCCTGGAACTGCTGCGGGCCGTTCTCGTTGATCTTCGCGTCGAGCGTGAAGATGACGATCAGCGGCAGGTTGTGGCGCAGCGCGGCGCCGTAGTCGTTGAAGTCGTGGGCGCCGGTGATCTTCACGCAGCCGGTGCCGAAGTCGCGCTCGACCATCTCGTCGGCGACGATCGGGATCGTGCGGTCGCACAGCGGCAGGATCACCTGCTTGCCGACCAGGTGGCGATAGCGCGGATCCTCGGGGTGCACCGCGACCGCGCCGTCGGCCAGCATCGTCTCGGGCCGCGTGGTCGCGATGGTCATTCCGCGCAGGGTGACGGGGTGGCCGTCCTTGTCGGTGGAGGGCTGGGGCCCGTCGACGAAGGGATACGTGATTTTCCATAGCTTGCCGATCGTCTCCTCGGCGTCGACCTCGAGGTCGGAGACGGCGGTGCCGAGCACCGGGGCCCAGTTCACCAGGCGCTTGCCGCGGTAGATGAGCCCCTCTTCGTAGAGGCGCACGAACACCTCGACCACCGCGCGCGACATGTGCGCGTCCATCGTGAAGTAGCCTGCCCTGGCCCCCGTGGCGTCGGCGTATTCCCAGTTCGCGGACGCGCCGAGGCGGCGCATCTGGCGGGTGATCGTCGAGCCCGACTGCTCCTTCCATTCCCAGACGCGCTCGACGAACTTCTCCCGTCCGAGGTCGTGGCGGGACTGGCCTTTCTCCTCGAGCTGGCGCTCGACGACGATCTGCGTCGCAATGCCGGCGTGGTCGGTGCCGACCACCCAGTTCGTGTTGTCGCCTCGCATGCGGTGGTATCGGATGAGCGCGTCCATCAGCGTCTGCTGGAACGCGTGGCCCATGTGCAGCGTGCCGGTCACGTTCGGCGGCGGCAGCTGGATGCAGTAGGACGGGACCTCGTGGTCGCGGTGCGTGAAGTAGCCCGACGACTCCCAGCGCTGGTACCAGCGCTGCTCCACCGCCTTCGGCTCGAAGCTCTTCTCCATGGCTACTTCTTGTCCTGCGGCGCCAGCGCTTTCGAGACCGAGGCGTGGACCGCCTCGCGCACCATCTGCGTGACGCTCTGCGTGAGCTCCGCGCGCATGCCGTCGACCGACTGGCCGAGCAGGCCGGAGAGGGTGCGCGCGAGCTTTTCCTCGATCACGCGATCGACCTCGGGGCCGAGGCGCTCCAGCACCGCGCGCTCGAGCTCGAGGGCGAGGGCCTCCAGCGCCGCCGCGTCGACCTCGGTGCGCCGGCGGGCCCGCTCGTCGTCCACCACCTCGGTGAGCACGGGGACGTCCGCCGAGGACGCGTCCGGGTCATCGTGCCTGCGCAGCAGCGCGTCGACCCGCTCGACCAGCGGGTTCGACTTCTGCGGGCCGGCGTCGTCCGCCTCCTCAGCCATCCGCGCCGGCGCCCGCGAGGTCGTGGTTCGCGATCGCATAGCCGCGATCGCGGTAGAACTTGTAGCGCTCGCGCCCGGCGGCCTTCTCCGCGTCGCCGCGGCCCACCAGCTCGAGCAGGCGCTCGAAGCGCGCGAAGTGCGCGGGGCAGGCGTCGCCGAGGTTGAGCAGGATCGCGCAGCCCGCGGGGGCTTCCTCGCCGGCGGCGATCAGCACCGGCGTCTGCGCCGCGAGCGCGTCGTGCGCCATGCAGTGCGGCACGAAGCCGGTGGCCGGCCAGGTCCAGAGCATCCGGTCGATGCGGCTCGCCAGGTCCGCCTCGGGGGCGTGGATCAGGAGGCGCTTGCCGCGCGCGACGGCCTTGCCGGCAAGGCGGCAGGCGACCTGCAGGCGGTCCTCTGCGTTGAAGTAGAAATCGATGCGGGTCACTTCCGTCCAGCGCGGCGCATGACGAAGCGCACGAGGAGCGGCACGGGCCGGCCGGTCGATCCCTTTTCCCGGCCGCCGCGCCATGCCGTGCCGGCGATGTCGAGGTGCGCCCAGCGCAGGTTCTTCGCGAAGCGCGACAGGTAGCACGCCGCGGTGATGCTTCCACCCGGGCGCCCGCCGATGTTCGCCATGTCGGCGAAGTTGGAGCGCAGCTGCTCCTGGTAGTCGTCCCAGATCGGCATGCGCCAGACGCGGTCCCAGGCGTCGTCGCCCGCCTCGCGGACTTCCTCGGCGAGCCGCTCGTCGTTGGAGAACAGGCCGCCCGCCACGTGGCCGACCGCGATCACGCAGGCGCCGGTGAGCGTCGCGATGTCGATCACCACGTCCGGGCGGAAGCGCTCGGCGTAGGTGAGCGCATCGCAAAGGATGAGGCGCCCTTCGGCGTCCGTGTTGAGGATCTCCACGGTCTGGCCGGACATCGTCTTCACCACGTCGCCGGGCCGCGTCGCCTGCCCGCCGGGCATGTTCTCGGTCGCCGGGATCACGCCGATGACGTTGACCGGGGCGCGCATGCCTGCGAGCGCGCGCAAAGTGCCGATCACGCTGCCCGCGCCGGACATGTCGTACTTCATCTCGTCCATCTCGCCGGCGGGCTTGAGCGAGATGCCGCCGGTGTCGAACGTGATGCCCTTGCCCACCAGCACGACCGGGCGCCGGGACTTCGCGCCCCCCGCGTAGCGCAGGACGATGAACTTGGGCGGCTGGCGCGAGCCGCCGGCGACGGCGAGCAGGGCGCCCATGCCGAGCTTCTCCATGTCCTTGCGCTCGAGGACCTCGACGCCGAGCCGGTACTGGCGCGCGAGCTTTTTCGCTTCCTCGGCGAGGTAGGTCGGCGTGCACAGGTTCGGCGGCAGGTTGCCGAGCGTCTTCGCCAGGTCGCTCCCGTCGGCGGTCGCGACCGCCTCGGCGAGCGCCTGCGCGAGCTGCGCGGTGCTGCCCAGGGGCAGGACCACCTCGGCGAGCGCCGGGGCGGCCGCCTTCTTCTGCGACTTGAGCTGGTCGAAGCGGTAGAACGCCTCGCGCAGGCCCAGGGCGGCGTGCCGCACGTTCCAGGACACCGTGCGCGAGCCGACCTTCAGGTCGACGAGGAAGAGCGCGGCGCTCTTCGCCCCGAGCTCGCGCAACGCGTGCGCGGCACCGCGCACGGCCTCCCGATACGCGCTTTCGGCGAACTCCTTGCGCGCGCCGAGCGAGACGAGCAGGACGCGCTCGGCGGCGAGCCCGCGCACGTCGCGCAGGAGGAGGGTGGCGCCGGCCTTGCCGCCCAGGTCGGGCAGCGCGGCGCGCAAGGCGCCCTTCGCGGCCTGGTCGGCGCGGCGCGCGGGCGCGCTGAGCTCCTTTTCCTGATAGACGCCGAGGACGAGGCAGCCGGTCTTCGCTCTCTCGGGCGAGAGCGCCTTTATGCTAAATTCCATAGCGAAAGTTTATCGCATGATCTTCCACCGCGCGCTGCTTCGGGAGTTCGCCGGTCTCGCGGGCGCGGTGTTCATGACGCTCTTCGCGATCGCGCTCACGACGCGCCTCATCCGCCTGCTCGGCGACGCGGCGGGCGGCAAGATTCCGTCGGACGCCGTGCTCGCGTTCATCGGCTTCTTCGCCCTGGGCGCCCTGCCGGTGCTGCTGTCGCTCACCATGTTCATCGCGGTGCTGCTCACGCTGACGCGCAGCTGGCGCGACTCGGAGATGGTGATCTGGTTCACCGCCGGCCTGCCCCTGACCGCGTGGCTGAAGCCGGTGATGCTGTTCGCCCTGCCGCAGATCGCGGTCATCTCGGTGCTGTCGCTGTTCATCTCGCCCTGGGCGGCGCTGATGGGCGAGCAGTACTCGGCGCGCATCGCCGCGCGCGACGACGTGACGCGCGTCAATCCGGGGGTGTTCGGCGAGACCGGCAACAAGGAGCGCGTGTTCTTCGTCGAGTCGGTCTCGAGCCAGGGCGGCACCGTGCAGAACATTTTCGTCAGCTCGGTGCAGCAGGCGCGCCCGGGCGTCAGCATGAGCCGGACCGGGCACACGGAGGTCGCGGCCAACGGCGATCGCTTCATCGTGCTGGAGAACGGCCGGCGCTACGAGGGCACGCCGGGCGACGCGCAATACCGCGTGACGGAGTTCGAGCGCTACGCCGCGCGCATCGAGTCGAAGGGGGGCGAGGCGCCGGTGCTGACGCACAAGACGACCCCCACGCTCGCGCTGATCGTCAGCCCGACGCAGCAGAACCTCGGCGAGCTGCTCTGGCGCGTCGGCATCCCGATCTCCGCGCTGGTGCTGGTGATGCTCGCGATCCCGATGAGCTTCGTCAATCCGCGCGCCGGGCGCTCGGCGAACCTGCTGTTCGCCCTGTTCACCTACATCGTGTACTCGAACCTGCTGTCGGTGAGCCAGGCGCGCGTCTCGCAGGGGCGGCTCGACTTCGGCGTCGGCTGGTGGATCGTCCACGCCGGGATGGCCGCGCTGCTGCTGTTCATGTTCGCGCAGCGCATGCAGCTCATCCGGCTGCGGCTCGGGAAATGAGGATCAGGGCGTAGGCATGGCGGCGAGCGCGACCCTCGACCGCTACTTCGCCCGCCAGATCTATGGCGCGGTGCTGTTCGTGCTCGCCGGGTTCATCGGCCTGTTCGCCTTCTTCGACCTGATCAACGAGCTGCGCGACCTCGGCAAGGGCGAGTACGGCCTGCGCGAGGTTTTCACCCACGTGCTGCTGTCCGTCCCGGCGCACGCCTACGAGCTGTTCCCGATCGTGGTCCTGATCGGCACGCTCTACGTGCTCTCGCACCTCGCGAGCAACTCCGAGTACACGGTCATGCGCGGCTCGGGCCTTTCGCCGGGCCGCGCCGCCCTCACGCTCGGGAAGATCGGCCTCGCCTTCTTTGCCGCCACGTTCGTCATCGGCGAATGGGTGGCGCCGCACGCCGAGGAGGCGGCGCAGAAGGTGCGGCTGCGCGCCATGAGCTCGCTCCTGGGCGACCAGCTCACCTCGGGGCTGTGGTTCAAGGACGAGGGCGCCTTCATCAACGTGCGCGAGGCGCGGCAGGCGGACGTCCTCGAGGGCGTGCAGATCTACCAGTTCGACGCGCAGGCCCGGCTGGCGCTCGTCACCGCGGCCCGGCGCGCCGAGTACCAGAGCGACGGCGTGTGGAAGCTGCGCGATGTCGCGCAGACGACCTTCACCGGCGAGGGGCCGCGGGTGGCGCGGCATGCGGAGCTCGAATGGCGCTCCGCGGTCACGCCGGACATGCTCGATGCGCTGGTCGTCAAGCCCGAGCGCATGTCCGTATGGGCGCTCTACAAGTACACCCAGCACCTGGCGGGCAACAAGCAGAAGACCGAGCGCTACGAGATCGCGATGTGGAAGAAGCTGTTCTACCCGGCCGCGACGCTGGTGATGATGGCGCTCGCGCTGCCCTTCGCCTACATGCAGGCCCGCGCGGGGATGGTGGGCGTGAAGGTGTTCCTCGGCATCATGCTCGGGATCCTCTTCCACATGCTGAACAGCCTGTTCTCGCACCTGGGACTGCTGCAGAACTGGCCGCCGATCGCCGCCGCCTCGGTGCCGAGCGCCGCTTTCTTCCTCATGGCGCTCCTGCTGATGTGGTGGGTCGAGCGCAGGTGAAGCGCCGCGGTCATGCCTCCACCAGCCGCGTCCCCGCGAGGCGGTCGTGCAGGAACTGGCGCTCCGGGTCGAACAGCGCCCAGGCGATCGACACCAGCGTCGGGACGAGGACCAGCGCAAGGGCGAACCGCAGCAGCGCCTTGCCCGGCGTGACGCCGACCAGGCGAACGCGCCAGGCCTTCATGGGCAGGGTCTGGCCGCCGCGCGCCCAGCACCAGACGAAATAGAGGCTGACGAAGGTCAGGACGAAAGCGCCCTGCAGCGCGCGCTGCGCCAGCGAAGTGGCCGGCTCGCCGCCGCTGGCGAACAGGAAAAGCGAGCCGGCGACGAATACCACGGCCAGGGCCAGGATCGCCTCGTACAGCATGCTCGCGAGGCGCCGCCAGAGAGGCGGTCCCATCGTGCCGCGCCCGGCTATGGCGCCTTCTTCTGCGGCGTGACCGCGGCCGCGGGGGCCGGGGGCGCGAGCTTGCTGCGCTGCTCGGGCGTAAGGGCCATGTACTCGTCCCATTGCTTGCGCAAGGCTTGCCGCTGCTCGGGCGGGGCCTTTCTCAGCGTGCGGTACCGCTCCCGAGCGAGGCGCCGCTGCTCCGGCGTGAGCTTCGCCCAGGCCTGCATGCGCTTTTGCACGCGCGCCTGTCCCTCCGGGGTCATTTTCGGGTAGCGCTTC
The DNA here is from genome assembly GCA_965233165.1 of uncultured bacterium. Lineage (GTDB taxonomy): Bacteria > Pseudomonadota > Gammaproteobacteria > Burkholderiales > SG8-39 > SCGC-AG-212-J23. Next base: position 13,958 of record CBDDRX010000152.1, on the reverse strand, counting down.
GCGATGCCCAGCCAGGCCTTCTTGCGGTCCGGCTCGAGGGTGTCCCACTCCCGCTGGAGCGGGGAGAGGATGTGCTGCTGCACGGCCGAGAGCTCAGCCCAGCTCGGCGCGCCCGCCTTGCGCTGCTGGCTTTCCACCTTCTTGGCCGGGACCGGCCCCGGCGCCTGGGCGGCGGCACTCGCGGCAAGGCAAAGCGCCACGAGAAGAGGAACGCCCCGGATCACTGTTCCGCTTCGCGCTTCTTCAGCCAGCGATGGAACCCACGGTCCAGGTAGGCGTCGATCGGCAGATCGTCCGTGAGCAGCTGCGCGTCGATGTCTTCGATTTCGGCGATGCGCTGGTTCTGCTCCCAGTGGTAGAGGCCGGCGAGGCCGCCGACGAGCAGGGCGATGGGAACGAGGATGCGCAGGGATAGTCCTCCCCAGCCTTCCAAGCGCTCGAGGACATGGTCGGCCAGCGCCACGAACGGCGCCGGCTCCGGCCGCTGGCGCGCGAGCGCGCGCTCGCGCGCGGCGCTCAGGCGTGCCGCGACCGTTGCGTCGACGCCGAGGGGCTCGTTGAGGAGCAGGCGGACCTTCTTGCCGAATTGCGGTTCGTTCATGGCTCTTTCTCGGACCTTGCCACGGCCAAGGCCGGGTTCATAGCGTTATTCCCCGCGCCTTGAGCGCCGCTGCCAAGGCGTGCGCCGCTCTCGAGCAGTGCGTTTTCACGCTTCCCTCGGAGCAGCGCATGGCCCTGGCGGTGTCGGCAACGTCCAGTTCGTCCCAGTAACGCATGATGAAGGCCTCGCGTTGACGAGGCGGCAGCTTGATGAGCTCTTGCTGAATGATTTCAAGAACTTGAGATCTCTCCAGGGTCTCTGCGGGTACATTTCCGCCGCCATCGGCAACCTCGAGGGTGTCCAGGGGATCCTGGTCGTCGTCCTCGCCGCGCCCGCCCAGCGAAGAGAATAGCGTGGTCCACAGCGAGCGCACCTTCTGGCGGCGAAACCAGTCGCGGATGGCGTTCTGCACGATGCGGTGGAAAAGCAGCGGCAGCTCTGCAGCCGGGCGGTGCCCGTACTTCTCCGAGAGCCGCAGCATCGCGTCCTGCACGATGTCGAGCGCCGCCTCCTCGTCCCGGACGGCGAATACGGCCTGCTTGAATGCTCGCTTCTCGACGCCCTCCAGGAACGCCGATAGCTCGCTGCGGGATGCCAGGGTCCCTCTCCGGGGCGGGTTGTATGGCTGGCGCATGGTACCAAAACCGCCCTCGCGAGCGCCGCCGCTCGGCTTGACCGCAGTGCACCAACCCTTTATTGTTCAAAGCTTTTCCGCATTCGACGCGGAAAACAAGGGAACTCATGGACCGCATCAAGACCGACACGCTCACCGGCGCCGAGATCGTCATTCGCTGCCTGCAGGAAGAGGCGGTCGAGTACGTCTTCGGCTATCCCGGCGGCGCGGTCCTGTGGATCTACGACGAGCTGTTCAAGCAGGACAAGGTCAAGCACGTGCTCGTGCGCCACGAGCAGGGCGCGGTCCATGCCGCGGACGGCTACTCGCGCTCGTCGCAGAAGGTCGGCGTGGCGCTCGTGACCTCGGGTCCCGGGGTCACCAACGCGGTGACGGGAATCGCCACTGCGTACATGGACTCGATCCCGATGGTGGTGATCACCGGGCAGGTTCCTACGCACGCCATCGGCCTCGACGCGTTCCAGGAGTGCGACACCGTCGGCATCACCCGCCCGATCGTGAAGCACAACATGCTGGTGAAGGACGTGAAGGACCTCGCATCGGCGATGAAGAAGGCGTTCCACATCGCCCGCACCGGCCGCCCGGGCCCGGTGGTGGTCGACATCCCGAAGGACGTCACCGCCGCGCGGTGCGAGTTCCACTATCCCGACGGAGTGACGATGCGCTCCTACAACCCGGTGCGCAAGGGGCATGCCGGGCAGATCAAGAAGGCGGTGCAGCTGCTCCTGGAGGCGAAACGCCCGATGGTCTACACGGGCGGCGGCGTGATCCTCTCCGATTCGTCGCAGCAGCTTCGCGACCTTGTGAAGCTCACCGGCTTCCCGTGCACCAACACGCTGATGGGCCTGGGCGCCTATCCGGCGACCGACCGGCAGTTCCTCGGCATGCTCGGCATGCACGGCACGTACGAGGCGAACATGGCGATGCAGCACTGCGACGTGCTGCTCGCGATCGGCGCCCGGTTCGACGACCGCGTGATCGGCGACCCGGCGCATTTCGCGCAGAACCCGCGCAAGATCATCCACATCGACATCGACCCGTCGTCCATCTCGAAGCGCGTGAAGGTGGACGTGCCGATCGTCGGCAACATTCCGGACGTCCTCGACGAGGTGCTGAGGCTCCTCAAGGAGGCGAAGACCGGCGACATCGCCGCATGGTGGACGCAGATCGAGGAGTGGCGCCGGAAGGACTGCCTGAAGTACGACCGCAGCTCGAAGATCATCAAGCCGCAGTTCGTGCTCGAGAAGCTCTACGAGGTGACCGGGGGCGACGCGTTCGTCACCTCCGACGTCGGGCAGCACCAGATGTGGGCGGCGCAGTTCTACAAGTTCGACAAGCCGCGCCGCTGGATCAATTCCGGCGGCCTCGGCACGATGGGCTTCGGGCTGCCGGCTGCCATGGGCGTGCAGCTCGCCAATCCCGGCGCCACCGTCGCCTGCGTGACCGGCGAGTCGTCGATCCAGATGTGCCTGCAGGAGCTCTCGACCTGCAAGCAGTACCGGCTGCCGATCAAGATCATCAATCTCAACAACAAGTACATGGGCATGGTGCGCCAGTGGCAGCAGTTCTTCCACGGCAACCGGTACTCCGAGTCCTACATGGACGCGCTGCCCGACTTCGTCAAGCTCGCCGAAGGGTACGGCCATCGCGGCGTGCTGATCGAGAAGCCCGCCGACGTCGAGGGCGCGCTCAAGGAGGCGTTCTCGAAGAAGAACGAGCTCGTGTTCCTGGATTTCCTCACCGACCAGGCCGAGAACGTGTATCCGATGATCCCCGGCGGCAAGGGGATCACGGAAATGATCCTTTCCGAGGAACTGTGAGCAGGCATATCGTCAGCGTCCTCGTGGAGAACGAGGCGGGGGCGCTTTCGCGCATCGCCGGGCTGTTTTCCGCGCGCGGCTACAACATCGAGTCGCTGACGGTCGCGCCGACCGAGGATGCGTCGATGTCGCGCATGACCATCGTCACCACCGGCTCGGAGGACGTGGTCGAGCAGATCACCAAGCAGCTGAACAAGCTGATCGAGGTGGTGAAGGTGATCGACCTCTCGGAAGCCGAGCACATCGAGCGCGAGCTGATGCTGATCAAGGTGCGCGCCGGGCAGAAGGAGCGCGAGGACATGAAGCGCATGGCGGACATCTTCCGCGGCCGCATCATCGACGTCTCCGACAACACCTACACGATCGAGCTGACCGGCGACGGCAGCAAGCTCGACGCCTTCATAAAGTCGCTCGACCAGGGCAGCATCATCGAAACGGTGCGCACCGGCGCCAGCGGCATCGGACGCGGCAATCGCGTCCTGCGCGTTTAGATTTTTTTCCAGGGGAATGCAATGAAGGTCTACTACGACAAGGACGCGGATCTTTCTCTCGTCAAGGGCAAGAAGGTCACCATTCTCGGCTACGGCTCGCAGGGCCACGCCCACGCACTGAACCTGAAGGAATCGGGGGTGAAGGTCACCGTCGGCGTGCGCAAGGACGGCGCGTCGTGGGACAAGGCGAAGAAGAGCGGCGTCAAGGTCGCCGACCTCGCCGAGGCGATCAGGGGCGCGGACATCGTCATGGTGCTGATGCCCGACGAGCACCATGCGCAGATCTACAAGGACTTCATCGAGCCGAACATCAAGAAGGGCGCCTCGCTCGCGTTCGCGCACGGCTTCAACATCCACTACGGCCTGATCCAGGCGCGCAAGGACCTCGACGTCTGGATGGTCGCGCCGAAGGCGCCGGGCCATACGGTGCGCTCGACCTACGCTGCGGGCGGCGGCGTGCCCTGCCTGATCGCCGTGCACCGCAATTCTTCGAAGAAGGCGCGCGAGCTCGCGCTTTCCTACGCGGCGGCGATCGGCGGCGGCAAGGCCGGCATCATCGAGACGGACTTCAAGGAAGAGACCGAGACCGACCTCTTCGGCGAGCAGGCGGTGCTGTGCGGCGGCTGCGTCGAGCTGGTCAAGGCCGGCTTCGACACGCTGGTCGAGGCGGGCTACGCGCCCGAGATGGCGTACTTCGAGTGCCTGCACGAGCTCAAGCTGATCGTCGACCTCATGTACGAGGGCGGCATCGGCACCATGAACTACTCGATCTCCAACAACGCCGAGTTCGGCGAGTACGTGACCGGGCCGAAGATCATCGACGAAGGCACGCGCAAGCGGATGAAGGAAGCGCTGCTCAGGATCCAGACCGGCGAGTACGCCAAGGAGTTCGTGCTCGAGAACCGGGCCGGCGCGCCGACGCTGCTGAGCCGCCGCCGCATGACCGCGGAGCTGCCGATCGAGAAGGTCGGCGGGCGGCTGCGCGAGATGATGCCGTGGATCCGCAAGAACCGGCTGGTCGATACCTCCAAGAACTGAGGAATGGATATTGCTGTGACGGCCTGGTGTCGACCTATCCTCATCCCCTGATCGCCCGGGAAGGGTGGCCCTTCCTGGGCGTGTCCCTGCTGGTGTCCCTCGCGGTCACGTGGCTCGCGGGATGGTGGTCGGTGCCGTTCTGGCTCCTGACGCTGTTCATCGTGCAGTTCTTCCGCGACCCGGCGCGGCAGGTCCCGGACGACCCCGGCCTCGTGACCTCGCCGGCCGACGGCCGGATCATCATCGTCGGCAGGGCGCACGACCCGTACCTCAAGCGCGAAGCGCTCAAGGTGAGCGTCTTCATGAACGTCTTCAACGTCCACTCCAACCGCGCCCCGGTCGACGGCGAGGTCCAGGAGCGCTGGTATTTTCCCGGCCGCTTCTTCAACGCCGCGCTCGACAAGGCGTCGCTCGACAATGAGCGCAACGCCTTGTGGCTGCGCATGCCCGACGGGCAGGACGTAACCTGCGTGCAGGTCGCCGGCCTGATCGCGCGGCGCATCCTCTGCTATGTCGAGCCGGGCGCCGCTCTGCGCAAGGGCCAGCGCTTCGGCTTCATCCGCTTCGGCTCACGCGTCGACGTCTACCTGCCGCTCGACGCCGAGGTCACCGCCGCCCTGGGGGAAAAGGTGGCCGCCGGGGAATCGGTTCTCGCGAGGCTCAAGCGCCATGGGTAGCGTGCAGGACGACGATCCGTTGCGGGACGCGGACCTGGACCAGCCGGCGCAGGGCGGCGGGCCGCAGACGCCGCTCGGCGGGCTGCGCCGCCGCGGCATCTACCTGCTGCCGAACCTGTTTACCACCGGCGTGCTGTTCTGCGGCTTCTACGCGATCGTGCAGGCAATGAACGGCCTGTTCCAGGTGGCGGCGATCGCGGTCTTCGTGGCGATGGTGCTGGACGGGATGGACGGCCGGGTGGCGCGCTGGACCCACACGGCGAGCGAGTTCGGCGCGCAGTACGACAGCATCGCCGACATGGTGGCCTTCGGTGCCGCCCCCGCGCTGATCGCCTACATCTGGGCGCTCCAGGACCTGACCTTCTGGGGCCTGGGCTGGATCGCGGCGTTCATCCATTGCGCCGGCGCGGCCATCCGCCTCGCGCGCTTCAACGTGAACATCGGCGTGGTGGACAAGCGCTTCTTCCAGGGCCTGCCGAGCCCTTCCGGCGCGGCGGTGCTCGCCGGCCTCGTCTGGGTGATGAGCGATTTCTCGTTCCACCCGGAAGAGTACCCGTGGCTCGTCTACGTCACGTTCGTGATCGCCATCTTCACCGGCTTCACGATGGTGTCGAACGTGGCCTTCTACAGCTTCAAGGAGTTCAACTGGAAGCGGCGCGTCCCGCTCTGGGTCATCCTCGCGGCGGTGCTCGCCTTCGCGATCACGTCCACCCAGCCGTCGCTCGTGCTCTTCGTCCTGATCATGTCCTACGCGCTGTCCGGGTACGCGATGTGGGCCATGGGACGCCGCATCAAGTCGGTGCTGCCCGAGGAATAAGCGCTACTTCTTGAAGACGTCGACCACCAGCAGGTCCGGCAGCCAGGTCGCCAGCGCCGGGAAGAAGATCACGAGCAGCAGGACCGTCAGGTCGCCGAGGAAGAACGGAATCGTCCCCTTCATCACCTGCGGCAAGGGGATCTTCGAGGTGCCGCTCACCGCGAACAGGTTCAGGCCGACCGGCGGGGTGACCACCCCCATCTCGACGTTGATGGTGATCATGATCGCGAGGTGCACCGGGTCGATCTTCAGCGCCATGGCGATCGGGAAGATCACTGGCACGGTCAGCACGACCATCGCGATCCCGTCGACGAACATGCCGAGGAGGATCAGCACGCCCATGTAGGCGAAGATGAAGCCGAGCGGCGTCAGGCCCCAGCTCACCACCGTCTCCGCGATCTTCTGCGGCCAGTACATGTTCGCGGCGACGAACTGGAACACGCCGACGCTGCCGATCAGGAACAGCACCACCGCGGTCAGGTTCAGCGCGCGCCGGGCGGTCGGGATGATGTTGTGGATGAACCGCTTGCCGTCGCTCAGCAGGCCGTAGAGGAGCGCGTAGCCGCAGGCCGCGGCCGCCGCCTCGGTGGGCGTGAACAGGCCGCCGTACAGGCCGCCGAGGATCAGCACCGGCATGCCCAGCGCGGGCGCGGCGCCCTTGAACTCCACCCAGCACCGCTTGCCCTCGAACGTGCCGCGCGGCAACTTGAGGTAGAGCGCGATCCCGATCACGCTGAGCGCGTTGCCCAGCGCGAGGAGCAGCCCGGGGAGCACGCCGGCGAAGAACAGCCGGACGATCGAGGTCTCGGTGACGATGCCGTACACGAGCAGGATGATGCTCGGCGGGATCAGCATCGCGATCCCGCCCGCCGTGGCCACGAGACCGCCCGAGAGCCAGTCCGGATACCCTCGCTTCCTCATCTCCGGAATCGCGATCACGCTCATCGCCGCCGCCATCGCGACGCTCGAGCCGGAGATCGCGCCGAACAGCACGCAGGCGAGGACGGTGGCGACGCCGAAGCCGCCCGGCATCCAGCCGACCAGCGAGTCCGCGAAGCGGAAGAGCTGCGCCACCAGGCCGGTGCGCTCCATCAGGAAGCCGGCGAAGATGAACAGCGGGATCGCCATCAGCGAGTACTTGCCGATGAAGCTGAAGAACGCCCGGAAGATCATGTTCGTCTCGAGCAGCGGGTCGCCCAGGACGAACGCGGCGACCGACGCGCTCAAGGCGATGCCGATCGGCACCGCGAGCACGAGCAGGGCGAACAGCACGAGGCCTACGATCTGCATTCCCTTAGTCCCCCCAGGACCTCAGTGTACGGCGCCGCCTTCTTCCTCGGGCTCCTCCGGGACCGCGTGCCCCTGGAACTTGCGGATCCCGAAGTAGAGCTGGAACAGCATCGTCACCACCATGAAAGCGAAGCCGAGCAAGAGCGCGAGCAGGAACGGCCACATCGGGAACGCCAGGCTCTCCGTGCGGCTCTCATACCTGATCGCTTCCTCGATCTCCGGATAGCCCCACCACGTCACCGCGGTGAGGAAGACGATCGAGAAGACGAGGGCGATCATACGCACGACCTCGCTGGCCCGCTTGCCGCGGGGGCCGGCGAGCGCGAGCAGCTCGGGCAGCACCGTCATGCTCAGGTGCTCGCCCCTGCGCTGCACGACGCTGAAGTACAGGTAGACCCCGCTCAGCATGAAGAACGTGACCGCGTCCTGCTGCCATTCGAACGAATGCCCGAGGACGTAGCGCCGGCCCACCTCGAGCAATGCGAGGAGGGTCATGCCGATCATGAGAAGGGCGGCCGCCGGAGCGACCGCCCTCTCCTGAAAGGCCCGCCAGACGGCGTAGGCCTTTTCCATCAAGTGCCCGAAGCGCGGCTTACTTGATGATGATCTTGGAAGCGTGCTTCGAGCAGTCCACCTTCTCGATCCACGACGAGCCCGGCGGGTTCGCCGCGGAGAGCGCCTTGCCTTCGGCGTTGAAGGTGTCCACCCATTGCTGCGCCGGCGCCGGCATCTTGCTCTTCTTCCACTTGTCGGGCCCGTCGCCCAGCGCGGCAGTGAGCTGCGTCACTTCCTGCGGCGTCATCCAGTACACGCCGGGCTTGGAGGGATCCTTGGTGCCGTACTTCGCATAGGTCATCCGGTCGACGCACCAGTTGAGCTCCTTCTGCACCTGGATCGTCTCGGCGATCACCTTGCTCAGCGCTTCCTGGGTCGCCTTCGGCTGCCGGTCGAACCAGCGGCGGCTCGCGCTGATCATGTAGTAGTCGCCGGTGAACACGCCGGCGCCGCCGGTCGTGTAGAAGGGCGCCTGCTCGCGCACGCCGAGCCATCCGCCGATGCTGGTCATCAGGCCGTCGATCACGCCCGAGTCGACCGCGGTCGGCACCTCGCCGAACGCCATCACCACCGGGTTGGCCTTCCAGGACTCGAGCACCGGGTTCTCCGCCGGCCCCATGCTGCGCACCTTCTTGCCGGTGAAGTCCGCCGGTGCGACGTAGCGCTTCTTCGCGCCCACGCCCATGCCGAAGCTCATGTGCCCCGCGCCGAAGACCTTGATGGCCTGCTGCTTCTGCAGGCGGTCGACGAGGAACTGGTAGGTCTTCGTCTTCTCGAGGTTGTCCACGGCGCCGACCGTCGTGAGGATGCCCGGCCCGACCACCGCCATCATGTAGGGGTCGACCGGCGCGGCCTTGCCCATCTGCATCCAGGTCATCTCGAGGTTGCCTTGCCGCATCGCCTCGAACGCCTCTGGAATCGTATACAGCGCGCCAGCGTAGTAGAGGCGCGCCTCGCTGCCCGGAATGACCTGGGGCAGCCGCTCGGCAAAGTGCTTCATCGCGAGACCCGCAGGATGCGGGGGCGGCGGGAAGTCCGCCACGAAGCGCAGCACGACGGGCTTTGGCGCCTGCGCGTAGACCGCGCCGGCGAGCGTCGAGGCGAGCAGCGCCGCGGCCGCGCGAGTGAACAAACGACGGGTTCCGAACAGCTTCATTTATCCTCCTCCTATAGAGGTCAACCGGGTGCCTGCGCGCGATTGTTTCGCGCTGACAAGCTTTCGCCTCCTCCCGGAAACAGGTAGATTCTAGCCGGGAGGATCATTATGAGACGCTTAATTTACGTCGCGGCAGCCACGATGCTCGCCGCATGCCAGACCACGCCGGACGAGCCGCTGCGCGCCACTGCTGCACTGCAATCAACGAAGGGCAGCAAGGCCATCGGCGAGGTGACCTTCGAGCAGGTGGGCGACAAGGTGCGGGTCATCGTCTTTGCCCAGGGCCTGCAGCCGGGCCAGCAGCACGGCTTCCATATCCACGAGGTGGGCGACTGCAGTTCGGGGGACGGCATGAGCGCCAAGGGGCATTTCAACCCCCACGGCAAGCCGCATGGCCACCCGCAGTCGGACGCGCGGCACGCCGGCGACCTGCCGGCGCTCGTCGCCGCCAAGAACGGTCGCGCGAAGCTCGACGAAACCCTCGGCGGCATATCGCTTCGCCCCGGGCCGGAAAACATCATCGGTCGCGGCATCATCATCCATGCCGACCCCGACGACTACCGCACCCAGCCGACGGGCAACGCGGGCGCCCGGCTCGCCTGCGGAGTGATCAAGGCCGGGTAGCGATCGCCTCCCGCTCGTCGCGCTTCAGCCGCATCTCGTAGGCGAAGCGCCGGGCGGGGTGCAGCGAGTCCGAGACCTCGAGCAGGCGGTCGTTGCCGTCGTAGTAGTAGCGGCGCACCCGTAGTGCAGCGCCTCCGGCCTCCGAGCCGAGGCGCCGTGCCGCGTCCTCGCCCAGCAACTCCGCCTCGATCCGCTGCCCGACCCATGCGATGCGCACCCCCAGCGCTTCCTCCACGCGCGGGTAGATCACGCCCGGCGAGCGAGGCAGGCGTGCCGCCAGCGCCGAAAGAGAAGCATGCAGGTATACGGTCGTCAGGCACACCGGCGAGCCCGCGCCCGCCGGCCTGCGGATCCCGCTCAGCTTGAGCCATGCCTGGCCCCGCCGGCAGCGCAGCAAGGCACTCTCGGCGCGACCGGCCCGGATCCGGCTGCGCCGCTCGATGATGAAGCGCGTGTCCGACGCGTAGCGAAACAGGTCGGCCGCCGAGCTCACCGGCAGCGTGAAGGCCGCGTGCGCGGACGCTGCGGCAACCGTGGTACCGGAACGGGGGCGCCGGGTGATGAGCCCGGCATCGCGCAGGCTGCGCAGCGCCTCGCGCGCCGTATGGCGGCTCACCCCGAACTTCTTGCACAGCGCGGCTTCGGTGGGGAGCGCGTCGCCGACCGCGACCTTCCCCGAGGTGATGCGGCCGCGAAGCTCGCGCGCGATCTGCTCGTAGAGCGGCTGCCCCATCAGCGCACCACGCCTGCTTCGCGCAGGGCGCCGATCCGCTCTGCGGAATAGCCGGCCTCCTGCAGGAGCTCATCCGTGTCGGCGCCCAGCGCCGGCGCGGCGCGGCGCGGCAGCTCGGCGTCGGACAGGCGCAGCGGGCTGGCGAGCAGGTCGGCGCTGCGCCCGTCGGGATAGGCGAAGGGCGCGACGCCCCCGCGCTCGGCGACGAAGGGATTGTCGAGCGCCTGCGCCACGTCGTGGACCGGCGCGACCGGCACCCTCCCGGCAAGCCGCTCCAGCCAGGTCGCGGTGTCCTCGCGCGAGAACGCCGCGTCGAGCATCGCCGTCAGCTCGTCGCGCCGCTCGAGCCGGGCGGCGAACGTGGCATAGCGCGGATCCGACGCCCATTCAGCGTGCCCGAGCGCCTCCGCGAGCAAGGCCCAGAACTTCTCCTTGTTGCACATCACGAACAGCCAGCCGTCGCGCGTGCGGCAGAGCTGGCTCGGGACAAGAGAGGGGTGGGCCGAGCGCTTCTCGCGCCGCGTGACCGCGCCGGCGTTGAGATACCAGGTCCCCGGGTAGTTGAGGTTGAAGAGCGCGAGGTCGAAGAGGCTCGTGTCGACGTCGCGCCCGCGCCCGGTCTCGCGCGCGCTCGTGATCCCGGCGAGCAGGCCGAAGCACGCCACGAGGCCGGTCATCAGGTCGACGACCGAAAGCCCGTAGCGCTCCGGCGGCCCGTCGGGATCGCCGGTGAGCGACATGTGTCCGGCTTCCGCCTGCATGAGGTAGTCGTAGCCCGGCCAGGACGCGCGCGAGCCTTCGCGGCCATAGGCGGAAAGGTGCGCGCATACGATGCGCGCGTTGACCTCGCGCAGCGCGTCGTAGGTCAGGCCGAGCTTCGCCGGCAGGTCGCCGCGCAGGTTGTCCAGTACGCCATCGGCCTTGCGCGCCAGGTCCCGGAACACCGCACGGCCTTCGGCACTTTGCAGGTCCAGGCCGACCGAGCGCTTGTTCCGGTTGAAGGTCTGGAAGAAATGGCTGTCGCCCGGGCCGAAGAAATGCGGGCCGACGCGCCGGCCGACGTCGCCGCCCTCGCGCAGGTTCTCGATCTTCACCACCTCGGCGCCGAGGTCGGCAAGGTAGACGGTGCCCGCGGGCCCGGCGCCGTATTGCTCGACCGCGAGGATCCGCATCCCGGCCAGCGGCAGGCGCGCATCAGGCGGCGGCAAGGGCGTCCTCCAGCGCGCGCGCCGGATGCTCGTCGAGCCCGAGCACGGCGTCGCGGATCGCCCGCACCCGCGCCGGCGTGCTGCCGTAGGCGGCGTTGTCCGCGAACTTGGCCGCGATTTCCGCGTTGCCGAGCGGGCGCTCGGCGCAGCCGCGATTCATGCTTTCCCGGTGGCGGCGCTCCCCGCCGCCCGCAAGGTGCACGACCAGCTCGCCGCAGTAGTGGCGCGGAAAGGTCGAGCGGGGATCGGTTTCGTAGCCGACGCGCGCGGCGAGGGCGAGCGTGTGCGGATCGCGAAGCGCGTCTTCGCCGAGCTCCGCGAGGCCGAACTTCCCCGCCCGCAGTGCGGCGGCGACGACGTAGGGCACGCTGAAGCGCGCGTCGTAGTCGTTCGCCGGGCGGCGCTTCGCGGCCGCCGGCTCGCAGACCGTCTTCACCACCTCCGCCGGCACCAGCGCCGTGATGTGCTCGACCTGCTCGGGCCGCACGCCGGCCGCGCGCAGCGCGACCGCCGCGTCGGCGAACGCGTGGACGAAATGGCAGGCCGGGTAGGGCTTTACCGCGACCTGGAGCGTTTCCCATTCCTCGCCCAGCCCGCGCGTGACGCGGCCGAGGTCGCAGGCACCGGCGAGCGGGCCGAGATAGGCGTGGAACAGGCCGAAGCGCCCTTCGTAGGGCGCGGGCGGCGCGACGAACCCGTGCTTCGCGAGCGCCGCCGCGGTGATGCCGCCGACCGCGGCCCAGCCCGGATGGAAGCGCTTGGTCCACGCGCCGTCCTCCAGGAACTCGAGGCTTCCCGAGGCCGTGGACAGCGCGATGCCCTGGGCGCGCGCGAGGCCTTCGGCCTCGAGGCCCTGCAGCTTCCCGGCGGCGAGGGCGCTCGCGAACGCGCCGACGACACCGGTGGGGTGGAAGCCGACCTGGTGGAACGCGCCTTTCGCGGCGGAGGCGATGCGCGCGCCGGTTTCCACCGCCGCGACATAGGCGGCGAGGAGGTCGCGGCCGTGCAGGCCGAGCTCGGCCGCCACGCCGAGCGAGGCGGGCAGCGCGGACACGGTGAGGTGCACGATCCCCTCGCTGTGCGTGTCGTCGTAGTCGAGGCCGTGCATGAGCAGGCCGTTCGCCAGCGCCGCGTCGCGCAGCGGCAGCCGGGCCGCCTGGCCGAGCACGCCGCGCGCGCCGCTGCCGCCGAGTTCGGTGAGCGCGCGCAGCGACGGGGCGGCGAAATCGAACCGGCGCGCGGCGAGCCCGCAGCCCACGGCGTCGAGGATGAGATGCTTCGCCCGCTCGCGGACCTCGCGGGGGATCCCGGCGTGCTCCAGGCCCGCGGCAAAACCGGCGAGGTCGGCGGCGATCGTCATGCGCGCCGCATTGTACAATTGTCCGGACAAATGAAACCGCCGCCTTCTCCCCAGGTCGCCGCCGATTCCCCGGAGGCGGCACAGATCCTCGACGCCCTCGACCGCTGGCTCAAGCGCGAGGTCGCGCCGCAGGTCATGCAGCTCGAGCACGACGACGTCTGGCCGGCGCAGATGGTGGAGCGCATGCGCGAGCTGGGCCTCTTCGGCGCCACCATCAGCCCGGAGTACGGCGGCCTGGGGCTCTCGGCGCAGCTCTACGCGCGCATCGTCACGCGCATCTCCGAGACGTGGATGTCGCTCACCGGCATCTTCAACTCGCACCTGATGATGGCGCTGCTCGTCGAGCGCTACGGAAGCGAACCCCTGAAACGCCAGTACCTGCCGAAGTTCGCCTCGGGCGAGCTGCGCGGCGGCCTGGCGCTCACCGAGCCGAACGCCGGGACCGACCTGCAGGCGATCCGCACCCGCGCCCGCAGGGAGAAAAGCGGCGACGGCGACCACTACGTCGTCGACGGAACGAAGACGTGGATCTCCAACGGCATCCAGGGCCACTGCTTTGCCGTCCTGGTCAAGACCGACCCCGCCGCCGAGCCGCGCCACAAGGGCATGACCATGCTCCTGTGCGAGAAGGGGCCCGGCTTCACCGCCAGCAAGAAGCTGGAGAAGCTCGGCTACAAGGGCATCGATTCGGCGGAGCTCGTCTTCGACGGCCATCGGGTTCCGGTCGCGAACGTGATCGGCGAGGAAGGCCGCGGCTTCCACCAGGCGGTCGGCGGCCTGGAGCTTGGGCGGATCAACGTCGCGGCGCGCGGCGTCGGCATCGCCGCGGCGGCGCTCGCCGAGGCGGTGAAGTATTCGCGCGAGCGCCATACCTTCGGCAAGCCGATCTGCGAGCACCAGGCGATCCAGCTCAAGCTGGGCGAGATGGCGACCCGCTTGGAGGCGGCCCGCCTG
>CBDDRX010000151.1:0-15264 GCA_965233165.1 uncultured bacterium | reverse complement strand
GGTGTCGATCATGCCGTTGATGGTGTCGGCCAGCGCGGCGATCTCGCCCTTCGCCTCGACCGTCAGCTTGCGCTGCAGGTCGCCGTTCGCCACCGCCGTGACGCCGCTCTCGGTGCCGCGCCCCAGGGCCGTGGGGTTCGCCGCCATCGAGTTCACGTTGTCGGTGAGGTCCTTCCACACGCCGCCGACGCCGCTCACCTGCGCCTGGCCGCCGAGCTTGCCTTCCGCGCCCACCTCGCGCGCCACCCGCGTCACCTCCGCGGCGAAGCCGTTCAGCTGGTCGACCATCGTGTTCACCGTCGACTTGAGCTCGAGGATCTCGCCCTGCACGTCCACCGTGACCTTCTTCGACAGGTCGCCGCGCGCGACCGCGGTGGTCACCTCGGCGATGTTGCGCACCTGGCCCGTGAGGTTCGCGGCCATCGAGTTCACGTTCTCGGTGAGGTCCTTCCACACGCCGGCGACGCCGACCACGTGCGCCTGGCCGCCGAGCTTGCCCTCGGTGCCCACCTCGCGCGCGACGCGCGTCACTTCCGCGGCGAACGCGTTGAGCTGGTCGACCATCGTGTTGATCGTCACCTTCAGCTCGAGCACCTCGCCCTTCACGTCGACCGTGATCTTCTTGGAGAGATCGCCCTTCGCCACCGCGGTGGTCACCTCGGCGATGTTGCGCACCTGGCCGGTGAGGTTCGCCGCGAGCTGGTTCACGTTCTCGGTCAGGTCCTTCCACACCCCGGCCACGCCGGTCACCGTCGCCTGGCCGCCGAGCTTGCCTTCCGTGCCCACCTCGCGCGCGACGCGCGTCACCTCCGCGGCGAACGCGTTGAGCTGGTCGACCATCGTGTTGATGGTGCTCTTCAGCTCGAGCACCTCGCCCTTCACGTCGACCGTGATCTTGCGCGACAGGTCGCCCTTCGCCACCGCGGTGGTCACCTCGGCGATGTTGCGTACCTGGCCCGTGAGGTTCGCCGCGAGCTGGTTCACGTTCTCGGTCAGGTCCTTCCACACCCCGCCGACGCCCTTCACCTGCGCCTGGCCGCCGAGCTTGCCCTCGGTGCCGACTTCCCGGGCGACCCGCGTCACCTCCGCGGCGAACGCGTTGAGCTGGTCGACCAGCGTGTTGATCGTGCTCTTGAGCTCCGCCAGCTCGCCCTTCACGTCCACCGTGATCTTGCGCGAGAGATCGCCCTTCGCGATCGCGGTGGTCACCTCGGCGATGTTGCGCACCTGGCCCGTGAGGTTCGCCGCCATCAGGTTCACGTTCTCGGTGAGGTCCTTCCACACGCCGGCGACGCCGGGCACCTGCGCCTGGCCGCCGAGCTTTCCCTCCGTTCCCACTTCCCGCGCGACGCGCGTCACTTCCGCGGCGAAGCCGTTCAGCTGCTCCACCATCCGGTTCACCACCTCGCCGAGGCGCAGCGCCTCCCCGCGCAGCGGCCGGCCGTCGGCCTCGAGCACCATGGTCTGCGACAGGTCGCCCTTCGCCACCGAGCCGATCACCCGCGCCACCTCGTTCACCGGGAACGCGAGGTCGCGGATCAGGGTGTTCATCGCCTCCACGACCTCCGCCCAGCCGCCAGCGGCGCCCGGGACGTTGAGGCGGTGGCTCATCTGGCCGTGCTTGCCGACCAGGTCGGCGACGCGGGCGATCTCGGCCGCCTTGGCCTCCTCGAGCTCGACCACGTCGTTGAACGCCTCGGCGATCTCGCCGTCGACGCCGGTCAGGTTGAGCGGCATGCGCACGCTGAAGTCGCCGCGCTTGAAGGCGCGCAGGGCCTTCAGCAGCTCGCCGCGGTCGAGCATGATGTGCAGGCTTTGATGCATGGATTCCATACCGTTGCTCCCCAAAGGATCGGGACGTGGCTTCTTCCGGCCGAAGGGGGCATCGTAGGGCAGACGCCTACGGTGGGGTATCGGGGAACACCCCGACGGGTTGTAGTTGTTCTACTACAGAGGAAAAATCAGTCCACCAGGTGGTGGGCGATGGCGTAGTGCATCAGTTCCGCGTTGGACTTCATGTTCATCTTGCGGAGGATGCGGGTGCGGTGGGTGGACACCGTGTTCGGGGAGAGGAACAGCTCGTCGGCGATCTGCCGCACGGTCTTGCCGGAGGCGATCATCCACATGACCTGGTACTCGCGGTCCGAGAGCGTCTCGTGGAGCGGCTTGCCGCGGTTGTCCTCGAGCTCGAGGGCGAGCTTCTCGCCCAGGGTCGGGGTGACGTAGCGCCCGCCGCCGGCGACCTTGCGGATGGCGCTCACCAGCTCGTCGGGCGCGGATTCCTTGGTCAGGTAGCCCGAGGCGCCGGCCTTCAGCGCGCGCACCGCGTAGCGGTCCTCCGGATACATGCTCAGGATCAGGACGGCGCGGCCGGGGTAGCGCTGGCGCAGCTCCTTGATGAGCTCGAGGCCGTTCTTGCCCGGCATGTTGTAGTCGAGGACGGCGACTTCCCAGGGCACGCGGCGCGAGAGGTCGACGACCTCCTGGCCGTTCTTCGCCTCGCCGACCACCTGCAGGTCCTGCTCGACGGCGAGCATCTGCCGCAGCCCTTGCCGGACTACCGGATGATCGTCAGCGATGATGACTTTCACGATGGCACACCTGCCGCGGCGCCGTCGCGGCTGCGAATTGGGATGGAGACGGACACACGCGTCCCCTGGCCGGGCGTGCCAGAGATCGACACTTCACCACCGAAAAGTAATGCGCGTTCGCGCATGCCCAGTAGTCCGAGTGACTTGCGCCCGTTCAGGTCGCTGTTCGGGATGCCCACGCCGTTGTCGCAGACCTCCAGCACCAGCGCCTCGGGCGTGAGCTCGAGCTCGATGTCGACCCGCGTGGCGCGCGAGTGCCGGGCCACGTTGGTCAGGATCTCCTGGAAGATGCGGAACGCGGTGGTCGAGATCTCCAGGTCGAGCTTGCTCTCGGGGGGCAGCTTGGTGCGGCAGCGGATGCCGGTGCGCTTCTGGAAGTCCTTGGCCTGCCAGCCGACGGCGGCGATGAGCCCCATGTCGTCCAGCATCTCCGGGCGCAGGCCGGTGGCGATCTTGCGCACCGTCTGCACCGTCGAGTCGATCAGCTTCGACATCGAGTCGCACTTCTCGAGCAGCGCCGGCTCCTTCAGCCGCTTCTGCAGCCAGCCCACTTCCATCTTGATCCCGGTGAGCACCTGCCCGAGCTCGTCGTGGATCTCGCGGGCGATGTGTGCGCGTTCTTCCTCGCGGATGCTGATCAGGTGCGCCGCCAGCCGGCGCAGCTTGTCCTCGGACTCCTTGAGCCGCTCCGACTTCATGTGCAGCTCGACGAACACCGAGACCTTCGACTTCAGCACCTCGGGCACCACCGGCTTCATCAGGTAGTCGACCGCGCCGACCTGATAGCCGCGGAACATCGAGTTCATCTCGTCGGCCTGCGCGGTGAGGAAGATGATCGGCGTTTGGCGCGAGCGCTCGCGGCCGCGGATCAGGCGCGCCGTCTCGATGCCGTCGATGCCGGGCATGCGCACATCGAGCAGGATCACCGCGAAGTCGTGGCGCAGCGCGAGCTTCAGCGCGTCCTCGCCCGACTGCGCCGCCATCAGGTCCTGCTCGAGCGGGGCGAGCAGCTCCTGCAGGGCGTAGAGGCTCTTCGGCTCGTCGTCGACGACCAGGATCTTTGCCTGCACCGGCGCGTCCTGCGGCGCGGCCCCCGCCTCCTCCTCCGAGGCGGCCATGGAATCGACCGCCGAGTTCACCCGACGAGCTGGTGGCGGACCGCGTAGTGCACGAGCGCGGCGTTGCTCGTCAGGCCGAGCTTGCGCAGGATGCGCGTGCGGTACGTGCTCACGGTGCTCGGCGAGAGGCCCATCTCCTTGGCGATCTCGCTGATCTGCTTGCCGGTGGCGAGCAGCCACATCACGCGGTACTCGCGGTCGGAGAGCTTCTCGTGCAGCGCCTTCTGCGGGTCGCTGGAGCACTCCGAGGCGAGGATCTCGGCGAGCGAGGCGGACACGTACTTCCCGCCGTTCGCGACCTTGCGCACCGCGGTGGAGAGCTCCTGCGGCGCGCTGTCCTTGGTGATGTAGCCCGAGCCGCCGGCGCGGAGCACGCGCGAGCCGTGCACGTCCTCGCTGTGCATCGAGAGGATCAGCACCGGCTTGCCGGGGAACTCGCGCTTGATGTCGCCCAGCAGGTCGAGCCCGCTGCGCCCGGGCATCGTGAAGTCGAAGATCGCCATGTCCCAGTCGACCTTGCGGGCGAGCTCCAGCGCCTCGTCCCCGTTGGTCGCTTCGCCTACGACCGTGGCGGCCGGGTCGCTCGCGAGCATCTGCTTCAGGCCGTGGCGGACGATCGGATGGTCATCGGCTATGAGGATTCGCATTTCGGTGCACCTTGTTAGTAGGTGTTGGTAGGGGTCCCTGACAGCGGAAAGTATAGGTAAGCCGCCTGCGCTTCGCCATTGGGGCGGGAGAATTTTTTTTCTTTTCCGTCAATGGATTACTACAAGCCTGTCGTTGTCGTGACTACACGCTCGCCCGGCGCATCCCCCGCGGTGGATGCCGTCGCAAGGAGCGCCGTGCAATAACGCCCATGCGAGCGCTCGCCTTCATTGCGTTGCTTTTCTGCACACCCGCCTTCGCCGAGTCGCCGGCGCGCGCGGTGCCGACGTTCGAATCGATCGGCCTGTACTGGAAGCCCGCGGCGCACCCCGGCCGCAGGATCGAAGCCGAAGGCTGCCCGGTGCGCTTCCGAAAGGCGGGCGAGCGGGAATGGCGCGAGGGCCTGCCGCTCTGGTTCGACCCGCGCGACCGCGAATGCCGCGGCAGCCTCGTGCACCTTTCGCCGGGAACGACTTATGAAATCGATCTCGGGGAGGCAAAGCTTCGCGCCACCACCTGGAAAGAGGATTTCGAGATTTCGGAAAAGGTGACGCTGCCCAAGGGCGTCATGCGAGAAGCCCTCACGCTCCGCAAAGGCGGCAAGGAAGGCGGATACGTTCTCTACCAGGCACATCCGGACGGCACCACGATCGACGTCGGGGATGCGGCGCCCCACAACGTGGTCATCGCGGCACCCTTCGTCATCCTGCGCGGCGTGACGCTGAAGGGCGCGCAGCGCGACGCGATCGATGTCCGCGCCTCCGACGTGGTGATCGAGGGCAGCGACGTCAGCGAGTGGGGCCGGTACAAGCACACGAACAGCGCCGGCTGGAAAATCGGCGTGAACATGGACTCGGGCATCCGCGCCGACTGCCGCCGGCGCGAGAAGGTCGAGCGCGTGGTCATCCAGGAGAACCGCATCCACAGCCCGCGCTACGGCGCGAACAGCTGGTCCTGGGGCCACCCGGCCGGCCCGCAGGGCATCAGCTTCCTCTCCTGCGGCGGCAACCACGTCATCCGCCGCAACGAGATCGCGAGCGCCGACCCGAAGCGCTACTTCAACGACGCGATCGGCGGCGAGGAGAACTTCAGCGACGGCGGCTTCCCGAACCGCGACAGCGACATCTACGCCAACCGGATCTCCGGCGCCTGGGACGACGCCATCGAGGCCGAGGGCGCGAACATGAACGTGCGCATCTGGGGCAACGCGATCGACCGGACCGCGATCGGCATCGCCACCGCCGTCACGCACCATGGCCCGCTCTACGTCTTCGGCAACGAGCACCGCAACAGCCGCCGGCTCTCGGAGAAAGCGCCGGACGCCGACGACCGCGGGCCGATGATCAAGGCCGGGGACGCGGACCGGTACGGCGGCGGGCGGCGCTACATCTTCGGCAACAAGGGCTACGATGTGGCCCACGGCATCTCCGGCAGCACGAAGCAGCCGCTGACGAACACGGTGAGCCGGAACAACGAGTGGAAGCTCTTCCGCCGCCACTGGCCCGCGGTGCGCGACGCGGGCGGAAGCGGGAACGACATCCAGGACGGCCGCAAGGCGCGCATCCCGAATTTCCACGAGTCGGCGCGAGGCGACAATCGTTAGCGATTAGAAACAACGAGTTGTAGGCGCGCCAGCGACCCCCGTCGTGCGCCAACTACGGAATCGTCACCGAAGCCACTACAAAAAATTCGCTAAGCCTTTGATTTAAAGCCAGCTCCTCTCCATGGCACGGGTCGTGCGTCCAGGCCCGGCAAGCAGAAACTCTTTGGGGAGTCGCCGGCATGACCATGAACCGCCTGAGCGCCGCCGTCGCGCTCGCTTTCATTTCCTCCGTTCCTTTCGCAGCGCAGGCCGAGGCGCCGCGCCTCACCTGGCAAGCGCCGCTCGCCGGCGCGACCCTCGCCGGCACCGTCAGCGGCTCCGCATGCGCCGCCACGGCCACCGCCAGCGTGGGCATGAGCCGCCTGACCTTCTGGATCGGCAACATGCAGGTCAACAACGATTACTCCTCGCCGTACAACTGCAGCCTGGATACGCGCAGGCTGCGCGACGGCTCGTACGCGATGCGCGTCGAGGCGTACAGCTCGCGCGGCGAGCGCACCACGCTCACCCGCAACGTCACCATCCGCAACAGCGGCGCGACCGCGACCCCGGCCCCGGCGCCCGCCCCGGCCCCGACCCCGGTGCCCGCGCCGGCGCCGGTGAGCACGACTCCGCTGCCGGCGCCGACCTCGGGCTCGCTCGACGTCTGGTTCAAGGCGCCCCTCTCCGGCGCGACCGTCTCCGGCGCGCTCTCGCTCGACAAGTGCTACGTCAAGGGCACCGGCGTCTCGCGCGTCAACTTCTTCGTCGACGGCACGGCCATCGGCTCCGATACCGCGGTCGCCGACGGCATGTCCTGCAACCTCGACACCCGCACGCTCGCCAACGGCACCCACCAGCTGATGGCGACCGCGGTGAGCTCCACCGGCGCGACGCGCTCCGACGTGATCAGCATCAACGTGCAGAACACCGCGACGAGCACCCCTGCCCCCGCGCCGGCGCCGGTCGAGCCGGCGACCCCGCCGGTGACGTCCAACCTGCCGAACGGCGGCTCGGCGGTGCCCACTTTCCACTCGCTGGGCCTGTACTGGCGGCCGACGTCGACCCCGGGCAGCGCGGGCTGCATCGCGCAGTACCGCAGGACCGGCGACTCCGCCTGGAGGCCGGCGCTCAACCTCTGGTACGACAGCCGCAACACCGAGTGCCGCGGCAGCATCGTCAGCCTCCAGCCCGGCACGCAGTACGAAGTGCAGTTCGGCGTCGGCGCGGCCTATACCCAGAAGCTCGTCGCCAGCACCTGGGCCGAGCAGTTCCCGATCGCCCAGACGATCACCCTGCCCGCCGGCACCGTCTCGCAGCCGGTGAACATCACCAGCGGCGGCAGCGCGAGCGGCTACGTGCTCTACCAGGCGCATCCGAACGGCACGACGATCGACGTGGCCAACGCGCACGACCAGAACGTCCTCATCTCCGCCCCGTACGTCATCATGCGCGGCGTGACGATGCGCAACGCGCGCATCAACGGCGTGAGCCTGCGCCCCGGCGCGCACCACGTGGTGATCGAGGGCAACGACATCGCCGGCTGGGGCCGCACCCGCGGCACCGTGGGCGGCCGGGCGGTCGGCGTCGACATGGACTCCGGGATCCGCGCGGCCTGCTCGAACGGCAGCTCGATCAACACCGCGATG
This sequence comes from uncultured bacterium, assembly GCA_965233165.1. Taxonomy (GTDB): domain Bacteria; phylum Pseudomonadota; class Gammaproteobacteria; order Burkholderiales; family SG8-39; genus SCGC-AG-212-J23. The sequence goes on along the minus strand of CBDDRX010000151.1, from coordinate 7,679 downwards.
AACACCTTCGTCATCCAGCGTAACCGGATCCGCAACCCGCGCTACACGGCGAACTCGTGGACCCACGGCCACCCGGCCGGCCCGCAGGCGGTGACCCTGTCCTACTGCGGCGGCAACCACGTCATCCGCTACAACGACATGGCGAACACGAACGGCCACAAGTTCAACGACGCGATCGGCGGCGAGGACAACTTCACCCAGTCCGGCGCGCCGGTGGCCGACTCCGACATCTACGGCAACCAGATCGTCGGCGCCTGGGACGACGGCATCGAGGCGGAAGGCTCGAACAGGAACGTGCGCATCTGGGGCAACTACATCGACGACACCGCGATCGGCATCGCGAGCACGGTCACGCACCACGGCCCGCTCTACGTGTTCCGCAACGTCTACAACCGCAGCCGCAAGCTGGAAGGCGCGCCGGACGCGGACGACCGCGGCCCGTTCTTCAAGTCGGGCTCGGGCGGCTCGAACGCCGGCCACGGCCGCCGCTACGTGTTCCACAACACGGCGCTGCAGCCGAGCGTCTCGGGCGCGACCAACGGCGGCGGGGCGGGCATCGGCATCGCCGGCAACACCAACGAGCCGCTGACCAACACCGTGACGCGCAACAACATCTTCCACATCTGGAGGAGCACCTGGCCGTCGATCAGCCAGAACGGCACCGGCTTCGGCAACGACGCGGACTACGACCTCTACAACGGCAACGTGGCCGCGAACACCGGCGCCCAGTCGAACGGGATCCGGGCGGTGCCGACCTACGTGCCGGGCAGCTACCAGCTCGCGCCCGCCAGCCCCGGGATCGGCAGGGGCGCGCGGCTCAACAACTTCAACGACGACGTCGCCGCGCCGGACATGGGCGCCGCCCAGACCGGCCGGCCGGCGATGCGCTTCGGCGTCCAATAGGAAGGAGATTCATGAGCATGAAAAAGAACCTCGGCTTCACGCTCCTCGAGCTGCTGGTCGTGATCGTGATCATCGGCCTGCTCGCCGGCTACGTCGCCCCGCGCTACTTCTCGCAGGTCGGCAAGTCGGAGATCCAGGTCGCCCGGGCCCAGCTCGAGTCCCTCGAGAAGGCGCTCGACCAGTTCCGCCTCGACGCGCGCCGCTACCCCACCGCCGAGGAAGGCCTCGACGCGCTGGTCGCCAAGCCCGCGAGCGTGGCGAGCTGGAGCGGCCCGTACCTGAAGAAGGCCGTGCCGGCCGACCCGTGGGGCCGCCCGTACGTCTACCGCGTGCCCGGCGAGAAGGCCGAGTTCCAGCTCCTCTCCCTCGGCCGCGACGGCAAGGCCGGCGGCATCGGCGAAGACGCCGACATCGGCAACTGAGCGGGATCCCCTCGGGCATCGCCATGCAGCAGTTCCATCTCCATGCCACGGACCGGCGGCAGCAGGTCGTCGCGCTCACCGTCGAGGCGGTGAGCGAGGCGGCCGCCGCCGAGGCGGCGCGCGTGCGCGGACTGACGGTGTTTTCCATCAAGGCCACCGGGCGGATCCTCTCCTGGAAGGCGCGCAAGCCCCGGTTCGCGACGATGCTGTTCACGGTCGAGCTGGCGTCGCTGCTCGACGCCGGGCTGAACCTGGTCGAGGCGCTCTCGACCCTCGCGGAGAAGGGCCAGGACGCCGGCGTCGTCGCCGGCCTGGTCGCGGCGATCCACCGCGGCGAGCCGTTCTCGCGCGCGGTGGCGGGCTTCCCGCAGCACTTCTCGCCGCTCTACGTCGCGACGGTGAAGGCGAGCGAGCGCACCGGCAGCATCCGCGAGGCGCTCGGCCGCTACATCGCCTACCAGGAGGAGCTCGACCGCGTGAAGAAGAAGGTCGTCTCCGCGACGATCTACCCGGCGATCCTCGCGATCGTTGGCGCGCTGGTGGTCGGCTTCCTCATGTTCTACGTGGTGCCGAGATTTGCCCGCGTCTATGAGGATATGGCGGGCACGCTGCCCTTCTTCTCGCAGCTCCTGCTGGGATTCGGCAGCTTCGTCGGCAAGAATGCCGCCCTCTTCGGCATTTCGTTCGTATCCAGCGTGGTGGCTGCCGGCTGGGGCTTCACGCGCCCCGGCTTCCGTGCGTGGCTGAACACGCGCCTGTGGGCGCTGCCGGCGGTGGGCGAGCGGCTGAAGACCTACCAGCTCGCGCGGCTCTACCGGACGGCGGGCATGCTGCTCAAGGCCGGGATCCCGGCGGTGCAGGCGCTCGGCATGGTGCGCGACCTGCTGTCGGCGCACCTGCGCCCGCAGCTCGAGGCGGCGAAGAAGCGCATCGAGAGCGGCGAGCAGATGTCGGCGGCGCTCGGCGCCTGCGGCCTCGCCACGCCGGTCGCGCTGCGCATGATGGTCGTGGGCGAGAGAAGCGGCGACATGGGCGGCATGTTCGGCCAGATCGCCCGCTTCCATGACGACGAGGTCGCCCGCTTCATCGACTGGTTCACGCGCGCCTTCGAGCCGATCCTGATGACGCTGCTCGGCGTCTCGGTCGGCCTGGTCGTCGTGCTCATGTACATGCCCATCTTCGAGCTTGCAGGGAACATCAAGTGATCTCCGCCATCGATCTCCAAAACGCCCGCGAAAAGGACGGCCGGCTCATCGAGAACCTCGAGGAGCAGCTTGCCGTGGCGCCGGAAGAATTCCTGTTGCGGCTGTCGCTGACGCTGCGCATGCCTTCCGCATCTCTCGATCAGCTGAGAAACGAAAAGCCGGCCTTCGAGCTGCTGCCCTACGCCGAGGCGAGCCGGCGCTGCTGCGTCGCGGTGCGCGACGGCGATGGCGACCTGTCGCTCGTGCTCGGCGACCCGTACGACCTCGACACGCAGGAATGGCTCGAAGCCCGCATCAACCTTCCGTTCCGCTACCGCGTCGCGCACCGCCTCGACGTGCAGGCCTACCTGTCCGAGCAGGAGGAGCAGTTCCGCGCCCTGGACGGGGTCTCCTCCGCCTTCGGGGAGAGCCTCCTCAAGGACGAGAAGACGCAGGAGATCTCGTTCGAGAACGCCGCCGAGGGCGACAGCCCGGTGGTGCGCCTGGTCACCTCGACGCTCTACGACGCGCTCAAGGCCGGCGCGAGCGACGTGCACCTGGAGTCGCACGGCGGCGGCCTCGCCATCAAGTACCGGATCGACGGCGTGCTGACCTCCGCCGAGTCGGTGCCGGGCGTGGAGATCGCCGAGCAGGTGATCTCGCGCATCAAGGTGATGTCCGAGCTCGACATCGCCGAGCGCCGCGTGCCGCAGGACGGGCGCTTCAAGGCGCGCCGGGAAGGGCGGGACATCGACTTCCGCGTCTCGGTGATGCCGAGCGTGTACGGCGAGGACGCGGTGCTGCGGATCCTCGACCGCAAGGCCCTGACCGACCAGGTCACCGGCCTTTCGCTCGAGACGCTGGGTTTTGAAGCGAGCTTGAAACAGAAGATGCGAAACCTGGCCGCGCTTCCCTACGGGATGATCCTGGCGACCGGCCCGACCGGAAGCGGCAAGACGACCACGCTCTACGCGCTGATCAGCGAGACGAACAAAGGGCAGGACAAGTTCATCACCATCGAGGACCCGGTCGAGTACCAGCTCCCCGGCGTGCTGCAGATCCCGGTGAACGAGCAGAAGGGCCTCACCTTCGCGCGCGGCCTGCGCTCGATCCTGCGCCACGACCCGGACCGGATCATGGTCGGGGAGATCCGCGACCCGGAGACCGCCGAGATCGCGGTGCAGTCCGCCCTCACCGGCCACCTCGTCTACACGACGGTGCACGCGAACAACACGCTCGATGTCCTGGGCCGCTTCCAGCACATGGGCGTCGACACCTACAACTTCGTGTCCGCCCTGAATGCTGTCCTGGCGCAGCGGCTGGTTCGCGTTGTTTGTTCTTCTTGTAAAAAACAAGGCTGTTCTGCCTGCCGGGGAACCGGCTTCAAGGGCAGGAAGGCGATCGGCGAGCTCCTGGTCATGAACGACGAGCTGCGCGAGCTGATCGTCGCGCGCGCCCCGGCGCGCAAGCTGAAGGAGGCGGCGCAGGCCGCCGGAACCATCCCGCTGCGCGACGCGGCCCTCGCGCTCGTGCAGTCGGGCGAATCGACCCTGGAGGAGATCAATCGTGTCACTTTCGTTGCTTAAGCGCTTCAAGACCTCGCTGCGCCGCCCGAACCTGAAGGCGCGCGCGCGCCCGAGCGCCGACCTGCGCATCGCCTTCACCGCCGAGCGCATCCTGCTCTCGGACGGCACGGCGATGGAAGTCGGGCCGCGCGAGGACAACGCCCCCGAATGGCAGCCGGCCATCGCCGCTTTCGAGAAAATTCTTTCCGGCTTGAGAAACAAGGAAGCGAGCGTGGTCATCGCCGACCGCTTCGTGCGCTATGCGCTCCTGCCGTGGAGCGACACGCTGAAGACGCACGAGCAGTGGCTGGGCCTCGCCCGCCACCGCTTCACCGCCATCCACGGCCCGCTCGCCGCGCAGTGGGAGATCAAGTTCGCCGAGACCGCGCCGGCCGGACCGCGCCTCGCGTGCGCCGCGGACGCCGGCCTGATCGAGGAGCTCGGCGTCCGCGCCGTGGCCCACCAGGTGCGCCTCGTGTCCGTGGTGCCGTTCCTCGTCGCCGCCTTCAACCGCGTGCGCGACATCACCGGCGGCACGTGCTGGCTGGTGGTCGAGGAGCCGGGCCGCCTGACCCTCGCGCTCTTCCTGAAGGGCGTGTGGGTGGCGATTCGCAGCCGCCGCGCCGACGAGCGCTGGCGCCGCGTCCTGCCCGAGATCCTCTCGCGGGAGGCCGCCTTCCTCGGGCTGGAGGAGCCGTGCACGCGCGTCATCGTCTGCGCGCAGGGCAGCTTCGACGATCTCGTGGAAACGACGCAACGGCAAGAGCACTCGTCGTTCCGCCTCGACGCGATCGACTATCAGCAGCTCGCCGTGGCAGGAAACTAAGGAGCGGAATGCAAGCACTCAAGCTCGATTTCTGCCGTACCCGCAAGGCGCCGCGCTGGGTCGCGCCCGTGCTGATGCTGCTCGCCCTGGGATTCTGCGGCGACGTGGCCGTTTCGTTTTTGAAAGAAAGAAACTCTTATCTGAAGAACGAAAGAGCACTCGCCGCGCTCGACCCGCGTTCCTACCGCCCGGCGCGCAGCGCGTCGGCCGAGGAGATCGCGGCGGCGAAGGACACGGTGCAGCGCCTGTCGATGCCGTGGGACAGGCTGTTCGGCGCGCTCGAGCAGGCGGCGAGCGACCAGGTGGCGCTGCTCGCCATCCAGCCCGACCCGAAGGCGGGCACCGTGCTGATCTCCGGCGACAGCAAGGACTACCTCGCCGCCCTCACCTACGTGCTGAACCTCAGCCGCTCCGATGCGCTCTCCCGCGTGCAGCTCGCGCGCCACGAGATGAAGCAGGACGCGGGAAAGAGCGTCGGCTTCGCGGTCCAGGCGACCTGGGGGACGAAATGAGGGACGCGCTCCTCAGGCTGCGCGCCGACCTCGGCCGCACCGGCCTCGCCGCCGTGGTGCTGCTCGCGCTCGCGTTCAGCTTCCATGCGGCGGTCGTCAAGCCGCTGCAGGCGAAGAACGCCGGGATGCAGCTCTCGCTCGCGCGCCAGGCACCCGCGGCGGCGCGCTCGGGCCAGAAGCTCGAGCAGTTCTACGGCGTGCTCGAGCGCTCCGAGACGGCGACCGACTGGCTGGCGAAGCTCTATGCGATCAGCAAGGCGACCGGGGTGGAAATGCAGTCGGCCAACTACCGCACCGAGAACGCGGACAAGACCCCCCGCCTCGAGCGCTACGAGATCGTCCTGCCGGTCTCCGGCACGTACTCGCAGCTGCGCGACTTCCTCGGCCGCGCGCTCGCCGAGATCCCGGTCCTGTCGCTCGACCAGCTTTCGCTGCGGCGCGAAAGCCGCGCCGAGGGCGAGGTGCAGGCCGAGCTGCGCCTCACGCTCCACCTGGTGAAGCCATGAAACGACTCATCCCCTCCTTCTCCTTCACGAAGCGCGACGCGGCGAAGCTCGCGATCCCGGTGCTCGCGCTGGTGCTCGTCGCCTCCGTGGTCACCGGGCGCGAGACGCCGGTCGCGGTTTCCCCGGAGCCCGTGAAGCGGCTGAACACGAAGATCGAGGTGAGCGACGCCGACCTCGACGTCGAGCGCCTGAAGCGCCCGGAGCGCGAGGAAGGCAAGGTCGCGGCGGCGGCCGACCCCTTCGCCCGGCACAGCTTCGCCGCGGCGCAGGAAGCGCGCGCGGCCGAAGCCGCCCCGCCGGCCGCGCCGCAGGCGCCGCAGCTTCCCTTCACCTACCTCGGCAAGGTGATCGAGGACGGCAAGCTCTCCGTGTTCCTCGCGCGCGGCGAGGACAGCTACAGCGTCAAGGCGGGCAAGCGCCACAAGCTCGACGAGCAGTACCGCGTCGACAAGGTGACCGAATCCAGCGTCACGTTCACCTATCTCCCCATGAACACGAAGCAGACCCTCGACATCCCGGCGGTGAACCCATGAAAAGAATTTCCACACGACTCTGCTGTATCGCGCTCGCTTTCACGGTGGCGTCCTGCGCCACGAGCCACCAGTTCACCCAGGGCCAGCAGATGGTCGAGGCGGGCAACGTCGAGGAAGGCCTGGCGACGATCGAGCAGGAGCTGAAGAAGGATCCGGGCAACGCCGAGATCCGCAACTACTACGAGCGCCAGAAGGCGGTCGCGGTGCAGCGCTACCTGCAGGCGGGCGAGAACGCCCTGTCGCAGAACGGCCTCGACCAGGCGGAAGCCGCCTTCAGGCAGGCTCTGCGCTTTGATCCTCAAAGCGCTCGCGGCACGCAGGGCCTTTCATTGGTCCAGAAGGCGCGCCAGACGACTGGAAGGGCGGCGGAAGCCGAAGCACTTTTCAAGAAGGGCGAAACCGACGCCGCGTACGCGAAGGCGAAGGAGGTCCTGGCGGAGAACCCGAACCAGCGCGAGGCGAAGGCGATCGTGCGCAAGGTGGAGGAGCAGAAGCACCGCGAGGAAGCGGTGTCGCCGAAGCTCTCCGCGGCCCTGAAGAAGCCGATCACGATGGAGTTCCGCGACGCGCCGGTGCGCCAGGTCTTCGAGCTGGTCTCGAAGCACACCGGCCTGAACTTCGTGTTCGACAAGGAGGTGCCGCCCGACGCGCGCGCGACCGTGTTCGTGCGCAACACGACGATCGACGACGTGATCCGCTTCGTCCTGGTGACCAACCAGCTCGAGCGGCGCGTGCTGAACGAAAACACGATCCTCATCTACCCGAACACGCCGAACAAGCAGCAGGCGTACCGCGACCTGATCGTCAAGAGCTTCTACCTGTCGAACGCGGACGTGAAGCAGACCGCGAACCTGATCCGCCAGGTGGTGAAGACGCGCGACATGTTCATCGACGAGAAGCTGAACCTGCTCGTGCTGCGCGACACGCCCGAGGCGATCCGCATCGCCGAGAAGCTGATCGCCAACCAGGACCTCGCCGAGGCGGAAGTGATGCTCGAGGTGGAGGTGCTGGAGGTGGGCTACAGCAAGCTGCAGCAGCTCGGCGTCCAGCTCCCCGGCTCGGCGAGCATCGGCGTCACCGGCGCCGCGGGCACCGCCGGCCAGCTCACCGGCCGCGAGCTGAGCAACTTCACCCGCGACCTGCTGCGCATCAACGTCGATCCGGCCACGCTCACGGCGCGCAAGCAGGACGGCCGCACCAACGTGCTCGCCAACCCGCGCATCCGCGT
>CBDDRX010000150.1:0-7514 GCA_965233165.1 uncultured bacterium | reverse complement strand
GGAGGAAAGACGCGCTTCTCCTGCAGCACCGATTCAATGGCCGAAGACATTCGATCCTCCTCTCGAGACTGGCGCGGAGTTTCGATCAGGCGTCTTACACCGCGCTTACTGACGCAGATGGAAGCACCAATTCAAGGGGCTGTAAAGGCTCCGGTGTGCTAGAGTCTCGACCGCTTTTCCACTCACGCCCATCCCCATGAAAACGACGCAGGACGAGCGCGCAATGCGCCCGCTGAGGCCGCTTCCCAACCTGATCTTCGCCAGCCGCTGGCTGCAGCTGCCGCTCTACCTCGGCCTGATCATCGCGCAGGGCATCTACGTCTGGCTCTTCTGGCAGGAGCTCTACTACCTCCTCCTCGCCGCCTTCGGCAATGCCGATGCGCTCACGCATGTCCTCGACGCGGTCACGGTGGAAGGCGTGGAGCGCCCGGACAAGCTGAACGAGACGGTGATCATGCTGGTCGTCCTCGGCCTGATCGACGTCGTCATGATCTCGAACCTGCTCATCATGGTGATCGTGGGCGGCTACGAGACCTTCGTTTCGCGCATGCACCTGGAAGGCCATCCGGACCAGCCCGAGTGGCTCTCCCACGTGAACGCCTCGGTACTCAAGGTGAAGCTCGCGACGGCGATCATCGGCATCTCGTCCATCCACCTGCTGAAGACGTTCATCAACGCGGCGGCCTACGACGAGAAGACGCTGATCGCGCAGGTCGGCATCCACATCACCTTCCTCCTGTCGGCGATCGCCATCGCCGCGGCGGACCGCGTGATGCCGCACGCCCCGGCCGCCGGCAAGGAACACGCATGAGCACGATCCGGCGCGACGACCTGGTGCAGAGCGTCGCCGACGCGCTGCAGTTCATCTCCTTTTACCACCCGGCCGACTATATCCGCGCGCTCGGCCGTGCCTACGAGCGCGAGCAGTCCGCGGCGGCGAAGGACGCCATCGCGCAGATCCTGACAAACTCGCGCATGTGCGCCGAGGGCCACCGGCCGATCTGCCAGGACACGGGCATCGTCAACGTTTTCGTGAAGATCGGCATGCAGGTGCGCTTCGATTTCCCCGACCTCGAGGAGGCAATCAACGAGGGCGTGCGCCAGGCGTACATGAACCCGGACAACAAGCTGCGCGCCTCGGTGCTCGACGAGTCGGACTTCGGGCGCCGGAACACGAAGGACAATACCCCGGCCGTGGTGTCCGTGAAGATGGTCCCGGGCGAGAAGGTGGAAGTCGACGTGGCCGCGAAGGGCGGCGGCTCGGAAGCGAAAGCCAAGTTCGTCATGCTGAACCCGTCGGACTCGATCGCAGAGTGGGTGTTGAAGACGGTTCCCACCATGGGCGCCGGCTGGTGCCCGCCGGGCATGCTCGGCATCGGCGTCGGCGGCACGGCCGAGAAGGCGATGCTGATGGCGAAGGAAGCGCTGATGGAGCCGATCGACATGGCCGAGCTCAAGGCGCGCGGACCCCGCGGCAAGGTGGAGGAGCTGCGCATCGAGCTCTACGACAAGGTGAACGCGCTCGGTATCGGCGCGCAGGGCCTCGGCGGGCTGTCCACGGTGCTCGATGTCAAGATCCACACCTACCCGGTGCACGCGGCGAACCGCCCGGTCGCGATGATCCCGAACTGCGCCGCCACGCGACACGCGCACTTCGTCCTGGATGGCTCGGGCCCCGCCGAGTTCGAGGCGCCGAAGCTCTCCGACTGGCCGGCGGTCACCTGGACGCCGGACGCGGCATCGAAGAAAGTCGATCTCGATTCACTGACGAAGGAAGAAGTCGCGGCGTGGAAGCCCGGGCAGCGCCTGCTGCTGTCCGGAAAGCTGCTGACCGGCCGGGATGCCGCGCACAAGCGCATCCAGGACATGCTCGAGAAGGGCGAGAAGCTGCCCGTGGACTTCACGAATCGCGTCATCTACTACGTCGGCCCGGTCGACCCGGTGCGCGACGAGGTGGTCGGCCCCGCCGGCCCGACGACCTCCACGCGCATGGACAAGTTCACCGAGACGATGCTGGCGAAGACCGGCCTCATCGGCATGGTCGGCAAGGCCGAGCGCGGCCCCGCGGCGATCGAGGCGATCCGCAATCCCAAGGCGGCCTCCCTGATGGCGGTCGGCGGCGCCGCGTACCTCGTCTCCAAGGCGATCCGCAAGTCGCGGGTGGTCGCGTTCCAGGACCTCGGCATGGAGGCGATCTACGAGTTCGAGGTGCAGGACATGCCGGTGACGGTGGCCGTCGATTCGAGCGGCACCTCGGTGCACAACACCGGACCGGCCGAGTGGTCCAAGAAGATCGTGGAGCTGAAGATCCCCGTCACGGCGGCCTGAGCCGGGGTGGGAGCCCCGGCGACTTCCCACACGAACTGGACCGCGGTCTGGGTCCTTTTCGCCGGCGGGCTCACCGCCGGCGCGCAGCTCACCAAGGTCCCGCCCGCCCTGCCCGGCCTGCGCGCCGAGCTGGGATTGACGCTGGTCGCGTCCGGCCTCGTGCAGACGACGGTCTACGCCGTCGGCGCGGCGATCGCGGTGTTCTTCGGCGTGCTTGCCGACCGGTTCGGCCAGAAGCGCGCCGCGCTCTTCGGCCTCGGGCTGATGGCGCTCGGCGGCCTGCTCGGCGCCGCCGCGCCGGGCTACCGCCTCCTCCTCGCTTCGCGTTTCCTGGAAGGCATCGGCTTCGTGTTCTTCACCGTCGGGGCGGCGCCTCTGCTCGCCGCCGCCACGCTGCCCAAGGACCGCTCGACCGCCTTCTCGCTCTGGAGCTCCTACATGCCGGCCGGCGGAACGCTTGCGCTGGTGTTCGCGCCCATGGTGCTCGCGTCGTTCGGCTGGCGCGGGCTCTGGGTGGGGCTCGCGCTGTACACGGCAGCTTGCGCGGCGCTCCTCGCCCGGTACGTGCCGCCGGCGCCCTTTGGCGGGACGACGGGCTCTGTGCGCCTGCTGACCGAATCGGTGACGCGGCCGGGCGCGCTCGCGCTGTGCGTGGCGTTCATCTGCTACGTCGGGCAATGGAGCTCGGTGATGACCTGGCTGCCGACCTTCGCCGTGGACGAGCGCGGCGCGAGCGCGGGAACCGCGGCGCTGATCACCGCGGCGTTCGTGGCCATCAACATCCCCGGCAACCAGCTCGGCGGCTGGCTCCTCAAGCGCGGCGTGCCGCGGGTCGCCGTGCTCGCGGGCGGCGCGCTCGCCATGGGCGCGGGCTCCCTGGGACTTCTCGCAGCGTCGGCGCCCGACACGGTGCGCCTGGCCTGCGCGCTCGCCTTTTCGCTGCTCGGCGGCGTCATTCCGGCGGCGGTCTTCTCCGGCAGCACGGTGCACGCGAAGAGCCCCGAGCACATCGGGACGATGAACGGCATGCTCATGCAGGCCTCGCACCTGTCCCAGTTCGTGCTGCCGATCCTGTTCGCCTGGGTCGCCTCGCGCGCCGGCGGCTGGTCGGCCTCGCTGGGCACCATGGTTTCGCTCGCGGGCGTGGGCATCGCCGCCGCGCTCGCGGTCGGACGCATCGAACGGCGCTAGAATTTCCGCATGCCCGACGTGCTCATCTGCGAAGTGGGACCGCGCGACGGCCTGCAGAACGCGCAGCGCCTGATGCCGACCGAAGCGAAGAAGGCATGGATCCGCGCCCTCGCCGGCGCGGGCCTGCGCGAGATCGAGGTCGGGTCGTTCGTCCCGCCCAAGCTGATTCCGGCCATGGCCGATACGGCGGAAATCGTTTCCTTCGCGATCGGGCTCCCGAACCTCAAGGTCGTCGCGCTCGCGCCGAACCTGAAGGGCTTCCAGCGCGCCCTCGAGGCCGGCGCCCACAAGGTCACCTTTCCCGTCTCGGCGAGCCACCAGCATTCGGTCTCGAACGTGCGCATGACGCCCGACCAGATGGTCGAGGAAGTGCGCAAGTGCGCCGAGTTCCCGCATCCTGGCGTAGAAATCGAGGGGGCCGTGTCGGCGGCGTTCGGCTGCACGATGCAGGGCGAGGTGCCCGAGGGCGAAGTGGTGCGCATCGCCGCGAAGCTCGCGCAGTTCTGCGACGGCGTGGCGCTGGCGGATACGGTGGGCTATGCCAATCCGGCGCAGGTGAAGAGGATTTTCAGGAAAGTTCTTTCGACGATCGGCGACAAGCTCGAGGGGGCGCATTTCCACAACACCCGCGGCCTGGGCCTGGCGAACGCCCTCGCCGCCTACGAGGAAGGCGTGCGCGCGTTCGACAGCTCGCTCGGCGGTCTGGGCGGCTGCCCGTTCGCCCCCGGGGCGAGCGGCAACGTGATCACCGAGGACCTGGTCTTCATGTTCGAGAGCATGGGCGTCTCGACGGGGATCGACCTCGACGCGCTCCTCGCAGCGCGCCGCTTCATGGTGGACGCGATTCCCGGCGAGCCGGTCTACGGCCACATGGCGCTCGCAGGCGTTCCCAAAGGATTTCGTGCTACCGCTTGAGGGGATGCGGGTCGTCGAGTTCGCGCACATGGTCATGGGGCCCTCGTGCGGCCTCGTACTGGCCGACCTCGGGGCCGAAGTCATCAAGGTCGAGCCCCTTGCCGGCGACAACACGCGGCGCCTCGAGGCGGCCGGCGCGGGGTTCTTCCCGGTGTTCAACCGCAACAAGCAGAGCCTGGCCGTCGACCTGCAGAAGCCGGAGGGTCGCGGGCTCATAGGGAAGCTCCTGCGCACCGCGGACGTCCTTACCGAGAACTTCCGGCCGGGCGCCTTGAACAAGCTCGGGTTCTCCTACGAGAAGCTGAGCGCGGAGAATCCGCGGCTGGTCTACTGCTCCCTCAAGGGCTTCCTGACCGGACCGTACGAGCACCGCCTCGCCCTCGACGAGGTGACGCAGATGATGGGCGGGCTCGCGTACATGACCGGCCTGCCGGACCGGCCGCTGCGCGTCGGCGCCTCGGTCATCGACATCGTCGGCGGCACGTTCGCCGCGGTCGGCATCCTCGCCGCGCTGCGCGAGCGCGAGCGCACCGGCCGCGGAAAGCGCGTGACCAGCGCGCTCTTCGAGAGCACCGCCTACCTCGTGGCCCAGCACATGGCGCAGTACGAGCTCACCGGCGAGGCCCCGCCGCCGTTGTCGGTCAAGCGCCCCGCCTGGGGCGTCTACGACATCTTCGAGACGGCCGACGCGGACCGCCTGTTCGTCGGCGTCGTGACCGATACGCAGTGGGAGGTGTTCTGCCGCGAGTTCGGCGAGGAGGCCCTGCTCGCCGACCCCCGGCTCAAGTCGAATGGCCAGCGCGTGAAGGAACGGGGTTGGCTGCTGCCGCGGCTGACCGAATTGCTGCGCCGCTACACGAAGGCCGACCTTGCAGCCAAGCTCGAGCGGATCGGCCTGCCGTTCGCGCCGATCGCCAAGCCCTGGGACCTCCTGGACGATCCCCACCTCAGGGCGTCCGGAGGCCTCATGGCGACACGGGTCGGACAGAAGACCGCCCACATACCGGCCCTGCCGCTCGAGCTCGACGGAAAGCGCCTGCCGAAGCGCTTCGATCCGCCGGAGGTCGGCCAGGGCTCGCGCGAGCTCCTCAAGGCGATCGGCTACCAGGACGCGGAGATCGACCGCCTCGCGGCGGAGCGCACGATCGCGCTGCCACCCGCCAGGAATTGACGGCGATCAAGGAATGGGCGGACAGCTCCGGTGTTAGCTGTCGGTTCCCCAAGGAGGAGGCAAGAATGACGACGAGAAGAGTGTTTTTGCGCAACGCGGCCGCGCTGGGTGGCGCGCTTGCGCTCGGTGGTTGCAGCACCGCAATGCAGCCGGGCGCCGGCACCGGCGGAAGCGCTCGCCTTGCCGGCGGGCGATGCTCGGTCCGCTGGCTCGGGGGCGGCGTGGTCGAGCTCGCCACTCCGGACTACAAGCAGATCGCCTACGGCGACGCCTGGGTCTGGAACAACGCCGGATGGACCCGCTTCAACGTGGCGAAGCCGCCCGAGTACGCCACCGCGCAGGGGTTCGCGCAGTACGTCCGGGGGAAGAATCCGGAAGCGGTGCTCGTGATGCTCACCCACGACCACGGCGACCACATCGGCGACTATTTCGAGATGCTGAAGGTCCTGAGCGACGCCGGCGTGCCGGTGATGACCGCCGGCCAGAGCGATCTCATGCGCAAGGGCCTCGTCCCGGACTTCCAGAAGGCCGGCCTGACACCGGCCAAGATCGTGGTCAACGGGGGCGCGGGGATGAACTTCGGCGGCACGGCGAAGCACGGCGCGATGACCGCGCGCCTGGTGCCCGCCGTGCATTCGACGCTTGCCGCCTACCCGGCGGCGGGATTCATGGTGGACATCGGCGGCACGCGCGTCTACATCAGCGGCGACACCGACCTGTACGGCGACATGAAGACCATCGGCGAGCGCTACCAGCCGAATGTCGCCATCGTCTGCGTCGGCAACGGCCCGTTCACGATGGGTCCGGAAGAAGCGGCGCGCGCGTGCCAGTGGCTCGGCGTCCAGCACGCCATTCCCGTGCACTACGCGCACAACCCCTTCGTGCGGGGCGTCGAGGCCGGTGAGGACTTCCGCAAGGCGCTCGCCCAGATCGCGCCGGGCGTGCAGGTCACGCTGATGAAGCCGGGCGAAACGCGCATGATCCAGACCTAGCCTTCCGGTCCCGAAATGAAAAGGGCCCTGCGGGGCCCTTTTTTTATGGCCCGCTAGCGCCGGTCGGCGGAGATCCTTCCGGGACCGTATGCGGCGAGCAGGAGGAAGCCGCCGGCGATCGCGAGGTTCTTCAGGAACTGGGTGAGCTGGCTGTTCATCTGCGCGCCCTCGAGGCCCCAGAACTTGTGGCCGATCACCGCGGTCGCGACGGTAAAGATCGCCATGCCCCAGGCCACCCATCGCGTCTGCCATCCGATGAGGATCAGCAGGCCGCCGAGGACCTCCACGGCGATGACGACCCAGACCAGGACTTCCGGCATGGGCAAGCCGAGCTTGCCGAAGTACCCGGCGGTGCCGGCGGTCGCCATCAGCTTGCCGTAGCCGGCGAACAGGAAGAGGCCCGCGAGCAGGATGCGGCCGGCCAGGGGAATGAGCGCGTTATTCATGTTGTCCTCCTTGGGGAAGCGCTCATTTGAGCGCGTCGATGCCCGCCTGGCAAATCTGCTCGTCTTCGTGGGATTGCACCCCGGAGGCACCGATGCCGCCCACGCAGGTGCCGTCGGCGACGATCGGCAGCCCGCCCTGGACCGGCAGGACGGGCATGCGCAGCATCGACAGCCTTCCGGCCGCGACCCGGTCCTCCCACATCTTGGACGAGCGGCGCGTCAGCGCGGCGGTGCCCGCCTTGAGCGTGGCGATCTCCGCGTTCGCCGGGGTAGCGCCGTCCATGCGGACGAGGTGCAGCAGATGGCCGCCGTCGTCGAGGATGGCGATCGCGACGTTCCAGCCGTTCCTTGCCGCCTCCGCTTCCGCGGCGGCGCTGATGCGCCGGCAATCGTCGAGGGTCAGTGCGGGTCTTGTTTTCATCGGCTCAATGCTCCACGGATCTGCTCGAGGGCGCCCGGGTCCTCGATGGT
>CBDDRX010000149.1:0-37919 GCA_965233165.1 uncultured bacterium | reverse complement strand
CGGCGATGGATCGGCAGGTGGGTGAGCTCGTGCGCGTCGAGGTGGATCGTGCCCGCGTCGGCGGGAATCAGGCCGACGATCATGTAGAAGCAGGTGGTCTTGCCCGCGCCGTTGGGCCCGAGCAGGCCGACCACCTCGCCGCTCGAGACCTCGAGCGAGACGTCCTGGACGACGGTGCGCGACTTGTAGCGCTTGCGCAGGCTCTGCGCGCGCAGCTGGGTCATCGACCGTCCGTCACTTTCCTGCTTCCGCGGCCGGCGCCTTGGGCTGCAGCACGGCGCGCACCCGGCCACCCGGCGCGCCATCCTTGCCGGCGGTGACCGAGAAGAAGTCGGAGCGCTGGTCGACGAAGATGTGCTCGCCGGTCACCACGTCGCCGCCGCGCACCACGCGCGCATTGTCGAAGAGATCGATGGTGCTCTTGCGGTCGTCGACCTCGATGCGCAGCGCCTCGCCCTCGATCCATTCGCCTTCCTTGCCGTCCTTGGGATCCTGCCGCTGGCGAAAACGCGCCGGCGCGCCGGTGGCGGTGGAGGTCTGGAAGCCCTCGGCGTCCTGGCGCACGACGATCCGGTCGGCGCGGATCGTCACCGTGCCCTTGGTCAGCACGACGTTGCCCTCGAACAGCGTCATGCGCCGCGCGTCGTCCGAGCTCATGCGGTTCGCCTCGATCTGCGTCGGCTTGTCGCGGTCGGCCTTCTCCGCCACGGCGCCGCCGCTGCAGGCGAGCAGGAGGGCGAGCAGGATGCGCTTCATGGCGCCTTGGCGTTGAAACGGCCGCGCACCTCGTGGTGCAGCTGCAGGTGCCCGGTGCCCCAGTCGTACTCCATGCCGCGCCCGGCGAGCCAGCGCTGGTCGTCCTCCAGCATCACCAGCCGGTCGGTGCGCGCGAGCGTCCGGTCCTGCAGCACGTGGAGGAACTCGGTCGAGAGCCGCGCCGGCGCCGGGCCTTCGCGCACCAGCCCGACGTTGTCGTAGAGGAAGATCTCCTCGCCTTCGCGCGACAGGGCGCCGCGGTCGGCGCGCACGGTGACGCGCGGCTGGCCGGGCTTGGTCTGCTCGATCCGCGGGGCGACGAGCTCGGTCGAATCGTCGTCCGGGTAGTGGATCATCTTCGCCGCCGTCAGCACCGACTCCACCGCGCCGCCGGGGCCGTAGGTCGTGGCGGTGAAGTTGCTGACCAGGTAGTCGGGGTCGTGCCGTTGCCGCGCCGGCGGGCCCTCCTCCTGGCGCACCGTGCGCTCCAGGTAGAACGTGATCAGCGCGAGCGCGAACATCAGGCCGAGGGGAAACAGGCGCGTCGTGGTCATCTTCACTGCAGGTAGCCTTCCAGGGCGCGCGCGAAGCTGCCCTGCACGCGCATGACGAACTCGCACACTTCGCGCGCGGCGCCGGCGCCGGCCGGTGCACCCGCGACGTAGTGGGCGCGCTCGCGCACTTCGGCGGGCGCCTCGCCCACCGTGCACGCGAAACCGCAGCGCGTGAGCACCGGAAGGTCCACCAGCTCGTCGCCCATGTAGCCGCAGGCCGCGGCCGCCACCCCGAGCTCGGCGAGGAGCGCCTCGTAGCGCTCGCGCTTGGCCTCGATGCCCTGCAGCACATGGGCGATCCGCAGCTCCGCCGCGCGCGCCGCCACGGCGGCCGAGCGCCGGCCCGAAAGAAGGGCGATGCGCACGCCGCTGTCGGCGAGCATGCGGATGCCGTGGCCGTCGAGCGCGTGGAAGGCCTTCAGCGCCTCGCCGCCCGCGCCGAACCACAGGCGTCCATCGGTCAGCACCCCGTCGACGTCGAAGACCATCAGCTGGAGGCGGCGCGCGCGCTCCGGCGCGTCGGCGGACGCGAAACGCATGCGGCTAGACGACCTTGGCGCGGAACAGGTCGTGCATGTTGAGCGCGCCGACCAGGCGACCCTGCGCGTCGACCACGAGGACCTGATTCACCTTGTGCAGCTCCATGAGATGCACCGCCTCGGCGGCGAGCATGCGGCCTTCGATCGTCTTGGGCCGCGCGGTCATGACCTCCTCGATGCGCCGCCCGTCGATGTCCGTGCTGTGCTGCAGGGCGCGCCGCAGGTCGCCGTCGGTGAACACCCCGGCCACGCTGCCCGCGCCGTCGAGGACCGCGGTCATGCCCATCCTGCCGCGCGTCATTTCCTGCACCGCCTCGCGGATGCTCGCGCCCGAGGCCACGCGGGGCAGGTCCGCGCCGCTGCGCATCACGTCCTCGACGTGCAGCAGGGCCTGCGTCGACAGCGCCTGGCCGGGCAGCGCGCCGCGCGGATGGCTGCGCGCGAAATCGGCGGCCGAGAAGCCGCGCGCGCCGAGCAGCGCGACGGCGAGCGCATCGCCGAGGGCGAGCGCGGCCGTCGTGCTGGCGGTCGGCGCGAGGTTGTGCGGGCACGCTTCCTGCGCCACGGCCGCGTCGAGGTGGACGTCGGCCTCGCGCCCGAGCGTCGAATCCGCGCGGCCGGTGAGGCAGATCAGCTTGGCGCCGCGGCGCTTGATCTGCGGCAGGATCTCGCGCAGCTCCGCGCTCTCGCCGGAATAGGAGATGGCGATGAAGATGTCGCCGCTCTCGATCATGCCGAGGTCGCCGTGGCTCGCCTCGGCCGGATGCACGAAGTACGCCGGCGTGCCGGTGCTCGCCATCGTCGAGGCGATCTTGCGCGCGATGTGGCCCGACTTGCCCATGCCGCTCACCAGCACGCGCCCCTTGCGCCGCAGGATCAGCTCCACCGCCTGCAGGAAACGCCCGTCCAGCCGGTCGGCGAGCGCGCGCACGGCGTCGGACTCGATCGCCAGCACCTTGCGCGCGAGGGCCAGTGCCGAAGCGCCCTTTTCGGCGCCTTTCTCGATTTGCGCCGCGACTTTCGGGGCCGCCTTTATCATGGGAAACGAGTATAGCCCAAGGACCTTAGCGCCCCCTCGTGGAAGCCGCATCCGCAGCCGAGTCGCTCCAGCCCGTGCTCGTGCTCCTTGCGGGCGCGGTGCTCGCGGTCGTCGCGTGCCGGAGCCTGCGCCTGCCGCCGATGATCGGCTACGTGGCGACCGGCCTCGTCCTCGGCCCGCACGCTCTCGGCCTGATCTCCGAGCGCGAGGAGATCCACCAGCTCGCGGAGATCGGCGTGGTGTTCCTGATGTTCTCGATCGGGCTCGAGTTCAGCCTGCCGAAGCTGCTCGCGATGCGGCGCCTGGTCTTCGGCCTCGGCGTGCTGCAGGTCGGCGCCACGCTCGCTCTCGTGGCGGTTGCCGGAGTGGCGGCCGGCCTGCCGTGGCAGGCGGGCCTCGCGATCGGCGGCATCGTCGCCATGTCGTCGACCGCCGTCGTCTCGAAGCTCCTCGCCGAGCGCGGCGAGCTGGAGAGCGCGCATGGCCGGCAGGTGATCGGCGTGCTGCTGTTCCAGGACCTGGCGGTCGTGCCGCTGCTCGTCCTCATTCCGGCGCTCGGCCAGCCGGCCGAGGCGTTGGGGGTCGCGGTGGCGCTCGCGCTCGCCAAGGCGGCGCTCGCGCTGGCGGCGATCCTGCTGGCCGGCCCGCGCGTGATGCGCGCCTGGCTCGGCGTCGTCGCGCGCCGCCGCTCGACCGAGCTGTTCGTGCTGAACGTGCTGCTGATCACCCTGCTGATGGCGGTCCTCACCGGCCTCGCCGGCCTGTCGCTCGTGCTCGGCGCATTCCTCGCCGGGATGCTGATCTCCGAGACCGAGTACCGGTTCCAGGTGGAGGAGGACATCAAGCCGTTCCGCGACGTGCTGCTCGGCGTGTTCTTCGTCAGCGTCGGCATGATGCTCGACCTCGGCCTCGTGGCGCGCCATTTCGCCGCCGTCGCGCTCGTGCTGGCGGCGATCGTGCTCGTCAAGTTCGCCATGGTCGCGGCGCTCTCGCGCGCCTTCGGCGCGCCCCAGGGCACCGCCCTGCGCGTCGCGCTCGCCCTCGCGCAGACGGGCGAGTTCAGCTTCGTGCTGCTCGGCCTGGCGCAGCCGACCGGGCTGATTCCCGCGGAAATCCTGCAGCCGCTCCTGGCGGCGATGCTGCTGTCGATGGTCGCGAGCCCGTTCCTGATCGGCGCGAGCGATCGCATCGTGATGCGCCTGACCGGCGCGGAATGGATGCAGCGCTCGCTCGACCTGCACCGCATCGCGGTCCGGTCGCTCGAGGCCGAGGGGCACGTGATCATCCTCGGCTACGGGCGCAACGGGCAGCGGCTCGCCCGCCTGCTCGAGGCCGAAGGCGTGCGCTACATGGCGCTCGACCTCGATCCCGAGCGGGTGCGCGAGGCGGCGCTCGCCGGCGACTCGGTGGTATTCGCCGACAGCTCGCGCCGCGAGGCGCTCGCCGCGACGGGCATCGCCCGCGCCGCGGCGGTGGTGATCACCTTCGCCGACTCGGCCGCGGCGGTCCGTGTGCTGCGGCACGTGCACAACGCCAACCCCGACGTGCCGGTCATCGTCCGCGCGCGCGACGAGTCGGACATCGAGCGGCTCACCGCCGCCGGGGCCTCCGAGGTCGTCCCCGAGGCGTTCGAGTCGGGCGTCATGCTCGCCTCGCACACGCTCGTCTGGGTCGGCGTCCCGCTCAGCCGCGTGATGCGGCGCATGAGCCTGGTGCGCGGCGAGCAATACAAGCTGCTGCGCGGCCTGTTCCACGGCGTGCACGACGAGGCCGAGGGCGACGGGGCGGCGCGCCTGCACTCGGTGACGCTTGACATCGGCGCGAGCGCGCTCGGCCGCTCCGTCGCGGACTGCGGGCTGGAGGCCCTCGGCGTGCAGGTCCGCGCCGTGCGCCGGCCGGGCGACAAGAAGAAGCTGCTCGCGGCCGAGGCGGGCGCCTTGCGCGCCGGTGACGTCGTCGTGCTGCTCGGGCCGCCGAAGGAGATCGCCGCCGCCGAGTACCGCCTGCTGCGCGGCTAGCGCAGGCGAAAAAAAAGCCGGCGCGCGCCGGCTTTTTCTGTCACGCGGGCCGCGCTTACAGCGCGCGGCACATCGTATAAATGTTGCCGCCCGTTTCGACGTAAGGCGTCGCAAGGGCCGCCAGGCCGGCGCCGATGTTCGGGTTCGGGGCCGCCTGCAGGATGGAGCGCAGCGTCCCGGTGTTGGGAACGCCGTCGTCCATCTGCGTGTCGACCGCGATCGCGATCTTGTCCGGGATGTTCGACGAGCAGATGATCAGGCCGCTGAAGCCCTGCGGCGTGCCCTGGGCATCCAGCAGGGTCGGCCCGGTGCCGGCGGCTACGCCATCGCCGGTCTGCACGCCGATCATCCCGGTGAGCGCGTTGAAGGGCTGGTTGCCGCCGCTGCCGGAGACGAATCCGGCGAGGCGCAGGTGCGCCCAGAAGTGGCACGTCTCCGGCGAGGCGGCGACGAGCGGCGTCGGGCAGACGTTGTTGTACGTTCCGCTGACGACGCCGTTCCCGGGTACGCCCGGGGCAGCGCTCACCGGGGTACCCGGCCAGCGTCCGGCGCCCGGGTCATCGCCCGGAATCGCGCGGTAGCGGTCCTGGTAGCCGTGGTAGGCGGCCGAGATGCCGGAGTAGTCCGCCATCACGTTCTTGATCTTCGCCTGGGTGATCATCTCCTGGCCCTTGAGGATGCCGCCGAGGAGCAGACCGATGATCACGAGCACGATCGCGATCTCGACCAGCGTGAAGCCCTGTTGTTGTTTCTTGCTCATTTGCGTGGATTCCCCTTTTCACCCCTGGGCCGCGCCCAGGCATGCCCAGATATGCACATTGTATGCCAGTCTAAAAAACCTTGCTTAACAAGGAGATGACCCTGGGACTTCAGGTGCGCCGCGTCGGATTCCCGACAGGGGCGTCGAGCCGCTGACATCATTTCACCTTCCCGCCCGCCCGGGCCTCCAGGGCATCGAGCCGTTCCTTGAGGAAGCGCGCCTCGCCTGGGTCGCGGATCCTGCCGCTGGCGAGCAGGCCGCCGAGCATCACCTTGGCGGCCTCCAGCTCGTTCATGTCCTCGAGGATGAAGATCTCCATCTGCGTCGCCCACGTGGGCACGTCGCGGGACTTGACGCGCTCCTGGAGGTCCGCGGCGTAGCGCCGTGCAAGCGGC
This sequence comes from uncultured bacterium, assembly GCA_965233165.1. Classification (GTDB taxonomy): domain Bacteria; phylum Pseudomonadota; class Gammaproteobacteria; order Burkholderiales; family SG8-39; genus SCGC-AG-212-J23. The sequence continues at coordinate 31,858 of CBDDRX010000149.1, read as the reverse complement.
AGGTCGCGCAGCCGATGCTTGGCGAGCAGCGCGGCGTGGGCGAGCCAGGGCCAGCGCCGGTCCGGGTCGCGCAGGAACTCCCGGTGAATGAACGCGAGCATCGCGCGCGCGCGTTCGGCACCGGGCACCTCGGCATAGACGCGCGCGGCCAGGAACAACGGGTACGCGCTGCGCGGGTCGAGGGCCAGGGCGGCTTCGAGCCAGGCGATGACGCGCCGCACATCGTAGTCCCCGATGCTGAACGACTGCAGGTGCAGCGCCGCCAGGCGCGCCGCCGCTTCATGCTCGCCGAAGCTCGCCAGCCGCACGGCCTCGGCCCGTGGCGCGGGCGGGAGCGACGCGGAGGCGCTTCCCGCCGCCGGGACGCGCCCCGCGTGCCAGCCGAGCTGCGCGGCGAGGCACAGGCTCAGAGCGACCCACAGCCAGGCCGGAACCGAGGAGAGCGCGCGCTGGTCCCCGGCGGTCATGCGTTGCGGCGCTGGAAGTCGAACAGGCCGGCGGCGATCAGCACGGCCGTATAGACCGCGAGCCCGCCCAGCGCCGCCGCGTAGGCGCTGGCGGAAGGCGCACCGTAGAGCAGCCATTCGGTGCGCGTGACGCTGTCCAGGCGCGGCAGGAGCATGGCCACGGCATCGACGGCCAGCCGTGCGGCGCGCCCGCCGAGCGCGGGCTCGGAGAGCGGGCTCGACGCGAGCGCCTGGATCGCGGCCACGGAACGGGCGAGCAGGTAGAGGCCGGCGGTCGCGGAGATCGCAGCGACGAGGCTCGACAGGCTCATGCTGAAGAACAGCGCGGCCGCCGCGACCAGGGCACACTCGAGGAACAGGGATGCGCCCCACGCCGCCACGCCGGCCGGGGAGGCCCAGGCAAGCAGCGGCAGGGAAAAGGCCGCGGCGAGCGCGGCGCCGCACGCCACGTAGCCGGCGAGCCGGCCGAGGTAGTGCGTCGGCCGGCCGATCGGCAGGGCGAGCATCAGCTCCAGGCCCTTGTCGTTTTGCTCGCGCAGGGTGCTCGCGGCGACGTGCGCGGCGAGCAGGAAAACCGCGCTCGCGCGAAGCAGCGCAGCCGTCACCGAGGACTGCAGCTCGCGGCTCTCGGTGAGCGCCACCTGGGAAAGGAACGCCGAGAGCGCGACCGCGGCCGCCAGCACGCCGAGGGCGACCCAGGGGAGCCCGCCGCGACGCGCTTCGAGAAGGACGGTTCGGGCGAGAGTGACCGCTGCCATGGAATCGTTTGTAGACTAGTCGGAGCCCAATCATGATGCAACACGCCGCGCGTCCCGCCTCCGCCGTTTCGCCGCTCACGCCCTCCGAGCGCCTTTCCGCCGGCGCCTGGGAATTGACGCAGCGCTACTGGCGCCTCGTGGTGGTCGCCATGCTGGCCCTGCTGCACGTCGCCGTGGTGCGCGGGGTGGCCGACCCCTGGGCACGCGCGCTGCTCCTCGCGCACCTCGGCCTGCTGCTCCTCTGGCAGCCGTTCGTCCGGGCGCAGCAGCGCGTCTCGCCGGCGCAGGCCATCGTGCTGGCGGTGGGCGCCGGCACGGTGATGCTGCGCCTCGACTGGTGGCTGCTCGCATTCTGGGTGGTGGTGCTCGCGGGGCTCGTCGGCGGCAAGGTCTACCAGCATGCCGCGCGCTGGCAGCGGCGCTGCTACCTCGTCGTCTTCCTGTACCTCGTCGCGCTGCTCGCGGTCGTCATCCTTCCCGAGATCGCGCCGCGCCGCGAGATCGCGCCGGAGATCCGGCGTGCCGCCGAATACGGCCTGCCCCTGCTGTTCGTCCTGATCGCGCTCTTCCCGGCCGAGCGCGAGAGCGGCGAATCCGCGCAGGTGATCGACTTCTTCTACAGCCTGTTGCTGATGCTGGTGCTGGTGGTGGTGGTGCTCGGCAGCTTCACCATCATGACGATCGGCCGCACCGGCTACATCGCGGCGCTCGCCACGACCGTGCTGCTGGTGGGCGGCGCGGTGCTGCTGATCGCGCTCGCCTGGAACCCGCGCACCGGCTTCGCCGGGCTGAACGTCTTCTTCTCGCGCTATCTTTTCTCGATCGGCCTGCCGCTGGAGAAATGGCTGCATTTCCTGGCCGAGCTGTCGCAGCTCGAAGCGCGCCCGGAGCGCTTCCTCTCCGAGGCGGCCGGCGCGCTCGCGCGCCTGCCGTGGGTGTCCGGCGCGTCGTGGCGGGCGGGCGGTTCTTCCGGGAGCGAAGGGGAGGCGAGCCCGCACACGGTCGAGTTCGAGAATGCCCACGTCTCGCTGCACATCCATTCGCGCTACCGGATGAGCCCGGCGCTGCACTGGCACCTGCACCTGCTCGCGCTGCTGCTGGGCGAGTTCTACCTCGCCAAGCTGCGCGAGGAGGAGCTGCGCCAGGCGAGCTACCTTCAGGCGGTGCACGAGACCGGCGCGCGCATGACGCACGACATCAAGAACCTGCTCCAGTCGCTCAGCGTGCTGACCGCCGCCGCGGCGCGCGAGGAGAACGACTCGCCGGAGCTGCGCGCGCTGCTGCGCCGGCAGCTCCCCGCGATCGCCCAGCGGCTGGCCGACACGCTGGAGAAGTTCCAGCGGCCGCAACCGGCGACGGAGGACTACGTCAGCGCCCAGGCTTGGTGGGAGGCGCTGGGCCGGCAGTACCGCGGCGAGGGCGTAACGCTCGGGGACGCCGAGCTGCCGGCCGTGGCGCGGCTGCCCCGCTCGCTGTTCGACACCGTCGCCGACAACCTCATCCGTAACGCGCTCGCCAAGCGGGACGCGGGGGCCGGCGCGAGCGTGCGCGTCAGCCTCGGACACGGCAACGACGGCATCACGCTGCGGGTCTGCGACAGCGGCCCGGCGGTGCCGGCGCACCTGGCGCCGGCGCTGCTGCGCGCGCCGGTGCACTCGCCGGGCGGGCTGGGCATCGGCCTCTACCAGGCGGCGCGCCTCGCCGAGTCACGGGGCTTCCACCTGACGCTCGAGTCGAACCGGGACGGCGCGGTCTGCTTCGCCCTGACCGGGCCGTCCGCCTAGGGCAGTACGCCCGCCGCAATCATCCGGCTGTACAGCACACCGACCGGCAGCCAGACCATCTGGTCGTCGAACTCGCCGCCGGGCAAGGCACCCGCCGGATCCGGCGGGCGATAGACGAAGAGCGCGTTGAGGTCCAGGTTGCGCGCCTCGTTGAGGCCCGTGCCGCCGCCGTTGCCGTTCTTGCCGGTCGAGAAAAGCAGGGCGACCACGGTGTTGGTGTTGGTCACCGAAGTTCCCGCATCGCAGGTCGCGGAGCCGACCGCCGCCGGCGATGCGCTGCAGACGACGAGGTCGGTGGGGGTCGTGCTGAGGATCCACGGATCGGCCGCGGTGGCTCGGGTGGTGAAGCGCATGGCGGTCCCCCACATCCGGTTCGAGACGGCATAGCGGATGCGGTTGCCCCAGGCATCGACGGCGTATCCGGCGCTGTCCACCGGCTGGAAGCCCAGCGTGCGCGCCGGCAAGAAACCGCCATAGTAGTTCGCAACTGTCCCGCAGTTCCCGCCGACCGCCGGGGTTTCGTCGCCCGTGGTGTTCGCGGCGGCAGGGCAGGGCAGCCGCCCGTTCACGACCGCGAAGGCGAGCAGGAGCTCGCGCGCGTCTTCCAGGCGCCGCTGCGTGTCGTTCGTGTTGCGTTGCTCGACCTGCGCGGACAACGTGAACATGCCCATGCCAAGCAGCAGGCCCACCACGGCCATGACCACGGCGAGCTCCGTGATCGTGAATCCGGCCGACGTGCGCTGCGCTGCGCTCCTCATCGTCAGGGGTTCGCGTCCACGACCACCACGCGGTCGTTGAAGGCTGCATTGATGGTGCGCTGCTCAAATCGCAGATCGAGATCTGCGTTCGCGCCTTCCAGGAAATCGCCGAGCGTCGCGTTCGGGCGTGCGCTGTTGGTGAGACTGCGCCCGGCGAGAATAAGGAGGGCACGCTTGTTCGGCTGCACGAGGGTGTCGGGCTGGAGGCAGGTCGTCGGGTCGGCACACGCGCGCGGCGGCGTCCCGCTCGCGGCGTGGTTTGGGGCAGTCGCGTAGTAGACCAGGCGGTACCACTGGTTGCGCGCGAACCAGCCGGTCGTGGCGGCGGTCGGGTCGAGCAGCGCGTGGTCGCCCATCGCGGCGCGCTCGACCCGGATGGAGTAGGTCGCGTAGGTTCCCCAGCCGGAGGCGACGATGTCGGGCGTCGTGCCGGTCTCGATCGTGAGCGTCGCCGACCCGTCGGCTTGCATGGCGACGCTCGTCACGGAGCAGGAGATGTTCTGGGTGCCGATTCCGCCGCCTGCGTCGTCAGCGGCGGTGCAGGTCACCCTCGATGCGTCGAACGCGCGCAGGCCCATCGCGACGTTGGTGATGTTGATCGTGGCGCGCACGGAGATGGAGGGCTGGTTGTATTCCCCCGTGCACACGTAGACGTCGGATTGCCAGCTGCATGCGGATTGCGTGCGGATCGTTCCTGCCCCACCGATCTGCACGTCGGGGCCGGCCTTGGAGAAGCCGAGCAGCGTCGTGGTGCAGCGCGGATCGGCGGCGCTCACCGTGCAGCCTCGGGTCTGGTTGAAGGGCAGGAGTCCTTCGAAGGATCCGGCCATGCCCTGGTAGCTCGAGGTGCCGGCCCCGGGTCCCGAATGGGCGAAGGGCGCGGCGAAGGGGAACACGGGGTTCGCGCTGGACAGTCCCCATGTGGCGGTGGCGTACACGGACCTCAGCGACGGCACGATGTCGCGCTCGATCCGCTTCGCGATCGACGCTTCGATGCCCGGCAGCACAGCGGCGCGGGTGACCGGTAGCACCTGGTCGTTGAGGACCGTGTTCGTCCCGTTGTCGACCACCGAAGTCGCGTAGGTGAAATCGGCCGTGGTGGCGTTCTGGCACTCGAGGAAATTGGCGGGATTGAGGATGCCGCCGAACGCGTGGGACTGCGAGCGCGCGGCGCACCCCGCGGCGGTCTGCGCGGCGTTCGGCGAGATGGAGAGCGGCCGGCCCGGGGCGATGATCAGCGCAACGGCCGCATTGGGCTGCCCATCGAGGGTAAGCGCGCCCGCCGTATTCGAGTTGATCGTCAGGTCGGTCGTGCTGTTCGGCAGGTGCCACCCGGGCGAGACCACGTACCAGAGCTGCTGGCCTGCGGAATCGAGAAGCTTCGGCAGTCCCAGGGTGCGCCACGGCAGCAGGCCCGCCGCGGGCGCGGCGCAAAAGCTTGCCGCGCGACCTTCGTTCGCGGTGCCGAGGTCGCCCCAGGCCTGCGGGCACGGCAGGCGCCCGGGGTTGTCCTCGGTGGCGTCGAGCGCCGCCATGGTCACCCAGCCCACGAGGGCCGCGCGGGCCTCGCGCAGGATGTCCGCGTTGTGCCCGCGGTCCGCGATCTGGTTGCGCGCGGCGTTGCCCAGCGCCGAGACGAGCATCCAGGAGATGCCGAGCACGACCAGCGCCGCAAGCAGGATGAGCGCGGCGCCGCGCTGCCTACGCCTGGGGGTCCGCGCGCTCATCGCGCGTCGGGGCGAACTCTGATCTCGCCGTCGCCGATGCCGTCGCGCACCTCGTTGCTACCCCGGTCGAGGGTCTGGCCGGGCTTGAGGCCGACGCGCCCGCCGGTATCGACCTGTATCGGCACGCGCCCGTCGCTGCTCGCCGGAAGGCGCGAGGCGTCGTCGGTGGATTCTCCGTTGACCCACACCGTCGAGCGCCCGCCGGAGCGCTTCACGTAGCCGTCCAGGCGCATCGTCGGCGATGCGACCGCGGCCGCGGGCTTGTCCGGGACGCGTGCCTTGCGCCGCGCATCGAGCGACTGGCGCTGCTCCGGGGTGAAGAACAACCGCCCTAGATTCTCCGTACGACTACCTTGTTCCTTGGTCATCACCAGTGCAAAGGCCTCGGGAGCTGTGATGCCCGTGTTGCCTTGGAGGACCCGGTTGACCTCTTCAACATAGTGGTCTGCACCCCAGCGAGGGGAATAGCCTCCTGCTCTCGTTGATTCGATCATGCGCTCGACAGTCTTCAATCTCGTTGCGCGATCCCAAACCAACCAAGCGTCTCGTTCTTGCTTCAATTGGGTCTCACGGGGCATCTTTTGAACTTGGCCAAAGGCCTCGAACGCCCCGAGGAACAAGATCACTGTGAACAGAACTCCAGCGGATCTCATTGCTTGGCGCCCCGGTCGAGCACGGTAATGAGGTCGATCTCGCAGTCGCCGCGCAGGCGCGGCGCGATGGTCGCGCCGCCGGCCGCCGGCTGGCCGGTGCGGGTCAGGCTGCAGCGGCGCACGACGTAATAGGCGTTTCCGGAAGTGCGCAGGTCGGCAAGGAAGCGCAGCAGGTCCTCCTCGTGGAGCAGCGCCAGCTCGACCTTCATGGTGCTCGCGTGGAAATCGACGTTGCCGGGCTTGCCGGGAAGCGATGTGAGCAGGCGCTGGCGCTCGACGCGGTAGCGCAGGTCGAGCAGCTCGCGCTGCGCGCGGATACGGGTCATCGCATCGGCCCATTCGAGGCGCTTCTCCTCCCCGAGGATGTTGAGGCGCTTGAGGTGCTGGTAGACCTCGAGCTTCTCCTTCACTTCGCGCTCCTCCTCGGCGATGCGCGCGAGACGCTCGGTGGTCTGCGTGCGCTCGGCCTGGGCGGCGCCGAGTACGCCTTTCGCGCGCAGCAGCGACCCGTTCACGCTCCAGATCAGCGCCGCGCCGCCGGCCAGGAGCGCGAGGCCGATGAGGAGCGGCAGCGCGAGCTTCTTCAGCTCTTCGCGCGAGAAGCTCATGGCAGGCGCCTGGCCACGATGACGGTGAAGCGCGGCGCCTCGCCCGTATCGGCGCCGCCGATGTCCCCCGTCAGCGTGCCCTCGGAGGTGATGTCGAACGGCAGCCGCGTGCTCACCACCTGGAAACCGCCGGCGCCGAGCGCCTGCGCGAAGCGCTGGACCTGCGCGGTGATACCGCGGTAGTCGTCGCGTTGCGTCGCGTGCACGCGCCCGGTCACTTCGATCTGCACCGCCTCGTCGCCCTGGGCGGGCTTCGTCGCTGGCGGGGCGCCGAGCGGTGGCGGCACGGAGGCGCGCTGCGCGACGCCCTGCGAGGGCCGGCCGAGCGTCCACACCAGCCCGTCCAGCTCCATCTGCGGAAAGTCGCCCAGCACGCGCGAGATGTGGCGCAGGCCCTCCTCGGGCAGCGCGGTGCGCTCGGCGATCCGCCGGAACTCGACGACGGCGACCTTGAGGTTCTCGGTGGTCGTTTGGGTGACGGGGAACCCGGCGGTGATGCGCTGGTACTTCTCGGCCGCATCCTGGGACTGGCGCGCCTGCACCGCCGCCTTTTCCCGCAGGTCCATGACGTCCAGCCAGCGCGCGCCGGCGACCAGCGCGCAGGCGGCGAAGCCGAGCACCCCGGCGGCGACGATGCCGCGTTGCAGCTGCCAGACGAAGTAGCGCCGGCGGTCAGCCCGGCTCGCGAACTGCTCGCGCGGCGGCCGGTTCGCGGCCAGGTGCGCGTAGATCGCCTCGGCCATCGCGTCTTCCGGCGGCTGCGCGAGCCCCACCGCACGCGCCGCCTCGGCCGCATCCACGGTATGGAAGACGAGCCGCGCGTCCGAGACCAGCTCCTGCTCGAAGACGGCGCGCGCGCCCGCCGGGGCGATGACCAGCACGTGCACCGGCGCGCCCTCCCGCGGCAGCACGCGCAGCGTGGCCAGGTACTGGGCGAGGCGCTGCGTCTCGGAGCGCACGAACATCGCCAGCGCCTGCGGCTCCATCTCCGAGGTGCGCTCCAGGCGCGCGAAGCGCAGCCTGCCGTCCTCGACGAAGCACTGCCGCAGGCCGGCGCGATTGGCGCTGATGACGAACGCGCGGCCGCTCCGGACCCCGAGGCGCGCCGCCACGACCGGACCCAGCAGGGGGACCGAGTACACCCCGGCGAGGCGCGCGCCGGCGGCGTCGAGCGCGTCCAGCCATGGCGCGATCTGCTGCGTGTTGGTGAACGAGGCGAGCAGCAGCCGCTCGTTCTTGCGCCCGCCGGAATGGACCGGGCCGAGCGAAAGCGCGGCGGCGAGCCGCGTGTCGCGGTAGCGCTGCGCGATGCGCCGCTGGATGACCGCGTCGCGGTCCGAGCCGCGCAGCGCGGGAATCTGGTCCTCGTGGAAATCCTCGCCCGCGAGGTCGGCGAGCACCGAGAACAGCGCCCCGCGCCGGCCGCGCAGGTGCTCGCGGAACGCCTCCACGCCGGCGTCGTCGGCCGTGAAGCGCGCCTCGAGCTCGAGCGCCTTGCGCGTCGCCCGGTACAGGCTGTGCCCGCTGGCGGTGAAGTAGAGGACGCGCTGCTCGCCCATGGCTAGAACTTCATCTTCGAGATCGAGTCGTACACCGGCCCGAGCACCGACAGCATCACCCAGCCCAGGATCAGGCCGAGGATCACGGTCATCGCCGGCTCGATCATCGCCTGCACCTTGCCGATCGACTCCCGCACCTCGCGGTTATAGAAGTAGCTGACGTTGAGCAGCGCCGTATCGAGCCCGCCGGTGGCTTCGCCGATGCGCAGCATCCGGATCACCAGCGGCGGGAAGAGGCCGAGGTCCTGGAACGCGGCGGTCATGTTCTTGCCCTCGGCGATCTGCTGCCCGGCGGTGCGCAGGGCGTACTCGAGCGGCTTGTTGCCCATGATCTCCTCGCAGCTGCGGATTGCGTCGATCACCGTGATCCCCGAGGCGTACATCATCGCGAAGCTGGAGGCGAAGCGCGACAGGATGATCTTGCGCAGGATCGGCCCGATGAGCGGCGCCGAGATCTTGTAGCGGTCGAGCGCGAACTCGAGCGCCGGATTGCCCTTCACCGCGAAGCGCAGGCCGGCCCACAGGACGAATGGCGCGGCGATGATCGCCCACCAGTAGTTGACGAAGAAGGCCGACACGCCGATGAGGAGCCGGGTCTGGAACGGGATGTCCTGTCCCATGTTGCGGATGAAGCCCGCCATCTGCGGCACGAGGTAGGTCATCAGGAAGAAGGTGACGATCAGCACCGTGCCGCCGACGAACGCCGGGTACATCATCAGCTTCTTCGTCTGCGAGGCGAGCTCGTCCTCCCACTTCAGCGACTCGGTGAGGCTCTTCAGCACCTCCGAGAGCTTGCCGGTCTGCTCGCCGGCGCGGATCAGGCTGACGAACACCTTGCTGAAGACCTCGGGGAACTCGGCGAGCGCCTGGGACAGGCTGCGGCCGCCCTCGATCGCCTCGATCAGGCCCGAGACCACCTCGCGGAAGCGCGGGTTCTCCAGGCTCTCGCGCAGGTCGACGAGCCCCTCGATCACCGGCACGCCGGCGCTCGCGAGCTGCTCGAGGTGGAAGCAGAAGTTCACCAGGTCCTGGCGGCTGACCTTGCTGCCGCCGATGAGCCGCGTGCGCTGCGCCGAGGGCGCGCCGCTCACCAGGTCGAGGCCCATGCGCGAGAGGCGCTGCTCGAGGTCGAAGAGATTCACCGCTTCGACGCGCCCGAGCACGTTCTTCCCGCTGGCGTCGACGGCCTTGTAGCTGAACAGAGGCATGCGCCTCCGGCTACGCCATGCGGTCGGTCAGGTCGACCACCCGCATCACTTCTTCCAGGCTGGTGGTGCCTGCGCGCACCAGGCGCACGCCGTCGTCGGCGAGGGTCTTGAAGCCCTTGGCGCGGGCGGCGGTGAGGATCTCGCGCGCGGTCGCGCGCCGCGCGATCAGCTCGTCGATGCCCGGATCGATCTTCAGCAGCTCGAGGATGCTCGAGCGGCCGCGGTAGCCCTGGTAGTCGCACTGCTCGCAGCCCACGGCGCGGAACAGCGCGCCGGACTCGGTGGGATTCATGCCGACCAGGCGGCGCTCGCGCACCTCGGGATCGTAGGACTGGCGGCAGGTACGGCACAGCTTGCGCACCAGGCGCTGCGCGATGATGCCGATGATGTTGCCGGCCATCACGTCCGGAACGATGCCGATGTCGAGCAGGCGCGGGATCGCGCCGACGGCGGAGTTGGTGTGCAGCGTCGAGTACACCTGGTGACCGGTCATCGCGGCCCGCAAGGCCATCTCGGCCGTGTCGTGTTCGCGGATCTCGCCGACCAGGATCGCGTCCGGGTCCTGGCGCATCAGGGCGCGGATACCGTTGGCGAAGTCGAGCTTGGCGGCATCGGACACCGAGGTCTGGCGGATCAGCGTCATCGGGTACTCGACCGGATCCTCCAGCGTCATGATGTTGATGCCGTCGGAGTTGATGTGGTTCAGGATCGAGTACAGCGTGGTCGTCTTGCCGCTGCCGGTCGGGCCGGTGACGAGGATGATGCCCTCGGGCCGCGCCAGCATGCGCTTGAGAAGATCGAGCTGCGCGTCCTCGAGGTTGAGCTTCTCGAGCGGGACGATGCCTTTCTGCCGGTCGAGAATGCGCAGCACCACGTTCTCGCCGTGCGTGGTCGGCAGGCTGGCGACGCGGAAGTCGACCACGCGGCCCGACATGGTCGCGGAGATGCGCCCGTCCTGCGGCGCGCGCGTCTCGGCGATGTTCATCTTGGCCATCACCTTGAGGCGCACCGCCATCGCCGGCCAGTAGGTCTTGTGCAGGGAGCGGATCTGGCGCAGCACGCCGTCGATGCGGTAGCGGATGCGCAGGAAGTTCTGTTCGGGCTCGAAGTGGATGTCGGAGGCGGCGCGCTCCACGGCGTCGGCGAGCAAGGCGGAAATGAGGCGCACGACCGGCTGCGAGTACTCGTCGCCGTCCTGCATCGACGTGTAGTCGACCTCGCCGGTCTCGATCTCGCGCAGGATGCCGTCGATCGAGAATTCGTGGCCGTAGTAGTGCTCGATCGCCCGCTCGATCTCCGACTCGCCGGCGAGGCGCAGCTCGATCTCGAAGTCGCCCTTCAGGTGCGCGCGCAGCTGGTCGACGGCGACGATGTTGTTGGTATCGGCGAGCGCGACGATGAACTTGCGCAGCTGCCGGTCGAGCGCGACCGGGAAGATGTGGTAGCGGCGCGCCATGTCGCGCGGCAGCGCCTTCAGCGCCGTCGGGTCGACGATGATGTGCGCGAGGTCGACCGACTGCAGGCCGAGCTTCTCGGAGAGCGCATCGCGCAGCGTCGCCTCGGAGACGAAGCCGAGCTGCACCAGCAGCCGCCCGACCGGCACGTGCGACTTCGTCTGCTCGAGCAGCGCGATCCGCAGCTGGTCCTCGGTCAGGATCCCCTGGTCGATCAGGATCTGGCCGATATGCCTTTTGGCCTGCGGGCTTGCGGGCGAATTCATCCAGACTCCATGATACCGGGGCGCCGCCCCGCCGGGGACGGGCGGAGGGTGTCAGAAATGGTCAGTCGGGGAGCTGCTTGACGCGCTCCTGCGCGGCGGCGACGTCGAAGCTTGCGCTGCGCTTGCCGGCGAGGTCGACGGCGCGCGCGTAGTACTGGCGCGCCAGCTTGAACTGGCGCAGGTGGTCGAGGCTCACGGCGAGGTTGAAGGCGAAGTCCGGATGGTCGGGCTCGGCGCTGTGCGCCTTGAAGTAGTGCTGCTGCGCCTCGGGCCAGCGACCCTGCTGGGCAAGCTGGTTGCCCAGCGCGAAGTGCAGGACATGGGCGCCGGGGTTGGCCGCGAGCAGGTTCTTGACGCGGCTTTCCGCCGCGAGAGGATCGAGGCGCGCGCTGCGCAGGCCGATCAGGCCGGCCTGCGCGTGCGGGTCGCGCGGATCGGCGCGCAGCAGGCGCACGTAGGCGGCTTCCGCGGCTTCGAAGCGGCCGCTGCGCACGTCGGTGGCCGCGAGCCCGAGCAGCGCGTCGCGGTTCGCCGGCTCCTCGCGCAGCGCCGCCTCGTAGGCCGCGCGCGCGGCCTTCAGGTCGCCGCCGATGAACGCCGTGTAGGCGGCGTCGACCTGCGGATGGACCTGCGCCACGGGACGCGCGACGTTGAGCTGCGGCGCTGCTTCGGGCGCGGGCGAGGCGGAGATCGCTGCCGCCGGTGCACGCGAAGGACGCCCCGCGGCCGGCGGCGGAGGATCTGATGGGATCGCGGAAGGCCGGGGACCGCGCGCCGCGGGCGCCGGCTGTACGGGCCCGGGCGCGGGCGCGGGCGTGGTCAGGGTCGCCGGCACGCCGGGAAGCCCGGCAAGGGCGCCGGCGCCCGGCGAAGCGGCGGCGCTCGACGGTGCGGGCGTGGCGGGGGCAGGCGCGGCTTGCGCTGGCGCTGCGGCGACGGTGCCGGCCGAGGGATTCGGATTCACCAGCATCCGCGGCGGCTGCAGCTGGTACCAGAAGTACACCACGACGCCGACGGCGGCCACGCCGAGCGCGCCGAGGGTGATGAAGAACGGCAGGCGCGGGTTCGGCTCGCGGTACTTCACTTCGAAAGCCTTGCGGGCCCCAGCGCGGCCCGCCTCTGCGGGGGGGTCCTCTCTGGAGGTGCGCGCGCCGCCGGGCGCGCTCGCACCCCCGGATGCCGGTGCCGGCCGCGGGTCCGGCGCGTGTGCCGGCGGGCTGATGTCGTCGCTCAGGATCTCGAGCGGCTGGTGGATGTCCGGGAGCTCCGAGCGCATCACCACGTGCTTCGGCTCGGGGGCCGGTGCCGGCTCCTGCTGCAGGCTGAGCTCGGCGCGGGAAGACGCAGACGCCGCGGCCTCGCCGCCCTGCTTGCGCTGCGCTTCTTCCTTCGCCTTCTCCGCCTTCTTGAGGGCCTCGAGCAGCAGGCTCATGTCAGCGCTCGCCCGGCCCGACCAGCGGCGCGACGCGCTGCGGATTGGGCCTGACGAAGAAGTCCTCGGTCGGCAGGTGCTGGCGGAAGCTGCTGAAGTCGCCCTCGATGCTCGGGTCGCGGATGACCGTCGCGCGCAGGAAGATCACCAGCTCGGTCTTGCGCGTCAGGTCGGAGCGGCTCGAGAGCGCCTCGCCGACGATCGGGATGGAGCGCACGCCCGGGATGCCGCTGTCCACGTTCTCCACCTGGTCCTGCATCAATCCGGCGAGCACCGCCACGTCGCCGCTTTGCAGGCGCAGGATGGAATCGAATTCCCGCGTCTCGAAAAGCGGGATGTCGTTCTGCGTCTGCAGGCCGGCCAGGGCGGGATTCGGGTCGCGCGCGTTGCCGACCTGGCGCCGGATGGTGGGCCGCACGTTGAGGACGACGCCGTCGGACTCGTTGATGTGCGGCAGGACCGCCATCATGAACCCTTCGGCGGCGACGTTCGGAGAGGTGGTGAAGGACGCCTGCACGGCGACGCCCCCGCCGCCGGCGGCGATGGTGATCGGCTGCGTCGAGGGCGTGATGGTGAAGTAGATGATGTCCCGCGTCACCCGGAGGATCGCGGTCTGGTTGTTGAGCACCGAGAGCTTCGGGCTGGACAGCACGCGCACGTCGCCGAACTGCTCGAGCAGCTTGAGCGTGAGGTTGAAGTTGTTGCGCGGGTTCGCGAGGCCGACCACGAAGGGGCTGGCGCTGAAGCCCGTGGGCGGGGTGATCGCCGGCTGGTTGAGCTGCAGGCCGGTGGTGGGATTGCTGCCCAGCCGCTGCCATTCGATGCCGCGCTGATACTCGTTACGCAGCTGGACCTCCGCGACCGTGGCCTCGATCAGGACCTGGCGCTTCGCGCCCTGCATGACCTGGTCGAGGAACTCCATGACCCGCTCGTGCTGCTTCGACGTCGCGCGGACGTAGAGGACGCCGCTTTCGCGGTTCGCGATGACCGAGGCGGCTTCCTGGAACGTCGGGCCAGGCGCCGCGGCGGCCGCGGGCGCCGTCCCCGGAAGCGGCGGCGTCCCGGCGGGCTGCGGCGCCGGCGGCGGCACGGCCACCGGCGCCCCGGCGACCGGGGCGGGAATGATCTTGTCGGTCTCGCGCAGCATCTCGCGCACGTTCTGCACGATCGATTCCCACAGGTTGTTCTGCGTCGTGACTTCGATCGTGGAGGTCGCCCCGGTCGCACCGCTGCCGCCCGCGGCTCCGCCGCCGGTGCCGAACTGGGTGGACGAAGTCGAGCGCATGCTGACGTTGCGGTTCGCGCTGAGGTAGTCGATCTTGTATGAGCGCAGGAACGGCGTGTCGCGCATGACGACCAGGTTCTGGCCCTCCATCTCGTAACGCATGTCGATCTGGCGCGCGATGCGCTGCAGGAGCTGCGGCAGCGTCTGGTCGATGGCGTTCAGCGTGACCAGGCCGCCCAGGCCGGGGTCGATGTCGATCTGCAGGCGCGCGTCGCGCGCCAGGGCGAACAGCAGCTCCTGCGCGGGAACGCGGTTGACCACCACGCTGTAGGTCTCGGGGCGCACGGTGGGCTGCGGCTTCGGCAGCACCGGCGCGATCTGCACCGGCTGGGGAATTGCCCCGGCCGGACGCGGCGCATCGCCGCGAAGGTGCGGATCGGCGGGCGGCACGGGCGCCTGTGCGCAGCCTGCCAGCACGGCGGCCGCGCCGATCCACAACAGTGCCTGTCCCCGGTTCACGCGCGTCCCACCTTGCCTCCCATCCCTCGCGGAAGCATAGCACGGACCCTCCCTCAGGAAAGTCGGCTAACCGCCTGTAACTCTGGGGTTTTCGAGGCCTGACTAAATTTGACTGCGCAGCTCCGCAAAACTGCGCAGCGAGGTGCGGAATGCAGATTGGTACTTCGGCGGAAGGCGCTTGTCGGCGGCGGCCGCTTCGTCACGGGTGGGGAAATCGCCGTAGACGACGCGCAGCCGGTATTCGCCGGCTGAGGCCATGGGGATGACGTAGACCTGATCGAGCGGCACCAGGTCGCGCGCGCGCAGGAGGAAACGCTCCATGCGCGCGGCGTCGGTGTTGTCGGTGATGAAGAGCTCGACCGCGTAGCGCTCGTCCTCCACGCGCTCCAGAAGCTCGCGCGTCGCGCCGATACGCTCGGCGAGCAGCCGCTGACCGGCGGCCGAGTAGCCGCCCAGGCGGCGCAGCTGCTCGGGGCGCAGGTGCGCGGGCGGCGGCTTGGGCGCGGGCGGCGGCACGGCAGCCGGCGCAGGTGCGGGCGGCGGCGGCGGCGCCTCGGGTGCCTTCGCGACCGGCTTGGCGACCGACGCCGCCGATGCGACCCTCTCAGGCGTTCTCGATGTGAGTAACCACTGCGCTGCCGCGCCCAGTAAAAGGCCGCCGACCAAGGCCGCGGCAACGTAAACGAGCGGCCTGGGCGCGTGCCGGGCCTGCGCGAACTCGGAGTCCGCGATGGCCGCGCGCACCTGCTTCTCGCCGATGGCGTGCGAGTTTTCGGTGAACGCGCTCAGGAGCGCCTTGTCGGCGAGGATGTTGATGCGCCGGGTGAGGCCGCTCGCCGCGCGCGCGATTAGCAACACGGCGCGCCGCGCGAACACTTCGGGGCCGCGGTAGCCGGCGGCGCGCATGCGGAACGACAGGTAGTGGAGGACCTCGGGCTCCGACAGCGGGCGCATGCGGAAGCTGTGGGTGATGCGGTCGCGCAGCTGGCGCAGCGAGGGCTTGGCGAGCGTGGCGTCGAGCTCCGGCTGGCCGAACAGCACGATCTGCAGGAGCTTGTGGCGGTTCGACTCGAGGTTCGACAGCAGGCGCACCTGCTCGAGCGACTCGTCGGGCATGACGTGCGCCTCGGCGACCAGGACCACGACGCGCCGCCCCGCGGCGTAGAGCCGGATGAGCTGCTCCTGCAACTCGCGCAGCACGACGCTGGTTCTCGCGTCGGGCAGCTTGAGCTCCAGCTCGTCGGCGATGGCATGCAGGATCTCGTCGCGCCCGAGCGAGGGGGTGGCGATGTACAGCGTCTCGACGTGCGCCGGCAGGCGCTCCATGAGCACCCGGCAGAGCATCGTCTTGCCGCTGCCGACCTCGCCGGACACCTTGACGATGCCCTCGTCGTGCAGCACCGCGTAGACGAGCGCCTCGAGCGTCGCGCCGCGATCGGCGCCATCGAAGAAGAAGTCGGTGTGCGGCGTGATGCGGAACGGCGGCTCGGACAGGCCGAAGTGCTCGAGGTAGAGCGCCACGCTACTTGTCCTCCTCGGCGCTCATGCGGCTGTAGAGCGTCGTGCGGTTCACGCCGAGCAGCTTCGCGGCCTGGCTCACGTTGCCGCGCGTCAGGCGCAGCGCGGCCTCGATATAGCCGCGCTCCCAGGCCTTGAGCGTCTCGTCCAGGCTGAATGCGTTGCTGTGCTCGAGCAGGCGCAGCGCCTGGTCGACGATCGCCCCGGCCTCGCTTCCGGCCCCGGGAAGCGGCGTCTCCAGATCGAGCTCGGGCTCGAGCTCCGCGCGCGACAGGCGCTGCCCCGCGTACTTGGTGGTGAGGCGGATGACGATGTTGCGCAGCTCGCGCACGTTGCCGGGAAACGGGTAGCGCAGCCAGCGGCTCTCGGCGTCGGCGTCGAGCGTGAAGGACTGCACGCCGGCCTGCGCGGCGTAGAGCCGGCGGAAATGCTCGAGGAGCAGGAGCTTGTCGCGCTCGAGGTCGCGCAGCGGCGGCACGGCGAGCGAGAGCACCGAGAGGCGGTGGTAGAGATCGGCGCGGAAGCGCGAGCTCTTCATCGCGTGGCGCAGGTCGCGATTGGTCGCGGCGACGATGCGGGCGCGCGACACCCGGCGCTGCGTCTCGCCGAGGCGCTGGAACTCGCCGTTCTCCAGCACGCGCAGCAGCTTCGCCTGCATGTCGAGCGGCAGCTCGCCGATCTCGTCCAGGAACAGCGTGCCGTCCTGCGCATCCTCGAAATAGCCGGACTTCGCGCTCGCCGCGCCGGTGAACGCGCCCTTCCCGTAGCCGAACAAGGTCGCCTCGACGAGCGTCGGGGCGATCGCGGCGCAATTGAGCGCGAAGAACGGCCTGGCCGCCCGGCCGGACATGCGGTGCAGGCTCGCCGCGACGAGCTCCTTGCCGCTGCCCGACTCGCCCTCGATCAGCACCGGGTAGGGCGAGCTGGCGAACTGCGCGAGCTGGTTGCGCAAGCGGCCGAGCGCGGGGCTCTCGCCGATGAGGCCGGTCGCCTCGGCGGCGGGCGCCGGGGCGCTCTTCGGCAGCTCGAGGGCACGGTCGAGCGCGCGCTTGAGCGTCACCGCGTCGCAGGGCTTGGCGATGAACTCCCATGCGCCGAGGGCGCGCGCATGCCGCGCGTTGGCCGCGTCGTTCTGCCCGGAGAGGACGAAGATCTTCATCCCGGGCGAATGGGCGAGCAGGTCGGCGATCAGCTGGAAGCCCTCGTCGGGACGGTGCGGGACCGGCGGCAGGCCGAGGTCGACCAGGGCGAGCTCAGGCGCGCGCGGGAGCTGGCGCAGCAGCTCGATCGCGTTGTGGCGCGATTCGCACGCGAGCACCTCGAAATCGGCGCCGAGCGCGAAGGCGAGCGAGTCCGTGATCAGCGGGTCGTCGTCGACCACCAGCAGCGCCGGCTTGGGCTTAGGCGCGGGCTGCGGCAGCGTCGTCACGGATGCATCGCATGAAAGCGCCCTCCAGGCGCGGCTCGGCGTAGCGCTCGCACAGCGCGGCGGGAGCGCCGCGGAAGCGGATGCGGCCGTGGTCGAGCACCGCCATCGAAGTGCACAGCTCCTCGACGTCGGCGAGGACGTGCGAGGTGAAGAAAAGCGTCCGGTTTTCGCCCGCCAGCCGCCGGAGCGCGGATTTCACCGCCACCCGGGCTGCCGGGTCAAGGCCGCTCATCGGCTCGTCGAGCACGTAGAGGTCGCGCTCGAGCAGGAAGCAGGCGGCGAGGCCGAGCTTCTGCGTCATGCCCTTGGAGAGCTTGCGCACCGGGCGCTCGAGCACGTCGCGCTCGAGCTCGAGCTCCGCGAGCGCGGCAGCGGCGCGCGCGGCGTCAAATGAGGCGCCCGACAGCTCGGCCATCAGGGCGAGGAACTCGCGCGAGCGCAGGTAGTGCGGCGGCACGAAGCGCTCCGGGACGTAGGCGAGCCGGCGCCGCGCCGCGGGAACGCGGGACGCCACGCCGAAGATCTCGACGCTGCCCGCATCGCTTGCGCAGAGATCGAGCATGCAGCGGATGAGGGTCGATTTTCCGGCGCCGTTGGCGCCGACGAGGCCGAATGCCTCGCCCGGGGACACGGTGAGCGCGACGCCGCGCAGCGCTTCCAGGCGCCCGTAGCGCTTCGCAAGCGCATGCACGCGCACGGCGGCGGTCGTCTCTCCCATGAGGGATAATATAACTCCCGTGCCGCAGAACATCGTTGAGATCGAGAATGTCTCGTTCGGCTACGACGCCGCGCACCCAGTCCTGCGCGACATCACCCTCGCCATCCCGCGCGGCTCGGTGGTCGGCATCATGGGCCAGTCGGGCTGCGGCAAGACCACCCTGCTGCGCATCATCGCCGCGCAGCGCCTGCCGACGCGCGGGCGGGCGCGCATCCTGGGCCGCGACGTCGCCGCCTTGGACCGCGACGGGCTGTTCGAGATGCGCCGCAAGATGGGCATGCTCTACCAGTTCGGCGCGCTCTTCACCGACCTCTCGGTATTCGAGAACGTCGCCTTCCCGATCCGCGAGCACGCCGACCTTCCGGAGGCGCTGCTGCACGACCTCGTGGCGATGAAGCTGGAGGCGGTCGGGCTGCGCGGCGCCGCGCACCTGATGCCGACCGAGTTGTCGGGCGGCATGGGGCGGCGCGTCGCGCTTGCGCGCTCGATCGCCCTCGATCCGCAGCTCATCCTTTACGACGAGCCGTTCACCGGCCTCGACCCGATCTCCTTCGGCGTCATCGCGCGGCTGGTGCGCGAGCTGAACGACTCCCTCGGCGCCACCTCGGTGATCGTGACCCACGACGTGCAGGAGGCCCTGGGCGTGGTGGACTACGTGTTCTTCATGGCCGACGGGCGCGTCATCGCGCAGGGAACCCCGGACGAGATCCGCGCCAGCGCCGAGCCGTTCGTGAACCAGTTCGTGAACGGCAGCGCGCAGGGGCCGGTGCCGTTCCACTACCCCGCCGCCGGGTACCCGGACGACCTGGGGGTCGTGGCGGACGACCTCGGGGTCGTGGCGGAGCCCGAGCCCGCCTGACATGCGCGCGCAGTGGAGCAAGCTCGCCGGGGATGTGAGCGGCCGCCTGGAGCGGCTGGGCACCCGGGTCACCTCGCTGGTCTGGCGCCTCGGCTTCGCGAGCCGCTTCCTCGCCTATACGGTGATGCACTCGGGCACCGCGATGCGGCGCTTCCGCCTCACCATGAAGGAGATCTACTTCACCGGCGTGCTCTCGCTGGTGATTATCCTGGTGTCCGGCCTGTTCGTCGGCATGGTGCTCGCGCTGCAGGGCTACGAGACGCTGCAGCGCTTCGGCGCCTCCGAGTCGCTCGGCGTGCTCGTCGCGCTGTCCCTCGTGCGCGAGCTCGGCCCGGTGGTCGCCGGCCTGCTCTTCGCCAGCCGGGCCGGCTCCGCGATCACCGCCGAGATCGGCCTGATGAAGGCGACCGAGCAGCTCTCGGCGATGGAAATGATGGCGGTCGACCCGGTCGCGCGCGTCGTGGCGCCGCGCTTCTGGGGCGGCGTGCTGTCGATGCCGCTGCTCGCCGCGCTCTTTTCCGCCATGGGCATCTTCGGCGGCTACCTGGTGGGCGTGCAGCTGATCGGCGTGGACGCCGGCGCCTTCTGGTCGCAGATGCAGGCGGCCGTGGACCTGCGCAACGACATCCTGAACGGCGTGATCAAGAGCATCGTGTTCGGGGTCGCGGTGACCTGGATCGCGGTGTTCGAGGGCTACGATGCGGTGCCCACCGCGGAGGGCGTTTCGCGCGCGACGACCCGCACCGTAGTAACCTCCTCGCTCGCCATCCTGGCGCTCGATTTCGTGCTTACGGCGCTCATGTTTACCGGAGGCAAACAAGGATGAACCGCTCGACCATCGACCTGTGGGTAGGAATCTTCGTCGTCGCCGGCGCCGCGGCGCTGCTGTTCCTCGCGCTGAAGGTCGGCAACCTCGCGACCTTCTCCAACAACCAGACCTACCAGGTGTACGCCAAGTTCTCGAACATCGGCGGGCTCAAGGTGCGCGCGCCCATCAAGAGCGCCGGCGTGGTCGTCGGGCGCGTGCAGGACGTGCGCTTCGACAACGAGAGCTACGAGGCGCTCGTGGCGATGAATCTCGACGCCGGCTACCAGTTCCCGCGCGACACGACCGCCAAGATCCTGACCTCGGGCATCCTCGGCGAGCAGTACATCGGCCTGGAGGCGGGCGGCGACGGCGTGATGCTGAAGGGCGGCGACCGGCTGCGCCTGACGCAGTCGGCCGTGGTGCTCGAGAACCTGATCAGCCAGTTCCTGTTCAACAAGGCGGCCGAGGGCAAGGAGCCGGAGAAGCCCGCCGGCAAGTAAGGCAATGCCCCGCAAGCTCTTCGCAATCCTGGCCCTCGGCCTCGCCGGATGCGCCGCCACCGGCGAGGGAGATCCGCGCGACCCGCTCGAGCCGATGAACCGCGCGGTGTACCGCTTCAACGAGGTCGTCGACGAAGCGGTGGCGAAGCCGGTCGCGATCGTCTACCGCGACGCGGTGCCCGCGCCGGTGCGCGGCTGGGTACGCAACTTCTTCGGCAATATCGGCGACGTTTTCATCGGGGCGAACAACCTGCTGCAGGGCAAGGTGGGCGACGGCCTGCTCGACTGGTTCCGGGTCGCGGTCAACACGGTGATGGGGCCGTTCGGCATCAACGACTGGGCTTCGGAGATGGGCATCGAGAAGCACAACGAGGACTTCGGCCAGACGTTCGGCCGGTGGGGCTTCGGCCCGGGGCCCTACCTCGTGCTGCCGATCCTCGGCTCGAGCACCGTGCGCGACGCCCTCGGCACGGGGCTCGACCTGTACACCGACCCGGTCGGGGAGTTCGATCCGACGCGCTTGCGAAACGCGATGGTCGTGACGCGCCTGGTCGGCGTGCGGGCCGACCTGCTCGACGCGAGCCGCATCCTCGACGAGGCGGCGCTCGACAAGTACACCTTCCAGCGTGACGCCTACCTGCAGCGCCGGCGCAGCCTGGTCCATGACGGCAGCCCGCCGCGCGAGCGCTTCGACGACGAGGACAAGCCGGAGAACAAGGACGACGATTCCCCTGGGAAGAAGGGGGCCGGGCCGGTCAACTCGCCGGGCGCCGCGAACGTTTATGATGGGAACGACCGAAACATCTACTTGCCGCGCATGCCTGCGAACTACGAGGCCGTGCTGGCAGCGGGGGCTGGCAATGCGAAGAATCCTTAGTTTTCTGATCGGTTTCCTGATCGTCCTGGCCCTGGCACCCGGCGCGGCGCTGGCGCAAACGCAGCCCGTGGCGCAGACCGTGCCGGCGGCCGACACCGGTGCGCCCGACGTGCTGGTGAAGAATGTCACCCTGGAAGTGGTCGACCTGATCGCCCGGGACAAGGAGATCAAGTCCGGAAACAAGGCGAAGCTGGTCGAGGTGATCGAGGCGAAGGTGCTGCCGCACTTCAACTTCAGCGCGATGACCGGCCTGGCGATGGGGCAGAGCTGGAACAAGGCAAGCGCCGAGCAGAAGAAGCGGCTGATCGAGGAGTTCCGCACGCTGCTCGTGCGCACCTATGCCAGCGCGCTCGCGGCGTTCAGCGAGCAGCGGCTCGAGTTCCGCCCGCTGCGCGCCCGGCCCACCGATACCGACGTCATGGTCAACGTGCGGGTCATCCAGCCCGGCGCGCAGCCGGTGGCGATCGACTACGCGATGGAGAAGACCTCCTCCGGCTGGAAGGTGTACGACGTGATGGTCGGCGGCGTCAGCCTGGTCGCGAACTACCGCACCGAGTTCAACAACGTCGTGCGCGCGTCCGGCGTCGACGGGCTGATCCGTGACCTGCAGATCAAGAACCGTTCGCTCGCGCCTCAGGCAGAGAAGCAGGCGGAGACGAAGTGATCCGGCGGGACCGCAGCCGGATGGTCGTCGGCGGCCCGGTCACCCTCGCCAACGTGAAGCGCGTGGTCGAGGAAGGCGAGCGCCAGCTCGACGAGGGCGTGCGCACCGTCGACCTGTCGGAAGTGAGCGAAATGGATTCCTCGCTGCTCGCCGCGCTCTTCGCCTGGCTGCGCCATGCGCGGCGGCAAGAGTACGAGATCGACTTCGTCAATCTGCCGGAATCGCTGCGCACCATCGCGCGGCTCTACGGCGTCGACGGCCTGCTGCCCGAGTCCGCGGCGTCCGCGCAGCCCCGCCCCTGAACGCCATCGAAGTCGAGGGCGTGCGCAAGAGCTACGGCGCGCTGCGGGCGCTCGATGGCGTCTCGCTCGCGGTCGAGGCCGGCGAGTTCTTCGGCCTGCTCGGGCCGAACGGAGCGGGCAAGACCACCCTGATCAGCGTGATTGCCGGCCTCGCGCGCGCCGACGCCGGCCGCGTCTCGGTGATGGGCGCCGACGTGGTCTCGGACTACCGGCGCGCGCGCCGCATGCTCAGCGTCGTCCCGCAGGAGCTGGTATTCGACCCGTTCTTCACGGTGCGCGAGACGCTGCGCATCCAGTCCGGGTACTTCGGCATCCGCGGAAACGACGCCTGGATCGAGGAGGTCATGCACCACCTCGATCTCACCGCCAAGGCGGGCACCAACATGCGCGCGCCCTCCGGAGGGATGAAGCGACGGGTGCTCGTCGCCCAGGCGCTCGTGCACAAGCCGCCGGTGATCGTGCTCGACGAGCCGACCGCCGGCGTCGACGTGGAGCTGCGCCAGGGCCTCTGGCAGTTCGTGCGCCGGCTGAACCAGGAAGGGCACACCGTTGTTCTCACCACCCACTACCTGGAGGAGGCCGAGCTCTATTGCAGCCGCATCGCGATGCTCAAGGCGGGGCGCATCGTGGCGCTCGACTCGACGCCGAACCTGCTCGCGAGCGTCTCCGGCTCGCGCGCCACGGCGCGCGTCATCGCGCAGGACGGGGCGCGCATCACCCTGGAGCTGGCGAGCTTCGCGGACCTCGAGCCGCAGCTCGCGCGGCTGCGCGCCTCGGGCGTCGAGATCGCCGACATCGAGCTGGAGCGTCCCGACCTCGAGGACGTGTTCCTGCACCTCACGGGCCGCCAGTCATGACGGGACGCGCGTGACCAGCTTCGCGACGCTCTTCTACAAGGAGCTGCTGCGCTTCTGGAAGGTGTCCATCCAGACCGTCGCCGCACCGGTGCTCACCGCGCTGCTCTACCTGCTCGTCTTCGCGCACGCGCTGGAAGGGCGCGTGCGGGTCTACGACGGCGTCTCCTATACCGAGTTCCTGGTCCCGGGCCTGGTGATGATGAGCGTGCTGCAGAACGCCTTCGCCAACAGCTCCTCGAGCCTGATCCAGTCGAAGATCACCGGCAACATCGTCTTCATCCTGCTGCCGCCGATCTCGCACCTGCAGTTCTTTGCCGCCTACGTCGCCGCGGCGATCGTGCGCGGCGCGGTCGTCGGGGCAGGGGTGGCCGCGACGGCGGCCCTTTTCGTGCCGCTGCGGGCCGCCGCGCCGCTGTGGGCGCTTGCCTTCGCGGTGCTGGGGGCGGGGCTGCTGGGCGCGCTCGGCCTGGTGGCGGGCATCGTGTCGGAGAAGATCGACCAGCTCGCGGCGTTCCAGAACTTCGTCATCATGCCGCTCACCTTCCTCTCCGGGGTGTTCTACTCGATTCATTCCTTGCCCGCGCTCTGGCAGACTTTGTCGCACGCCAATCCCTTTTTCTACCTGATCGACGGGTTCCGATACGGTTTCTTCGGCGTCTCGGACGTCTCGCCCGCTACGAGCTTCATGGTTCTCGCGATAAGCTTGGCTGCAGTGTCCACGGCCGCCCTGTGGATGCTGAAATCCGGCTACAAGCTCCGACACTGACATGGTGACCCCCGAAAGCATCCAGCAAGGCATCGCCGCCGGCCTGCCGTGCGAGCGCGTCGAGGTGATCGGCGACGGCCAGCATTTCCAGGCCCTGGTTGTCTCGGCCGCGTTCCAGGGCAAGAGCCGCGTGCAGCGCCACCAGATGGTCTACGCCGCCCTCGGCGACCGCATGCGCGAGGAGATTCATGCGCTGTCGATGCGCACCGTCACGCCGGAAGAAGCGAAGGCGGATGGATAAGCTGCGCATCCACGGCGGCCGGCCGCTCGAAGGCACGGTGCAGATCTCCGGCGCGAAAAACGCCGCCCTGCCGATCCTCTGCGCGACGCTGCTGACCGACCAGCCGCTGCGCCTGGAAAACGTGCCCTCGCTGATGGACGTGTCCACCATGGCGAAGCTGCTGGGGCGGATGGGCGTGCAGGTGGAGCGGCGCGACGGCGGAGTGACGCTCGATGCGCGACGCATCGCCGACCCGACCGCGTCCTACGATCTGGTGAAAACCATGCGGGCCTCCGTGCTGGTCCTGGGGCCGCTGCTCGCGCGATGTGGCCGCGCCAAGGTGTCGCTTCCCGGGGGATGCGCGATCGGCGCGCGCCCGGTCGACCAGCACGTGAAGGGGCTGCAGGCCATGGGCGCCGAGATCGCGATCGAGCACGGCTACCTCGAAGCGAGCGCGAAGCGGCTGCACGGCGCGCGCATCGCCATGGACCTCGTGACGGTCACCGGCACGGAGAACCTGATGATGGCGGCGGTGCTCGCCGACGGCGCGACGGTCCTGGAGAACGCGGCGTGCGAGCCGGAGGTCGTGGACCTTGCCGAGTGCCTGCGCGCCATGGGCGCGAAGATCGAGGGCGCCGGGACGAGCGTGATCCGCATCGAAGGCGTGCCGGCGCTCCAGGGAACGCGCTACCGCGTCATGCCCGACCGGATCGAGACCGGCACCTACCTTGCGGCCGTGGCGACCACCGGCGGCAGGCTCACGCTGCGCGGGGCGGCGCCCGAAACGCTCGGCTCGACGCTCGAGAAGCTGCGCGAGGCCGGCGTGGCCATCCGAGTCGCGCCGGACGAGATCCACGCCGAGGCGGGATCCCGGCCCCGGCCCGTGAGCGTGCGCACCGCGCCGCACCCCGGCTTCCCGACCGACATGCAGGCGCAGTTCATGGCCCTCGCCAGCGTGGCCGACGGCACCGCGACGATCACGGAGACCATCTTCGAGAACCGCTTCATGCACGCGCTCGAGCTGCAGCGGCTCGGCGCGGACATCTCGATTCTCGGCAATACCGCCACGGTGCGCGGCGTCAAGGGCCTGCAGGGCGCCACCGTCATGGCGACCGACCTGCGCGCCTCCGCGAGCCTCGTCATCGCCGGCCTGGTCGCGGAAGGCCAGACCGAGATCCAGCGCATCTACCACCTCGACCGCGGCTACGAGGACCTGGAGAAGAAGCTCCTCATGCTCGGCGCGCGCGTGGAGCGGGTCGCCTAGCTTTCCTCGGCCGCCGGCCGGTGCGCGGCGACCAGCTTCTGCTGCAGCTGCGCCGGCGCCTGCTCGTAGTGGCTGAACTCGAGGCTGTAGGAGCCGTGCCCCGCGGTGAGGGACTTCAGGCGCGCCGGGAACTGCTCCATCTCCGAGAGCGGCGCCTGCGCGTTGATCTGCACCAGGCCGGGGCGCGGTGTGTCGGAGCCCCGGATGTGCGCCCGGTGGCCGGACAGCTCGCCGGCGATGTCGCCCATGCGCTCCTCGGGCGCGGTGATCGCGACGTTGACGATCGGCTCGAGCACGATGGGACGCGCCTTCGCGAGGGCGTCGAGGAACGCCTTGCGCCCGGCCGACATGAAGGCGATGTCCTTCGAGTCCACGGGATGGCTCTTGCCGTCGACCACCGTGACGCGCACGTCCTGGATCGGGTAGCCGGCGACGAACCCGCTTTCGAGCACGCTGCGCACGCCCTTCTCCACCGACGGGATGAACTGGTTGGGGATCGCGCCGCCCTTCACCGAGTCGACGAACTCGAAGCCCTTGCCGCGCGGCAGCGGCTCTACCTTGAGGAACACCTCGCCGAACTGCCCGGCGCCGCCGGTCTGCTTCTTGTGCCGGTTGTGGCCGTCGGCGCGCGCCACGATCGTCTCGCGAAACGGAATCGCCGGCGGGCGCGTGTCGAGGTCGAGCTTGTACTGGACCGCCATCTTGTCGAGCACCACCTTGAGGTGCATCTCGCCCAGGCCGCGCATCACCGTCTCGTTCGCCTGCGCGTTGTGCTCGATGCGAAAGCACGGGTCCTCGGCGAGCAGCTTGTGCAGCACGTCCGAGAGCTTCTGCTCGTCGCCGCGCTTTTTCGCCTGCACCGCCAGGCCGAACACGGGCGTCGGCAGGTCGAGCGGCCGGGCGTGCACGTGCGCGTCGGAGGGTGCGTCGTGCAGGATGTGGTCGAAGCGGATCTCGTCGACCTTCGCGATGGCGACGATGTCGCCCGGCAGCGCCTCGCTGACTTCCGCCTGCGTCTTGCCGCGCAGCATGAACAGGTGCCCGGGCCGGATCGGCTTGCGTCCTTCGCCGATGTAGAGCTGCGTCCCGGGCGTGAGGCGCCCCTGGTGCACGCGCAGCACCGCGAGGCGGCCGAGGTACGGATCGATCTCCACCTTGAAGACGTGGGCCAGCACATGCCGGCCGGGATCCGGGACTGGCTGCAGGTCGACGGGCTCGCCACCGCCGGCGGGAATGGAAACGTAGGCGGGCGGATTGCCCTCCGTCGGATCCGGCAGCAGCCGGACGATCACCTGGAGCAGCTCGGCGATGCCGGCGCCGCTCTTCGCCGACGTGAACACGACCGGGATCAGGTGGCCTTCGCGCAATGCGCGTTCCAGCGGCTCGTGCAGCGCCTCCGGGTCGATGTCGCCCTTCTCGAGGTAGGTCTCGGTGAGCTTCTCGTCCATCTCGACGACCTGGTCGATCAGATGGCGATGCACCGCTTCCACGGAGGAAAAGTCGGCCTCGCCGGAGGGGGCGAAGAAGCAGTCGTTGACGCGCGTGCGGTTGCCCGCGGGCAGGTTGAGCGGCAGGCATTCCTTGCCGAATGCCGCCTGGATGCTCGCGAGCAGCCCCTCGAGGTCGACGTGCTCGGCGTCGATCTTGCTGACGATCACGAGCCGGTCGAGCCCTCGCTTGGCTGCCCATTGCATGAAGCGCCCGCTCATCATCTCCAGGCCGTTCTGCGCGCTGATGACGATGCCCGCGGTCTCCACGGCCGCGAGCGCGGGGAGCGAATGGCCGAGGAAGTCGGGGTAGCCCGGCGTGTCGAGGAGATGGATCTTCGTTTCCCGGAAGTCGAAGCTCGCGACCGCGAGCTTCAGGGAATGCTGGAGCTGCTTTTCCTGGGCGGTGTAGTCGCAGACGGTGGTGCCGCGCTCGACGCTGCCGGCGGCGGGAACCGCGCCCGCCTGCGCCAGCAGCGCCTCGGCCAGGCTGGTCTTGCCGCTGCCTGCCTGGCCGACGAGCGCGAGGGTCCTGATGCGTTTGAGGGAATGGGGCACGGACCGCCTCCTGACGGGTGAAGGGGGACGGGCCCATCATCCCGCCGGGCGGGGGCGGGAATCAACCTCTATCGCGGCACATGGCGCGGCGTGGACACCGCGAGGAAAATCTCCCGTAGAAACAACAGCAGGCAGATGAACAGGCCCGAGACCACGGCGAACAGGATCGACAGGTAGACGAAGCGGATGCGCCGCTCGATCACGCCGAGCTCGGCGCGCGCCGAGGGCTTCTCTTCGGCGCCCATGCCCGGCAGGCGCAGCTCGAGGTCGCGTCGCCGGTCCACCGCGCGGCCGAGCCGGGCGTTCAGGGCGGCGATAAGGCCCGCAAGGGCGGTGAGCCTGAACACCGGTGCGATCGCGAGCTGGATGACGCCCGCGATCTCAGGTGCGTGGAGGGCAATGGGCACGCGGCGAAGTTTACCTGCGCGCAGTTCGGTGCCTGACCCCGATCTCCTAGTCCCGGCGGAAGGCGAAGCAGCTCGGCGCGGCAGCGCAACCGCCGGTCGCGGCCTCCTGCGCCGCCTGCACCGCCTGCGCCTGCTGCGTTTCCACCGACTTGTCCTTGCTGCCCATGGCCACGGCCGCGCCCGCGGCCACCGCGCCGACGATCAGGTACTTCGCCTCGAATACGCCGCTGCCGACCAGATTCAGCATTCGCGTGTCCATGCGCAGCGACTGGTAGCCGCGCCGGCCCTGAAGGGCGAACCCGAGCGCCGGCTCCCGGTCGCGGCGGGATTCACCGCCGAAGGGCACGCTGACGAAATAGAGGACCGAGGGCTCGACGGGGCGAAGATCCTGGGCCAGCACAGGCGCCGCGAAGAGGGCAAGGAGGAAGAGGAGAGCGCGTTTCATGCGCGCACACTACACGTGGATCGTTGCACGACGCACCGCGCCCCGGCGCCCAACCGTGCGCCGCCGGGACGGGAGGCCTACTTCTTCGTGTCTTGCTTCTTCTCGAGGATCTCGTCGCGCTTCTTCAGCGTGTCCTCGAGCTTGGACTTCGGGACAAGCAGGACGTAGCGCGCGAGCAGCTTGTCGCGCGCGTCGGCGCCCGCGGGCGGCTCGAATGACACGAAGAAGTCCTCGCCCATGAGCTTTCCGACCCGGATCTCCCAGGCGCCGCCGGTCAGCGTCGTCGCGCGGATGAGGGTCGGCTTGTCGAGCCCGGTCTGCGCCGGCTGCTCCGCGACGGCGGGTGCCGCCACGTCGGAGAGCTCGAGCTGGCCCAGCATGTAGGAGGCTGCGTTGGCCCGCGAGATGTCGAGCTTCTCGCCCGGCCGCGTCGCGGCGAGCTTCCAGTCCGCGTTGTCGGCGCTGCGCTCGATGCGCCAGTCGCCGCCGTCGGGGAAGCGCACCTCGAGCGTGCCGACCTTCTCGATCTTGAACGCGGTGCGGTCGATCCAGCCGCGGCTCTGCGCGCTCGCCTGGGTCAGCGGATCGGCCACCACGTACACGCGATCGGGCGCTTCCGGAAGGAGGACGAAGCGGCCGTCCCCGGGGACCTTCTCGGGGTCGTCGGGGTCGCGCTTGAAGTACTTCTTGCCCACGATCATGCGCGCGAGCGGCTTGCCGTCGGCGCCGAGGAATTCCACCTGGGTCCCGGCGCCGTCGACGCGCAGGCGCGCGCGGTCCTTCTCGCCGATCGGCTCGCTCTGCCCGGCCTTCAGCTCGATCGCCTTCAGCACGAAGTCGCGCACGCTCGCCAGGCTGGCCGGGAAATCGCCCCGCTCGGCGATCGTCCAGCCCGCGTCCTTGCGCTGGAGGGTCAGCGTGGCCGCGGGCTCGACGATCCGCAGCGCGGCGATGTCGGCCGCCTTCAGGTCCTTCAGGAGCGGCTGGCCGAGGGCCGTGCCCGATCGCGGCTCGCGCGAAGCTTCCTGGCGCTGCGAGAGCAGCGCCGCGCCGCCCAGGATGGCGAGCAGCAGGACGAGGATGCCGGCCAGGCGCGCGTTCATGTGGCCGCGGTGGTCCGGCGGCGCCTGACGAAGGCGACCAGCAGCCCGGCGAGCGCCACCAGGAGCGACACCAGGGCGATGTTCGCGACCTTCGTCCAGAACACGAGGCCCTCGGCGTCCTGGCGCAGGTTCTTGCGCACTTCCCTGAGCGCGAGCCGCGACTCCGCGACGGTCTTGCGGAAGCGCTCGAGCTCGGCCTGCTGCTCGGGGGTCATGAGCTGCGCGGACTTGCCGGCCGGGCCCTGCGATTTCTGCAGCTCCTGGAGCTTGGCGGTCGTCTTCTGCAGCTCGTCCTCGAGCGCCTGGATCTTGCCGAAGTACTCCCTCTGCGCCTCGGCCTCGAGCTCGCGCACGACGGTCAGCGGCCGGAACGCCGCGGCGCGGCTGCGCAGCGACGTCAGGTCCTCGCCCGCCGCGAGCTGCTCGACCAGGCCGATGGCGAACGCGAGGTTGCCGTTCGAGGGCACGACGACGCGCCGGCCGAAGATCTCCTGCACGTCCACCGCCGCGCCGTCGGCGAGCAGGTCGACGTCGGCGACCAGGACCACCGAGTTCTCCCGGGTCGTTTCCTTCAGCGGCGCGTCGGGGAAGGCGGTCCGGAACTTCCCCGAGAGGCGCAGCGCGAGGGGCATCGCCTTGCCCGAGGGCTGGAAGCGCTTCGTCGCCTCGTCGCCCGACTTCGTGGCGTCGGCGTTGTCGACCAGCATCGAGTTCGGCGAGCTGCGCACGAGCTCCGTGACCGCGAGGCCCTCCGCCGCCTTGACCTCGAAGGCGCCGCCGAACGCGTAGAGCATCGTCTCGATGCTGCCGGCGACCAGGTCCTCGCGGTTGAACGCGCTGCGGTTGAGCGAGAGCACGGTCGGCGTGTAGCGCTGGCCGCCGCCGGAGGCGAAGACCACGTCCGAGATCACCTTGCCCGGATCCATCTGCACGCCCCATGCCTTGAAAAGCGCCGGCAGCGTGGAGGACGAGGGGGCCGGCGGCATGCCCGGCATCTGCGCGTTCTGGTCGAAATACGCGTACGGGTCGACGAACGCCACCAGCTTGCCGCCGCGCATCACGAACTGGTCGAGCGCCTGCTCGGTTTCCTTCTGCAGGTCGCGCGGATGGATTACCAGGAGCACGCCGATGTCCTTGTCGATCTCCTTCGCCGAGAGCGGCACCGTCTTCACGTCGTAGTCGCGGCGCAGCTCGTTCGCCAGCACCCACGGCTCGGACGCCTGGCGGGTGAAGGGGTTGAACTTCTCGCCGAGTACCGGCAGGCCGGCCATCAGGCCGATCCTGGGCCGCTCGGTCGCGCCGACGCGCGTGATCGCGCGCAGCAGGTCGTACTCGAGCTGGCGCTCGCGCTGCGGCACGATCGCCGGCAGCGTCTGCTTGCGGTCGAGCTGCGTGACGGCCAGGCCGAGGTAGAACGATTCGCCGCTCTGCAGCTGCTGCGGCTCGACCCCGTCGAGCTGCGCCGCGTCCTCGATCTCGGAGTCCGGCTTAGGGTCGAGCTTCTCGACGATCAGCTTGCTCCCGGCCTGCTGCTTGAACTCATCCACCAGGTCTTCCACGCGGCGGGCAAAGCCGCGCAGCGGCACCGGCACGGCTTCGCCCTGCGTCATGTAGAGCTTGAGCCGGACCGGCGTCTCGAGGCTCGCGAGGATGCGCTGCGTGCCGGGCGAGAGCGTGTACAGGTTGCCCTCTGTGAGATCGATGCGCCCGGGCGCCCGGGCAAGCAGGAAGTTCAGCGCGACCAGGACGAGGAACAACGCCACGAGGCCGATCGCCGAGTACAGGAGATGCTCGTATTTTTTCATCCGGAGCGGTGCCCGCGCAGGATCACGCCGGTGGCGCACAGCGCGAAGCCGATGACGGAAAGGAAGAAGAAGAGGTCGCGCGTGTCGATGACGCCGCGCTGGAAGCCGTCGAAATGCGTGACGACCGAGAACGCGGCGACGGTGTCGACGAACGCCGGGCTCGCCCAGCGCACCAGGAGGTCGGTGACCGGGTTGAAGCCGGCAAGGACGAGGAACAGGCAGGCGACCACCGAGAGGATGAACGCCACCACCTGGTTGCGCGTCATCGCCGAGGTCATGCAGGTGATCGCGAGGTAGGCGCCGGCGAGGAGGAAGCTGCCGACGTAGCCGGCGAACACGGCGCCATTGTCCGGCTCGCCGAGCACGTTGACCGTGACCACCGCCGGGAAGGTCAGCACGAGCGCAACGCCGAGGAACAACCACGAGGCGAGGAACTTGGCGACGATCGCCTGCCAGGTCGCGATCGGCATGGTGAAGAGCAGCTCGAGGGTGCCCGAGCGGCGCTCCTCGGCCCACAGGCGCATGCCGATGGCCGGCACCACCGCGAGGTAGAGCCACGGGTGCCAGCCGAATAACGCGGCGAGGCTCGCCTCGCCGCGCTCGAAGAAGCTGCCCGCGGTGAACGTGAAGAAGCCGGCGAGGAGCAGGAAGATGACCAGGAACACGTACGCCACCGGCGAGGTGAAGTACGCGCCGAGCTCGCGCTTGACGATCGTCCAGACGATGCTCACGGGCGGCGCCCCGCGGTGTCGGGAAGCGTGATGCGGCGGAACACCTCGTCGAGCTCGCCGCGCTCGCTGTACATGCCTTCCACCTTCCAGCTGCGCCGGCTGACGAGGTCGATCACCGCCTG
>CBDDRX010000148.1:0-3432 GCA_965233165.1 uncultured bacterium | reverse complement strand
CGAGGAAAGCGGCCTGATCGTGCCGATCGGGCACTGGGCGCTGCGCAGGGCCTGCCGCGACGCCGCCGGCTGGGCCGCGGCGGGCCTGGGCAGCCTCAGGATCGCGGTGAACCTGTCGGCGCGCCAGTTCTGGCGCGGCTCGGTGACCGAGGCGGTGCGCGCGGCGCTCGCCGAGTCGGGGCTGCCGCCCTCGCGGCTCGAGCTGGAGATCACCGAGACGGTGGTCGCGCGCGACCTGCAGCAGGTCATGCTCTCGCTCGAGCAGCTGCGCCGCATGGGCGTGGGCGTGGCGATCGACGACTTCGGCACCGGCTACTCCTCGCTCGCCTACCTGCGCTCGCTGCCGATCCAGAAGCTGAAGATCGACCGCACCTTCATCCAGGGCATTCCCGCCGATCCGGAAGCGACCGCCCTGGTGGGCGAGATCGTGCGCCTCGCGCACGTGCTCTCGCTCACCGTGGTCGCGGAGGGCGTCGAGACCGCCGAGCAGGCGCAGTACCTGCGCGGCGCAGGCTGCGAGGCGATGCAGGGCTTCCTTTTCGCGCGGCCGCTGCCCGGCCCCGACGCCGCGGCCCTGCTGCGCTCCGGCCGGCGCTTCGCGCTTCCCGCGCCGGCGCGGGTCGCGTGAGCGCCGCGCGCTTTCGCCTGTACGTCATGGGCGGCCACATCGGCTCCGCCCGGGCCGAGCCGGACCTGCGCCGCGCCCTGGATGCGTACCTGCCCGGCGCCTACCACCTCGAGGTCGTCGACCTGCGGGCGCGCCCCGACCTCGCCGCCGCGGACGACGTGATGGTCGTGCCCACGGCGCTGCGCCTGGACTTCGCGCCGCCGCGCCGCGCCGCCGGGGATTTCAGCAACCCCGCCGGCGTCGCCGCGGCGCTTGGCCTGGCGATAGACCCCTGATAAGCAAGGGGTTCCCCTTCTTTGGGACGCTGCCCCGGAGTACACTGGCCGGATAACAAGAATGAACTGGGTGGTTACCCCGTAAGGAGACCCGTTGCAACCCACCGACATCCGCAACCCCGACTACTTCCACAAGGTCGTCGATTGCCAGTGGGCATGTCCGGCCCACACCCCCGTTCCCGAATACATCCGGATGATCGCCGCCGGGCGCTACTCCGACGCCTACATGGTCAACTGGAAGTCGAACGTCTTCCCCGGCATCCTCGGCCGCACCTGCGACCGCCCGTGCGAGCCCGCCTGCCGGCGCGGCCGCGTCGAGGAGGAGAACCAGCCCAAGCCCGAGCCCGTCGCGATCTGCCGCCTGAAGCGCGTCACGGCGGATTTCAAGGAAAACGACGAGGTCGCGAAACGGATCGCCGTCCACAAGAAGAAGAGCTCGAACGGTAAAAAGATTGCCTGCATCGGGGCCGGACCGGCCTCGCTCACAGTCGCGAGGGACCTCGCGCCGCTCGGCTACGAGGTCACGGTGTTCGACCAGGACCCGCGCGCCGGCGGGATGATCTGGTCGCAGATCCCGCGCTTCCGCCTGCCGATGGAAGTCATCGACGAGGAGGTCAACTACATCCTCGACCTGGGCGTCACGTTCAAGCAAAGAAAAATCGAGTCGATGAAGGCCCTGATGGCCGAGGGGTGGGACGCCATCTTCGTCGGCTCCGGCGCGCCCAGAGGAAGAGACCTCGATATTCCCGGCAGGAAAGAGGGCGCGAAGAACATCCACATCGGCATCGACTGGCTGGCGAGCGTCTCCTTCGGGCACCGGGATTCCATCGGCAAGCGCGTCATCGTCCTGGGCGGGGGCAACACCGCGATGGACTGCTGCCGCACCTCCAAGCGCATCGGCGGCGAGGACGTGAAGGTGATCGTGCGCTCGGGCTTCGACGAGATGAAGGCGAGCCCGTGGGAGAAGGAAGACGCCCAGCACGAGGGCATTCCGATCCTGAACTTCCTGGTGCCGAAGACGTTCGTCACCGCGAACGGCAAGCTGACCGGCATGACCTTCGAGAAGGTGCGCGCCGTCTACGACGAGAAGGGCAAGCGCAGCCTGGTGAACGCGGGCGAGCCCGACCAGTTCTTCGAGTGCGACGACGTCCTCGTCGCGGTCGGCCAGGAGAACGCGTTCCCCTGGATCGAGAAGGACTCCGGGATCCAGTTCGACAAGTGGGGCCTCCCGGTCCTCAACCCGAAGACCTTCCAGGCGAGCGTGCCGAACGTGTTCTTCGGCGGCGACTCCGCGTTCGGGCCGAAGAACATCATCTGGGCGGTCGCGCACGGCCACGACGCCGCGATCTCGATCGACAAGATGTTCAACCAGGAGAACCTCGAGGAGCGCCCGGCGCCGGGCATGAACCTGACGTCGCAGAAGATGGGCATCCACGAGTGGAGCTACGACAGCGAGATCGCCCCCGACGCGCGCTACAAGGTGCCCTGGCGCGACATCAAGATCACGCTGAAGAACGTGAAGGCCGAGGTCGAGCTGGGCTTCGACCCGCAGGTGGCGTGGAAGGAGGCGCAGCGCTGCCTCAACTGCGACGTGCAGACCGTCTTCGCCGACAAGCTGTGCATCGAGTGCGACGCCTGCGTCGACATCTGCCCGATGGACTGCATTACTTTCACTCCTAACGGAGAAGAAAACGACCTCCGGACTCGATTGAACGCTCCCGCGTCCAATCTCACTCAAGACTTGTACGTGAGTGGGGAATTGAAGACAAAGCGCGTCATGGTGAAGGACGAGGACGTGTGCCTGCACTGCGGCCTGTGCGCCGAGCGCTGCCCGACCGGCGCCTGGGACATGCAGAAGTCGCTGATCGAGATGACCCACGCCGGCGACGGCTGCCGCACGCGCCACCGGAAGGCCGCCTGATGAAGCGCATTGAGGCGGTCAACGATTTCGTCGTCAAGTTCGCCAACGTGAACGGCTCGGGCTCGGCGTCGGCGAACGAGCTCTTCGCCAAGGCGTTCCTGCGCATGGGCATCCCGGTCAGCCCGCGCAACATCTTCCCCTCCAACATCCAGGGCCTGCCCACCTGGTACGAGGTGCGCGTCACCGAAGCCGGCCACCTCGGCCGGCGCGGCGGGGTGGACCTGATGGTCGCGATGAACCCGCAGACCTGGAGCCAGGACGTGCAGGAGGTCGACCCGGGCGGCTACATCTTCTACGACAACACCAAGCCGCTGCCGCAGTCGAAGTTCCGCGACGACATCCACGTGATCGGCATGCCGCTCACCGAGATCTGCAACACCAGCTATTCCGACCCGCGCGAGCGCCAGCTCTTCAAGAACATCATCTACGTCGGCGCCCTGGCCGGGATGATGAACATGGAGCCCGAGGTGATCGCCGAGCTGATCGGCGAGCAGTACAAGGGCAAGGAGAAGCTCCTCAAGCCCAACCTGAACGCCCTGCAGATGGGCCTGAACCACGCCAAGCAGCACCTCAAGGACGCGCTCGGCCTCAGGGTGAAGCGCGCCTAC
>CBDDRX010000147.1:0-7324 GCA_965233165.1 uncultured bacterium | reverse complement strand
CGCAGACATCGACCGGCTGCGCCGCGGCGGCCACGACCCGATGAAGATCTACGCCGCCTACCACGCCGCCGCCCGCCACAAGGGCCGGCC
The DNA here is from genome assembly GCA_965233165.1 of uncultured bacterium. GTDB lineage: Bacteria > Pseudomonadota > Gammaproteobacteria > Burkholderiales > SG8-39 > SCGC-AG-212-J23. Next base: position 7,234 of record CBDDRX010000147.1, on the reverse strand, counting down.
GACCGTGATCCTCGCCCAGACGAAGAAGGGCTACGGGATGGGCCACTGGGGTCAGGGCAAGATGGGCACCCACCAGCAGAAGAAGCTCGACGACAGCGCGCTGCGCGAGTTCCGCGACCGCTTCGGCCTGCCGCTCTCCGACGAGGAAGTCGCGCAGCTTCGCTTCTACAACCCCGGGCCCGACAGCCCCGAGATCCGCTATCTGCTCGCCCGTCGTCAGGAGCTCGGCGGCTTCCTTCCGGCCCGAAGAACGGCTACGCCGCCGCTCCGCACGCCCGCCCTCTCCGCGTTCGAGAAGATGATGGAGGGAACCGTGCGGGAGCAGAGCACGACCATGATCTTCGTGCAGCTGCTCGCGCAGCTCCTGAAAGACAAGGAGCTCGGGGCGCGCGTCGTGCCCATCGTCGCGGACGAAGCGCGCACCTTCGGCATGCAGACGCTTTTCAGGCAAGTGGGCATCTACTCCGCGGTCGGGCAGCTCTACGAGCCGGAAGACCACGAGGAGCTCCTCTACTACCGGGAAGCGAAGGACGGCCAGATCCTGGAGGAGGGCATCACGGAGGCCGGGGCGCTCTCTTCATGGCTCGCCGCGGCCACGGCGTACTCGACGCACGGCACGCCGATGCTGCCTTTCTACGTCTACTACTCGATCTTCGGCTTCCAGCGCGTCGGCGACCTCGTGTGGGCGGCTGCGGATTCGCGCGCGCGTGGCTTCCTCGTCGGCGGCACGGCCGGGCGCACGACGCTTTCCGGCGAAGGCCTGCAGCACCAGGACGGCTCCTCGCACCTCATCGCCTCGACCATCCCGAACTGCCGCGCCTACGACCCGTGCTTCGGCTACGAGCTCGCCGCGATCGTGCAGGATGGGACGCGGCGGATGCTCGGGGCGCGGGAGGATGTCTTCTATTACTTGACGGTAGCGAACGAGAACTATGCCCATCCTGGGGTTCCTCCGGACGCTCACGACGGGATCCTGAAGGGGATGTACGCCTTCCGGAAGAACGAGAAGGCCGAGGTGCAGCTGATGGGAAGCGGGCCGATCCTGCGCGAAGTCATCGCAGCGGCGGACCTGCTGCGCGAGGACTGGAAGGTCGAAGCGAACATCTGGAGCGTCACTTCGTTCACCGAGCTGCGGCGCGACGGCATGGAGGCCGAGCGCGCGCGGCGCTACGGCGGCGAGGCGCAGGGCTGGGTCGAGAAGTGCCTCGCCGGGCAGCGCGGCCCGGTCGTGGCGGCGAGCGACTATGTCAGCGCGGTCGCCGACCTCATCCGGCCTTACGTACCGGGAAAGTACGTCGCCCTGGGTACCGACGGCTTCGGCCGCAGCGACACGCGCGCCGCCCTGCGGGATTTCTTCGAAGTCGACGCGAAGCACGTCGCCGTCGCGGCCCTCGCCGCGCTGGGGCACCCCTCAGTAGGCGAGGCCCTGCGGAAGTACGGGATCGACCCCGCCACGCGGCCCGCCTGGCAGCGGTAAAGGCGACAGAACGGTGTCAGGCACCGATTTCCTGACGGGAGGCGCGAAGATCACTTCGCGCTCCTCGGCCATGCGCGAGCGCTGGTAGGGGCGAAGCTCCGGGGCAACCGGGACCGCCATCACGTCGCTCAGCTGCCGCGCGTGAAGCGGCGAAAGCGCCGGTGCGCGCGCGCCGGCGGCGAACTCGGCGCTTTGCTGGTCGCGCTGCACGAGCGCGCGCTGGATCTCCCGCTCCTGGGCCTGCGCGCCCAGGCAGGCCCCGGCGAGCAGGAGCGCGGCGATGCGAATCATCCTTCCGCTTCGACCGCCTTCTTCTCGCGAAGTGCCCGGGCGAAGTCGAGCACGACCCGCGCCAGCGCGACGCGATCCTCGCCGTTGCGCATGATGGTCGGCGCGGCCTGCACTTCGATGCCGAGGGAGCGCACGCTTTCGGCTTGCGCGGCGTCGACCTGGTCGATGAGGAAGCCGTCGATGAGGCGCAGGTATTCGGCGGCGGCGGCGAGCGGCGAAGGCTCCTTGCCGAGCTCGCGCATCATCTTGCCGGCCGAGCCCCTGAGCGCCTTGCCGCCGACGATCGGCGTGACGGCGATGACCGGCGCGCCGCGCTTGCGCAGCAGCTCGCGCATGCCGCCGACGGCGAGGATCGGCCTGATGACGTGGTACGGGTTGGCCGGGCAGAGCACGACGGCTTCCAGGTCGTGCGCGTGCAGCGCATCCAGCACCTCGTCGGAGAGGCGCGCGTCGTCCGCGCCGGCATACTCGAAGCCCTGCACGACCGGCTCGCAGCCCAGCTCGTTGTAGTACTCGTGGAAGGTGAGCGCCCCATCCTCGCTTAGCACGTGCGTGCGCACCCGATCGTCGCTCATTGGCAGGATGCGCGCCTGCAAGCCGAGGCGGCGGCAGAATTCGAGCGTCACCTGGGTGAGCCGCCGGTCGTTGCGCATCCACTCGGTGCGCAGGATCGGCGCGGCGAGCGCGCGGTCGCCGGTCGCGGGCCGCTCGGGGCCGCCGAGCGCCTTCAGCATGTCGTGGAGGATGTAGGTCTCGCCGTCGGGCTCCCAGCGTGCCGCGGGGTTCGACATGCCCGCCACGACGTAGAGGACCGTGTCGAGGTCGGGACAGAACTGCAGGCCGAGGTGCTCGTAGTCGTCGGCCGTGTTGACCACGATCGCGAGGTCCTTGCCGCGCAGGCGGTACAGGCCCTCGGCGAGCTTTGCGCCGCCCACGCCTCCCGCCAGTGCGACCACGGTTCCCATGGCCTGTAGTCTAGCGCTCTACAACAGTCGGGCGCCCTACAACGCTGCGGCGAGCTGGGCGCCCTCCAGCATGGCCCGCTTCGCGTCGAGCTCGCCCGCTTCGCGCGCGCCGCCGATGACGTGCGTGGCCTCGAACGGCCGGCGCGGCTCCTGGCCGGCGCAGAGGATCACCGTGTCGGCCGGCAGCACCACCTCCTTGCCGTCGGCAACGACGTGCACCCCGGCGTCGTCGATCCTGCGGTACGCGACGCCCTTCATCATGCGCACGCCGTTGCGCGCGAGCTCCGCGCGGTGCACCCAGCCGGTGGTGCGGCCGAGCGTATGGCCGAACGGGGTGGTGGAGCGCTTGAGCATCGTGATCCGGTGCGCGGGTGGATGGCCTTGCGGCGCCGCAAGAGAGCCGTCCGCGCCGATCCCCCAGTGCGCGTTGAACGCGCTCGGGTCGAGCGGCGAGCGGCTTGCGCCCTCCAGCAGCCAGACCGCGACGTCGAAGCCGATGCCGCCCATGCCGAGGATCACGACCTCCTTTCCCGCCTCCACCCGCCCGGAGAGAACGTCGGCGTAGCTCGCCACCTTCGGGTGGTCGACGCCGGGGATCTGCGGCTTGCGCGGGTCGATGCCGGTGGCAAGCACCACGGCGTCGAAGCCGCGCAGCGTCTCCTGGGTGGGGTTCGCGCCGAGCATGACCTTCGCCCCGGCGCGGCGCAGGCGCTCCGCGTAGTAGGCGACCGACTCGCCGAACTCCTGCTTGCCGGGAATGACCTTGGCGAGGTTGAACTGCCCGCCGAGCTGCGCCGCCTTCTCGAACAGCGTCACGTCGTGGCCGCGCTCGGCGGCGACCGAGGCGCACGACAGCCCGGCCGGCCCGCCGCCCACGACGGCGATTCGCTTTCTCGCCTTGACCGGATGGAAGACCAGCTTGGTTTCGCGCCCGGCCCGGGGGTTCACGACGCAGCTCGCCGGCTGGCCGATGAAGTAGTGGTCGAGGCAGGCCTGGTTGCAGGCGATGCAGATGTTGATTCCCGCGCGATCGCCGGCCTTCGCCTTGTTCGCGAAGTCGGGATCGGACAGCAGCGCGCGCGCGAGCGACACCATGTCCGCGTCGCCGCGCGCCAGGATCTCCTCGGCGACCTCCGGCGCGTTGATCCGGTTCGACGCGACGACCGGGATGCGCACCGCTTCCTTCACGTTGCGCGCCGCCCACGCGAATCCCGCGCGCGGCACCGCCTGGGCGATCGTCGGGATGCGCGCCTCGTGCCAGCCGATCCCCGTGTTCAGGATCGTCGCGCCGGCCGCCTCGATGCCTTTCGCGACCTGCCGGATTTCCGGGGCCTCCAGGCCGCCTTCGACGAGCTCCAGGGCCGAGATGCGATAGACGATGATGAAATCCGGTCCCGCCGCGGCGCGCACGCGGCGCACGATCTCGGTGGCGAAGCGCATGCGGTTCTCGAGCGGCCCGCCCCAGGCGTCCGTGCGCTGGTTGGTGCGCAGGGCAAGGAACTGCGTGATCAGGTAGCCCTCGGAGCCCATGACCTCGACCCCGTCGTAGCCGGCCTGCCGGGCGAGCTTCGCCGAGGCGGCGAACGCGTCGATGATCTGCTCGACCTCCGCGCCGCCCAGCTCGCGCGGGGTGTGCGGGTTGATCGGCGACTTCAACGCGGAGGGCGCGACGATGCGCTCGTGGAAACCATAGCGCCCCGAATGCAGGAGCTGCAGCACGATCCGCCCGCCGGCAGCGTGCACGGCAGCCGGAACCGGCTTGTGGCGCTCCATGTCCTCCTCGGTGGAGAACTGGGCGCGGTGCGGCCCGAGGTTGCCCGCGTCGTCCGGCGAGAAGCCGCCGGTGACGATGAGCGCGGCGCCGCCGCGCGCGCGCTCGGCGTAGAACTCGGCCAGGCGCGGAATGCCGTCGGGCCGCGCCTCGAGTCCCGTATGCATCGAGCCCATGAGGATGCGGTTGGGCAGGGTGACGAAGCCCAGGTCGAGCGGGCTGCACAGCAGGGGATAGCTCACGCGACGATTCTAGCCGCGCGTCACCAGCAGCGTCCCCGCGAGAATCAAAACTCCCCCGATCGCGATGCCCGGCGTGAGCGCCTCGCCGAGGAACACGGCGCCCCAGAGGAAGGCGAATAGCGGCACGAGGAACGTGACGGTCAGCGCGCGCGTCGCACCCACGTCCGCCATGAGACGGAAGTAAAGGATGAAGGCGAAGCCGCTCGCCAATACGCCGAGCAGCAGCAAATTGACGAGGACGAGAGCGTCCGGAGGGGCAGCCGGCAGGGCAAAGGGAAGGAAAGGCAAGAGCACGGCCGCGGCAGCGAACTGGGACCCGACCGCGATCCCTCGGGACGGCACGCCGGCGCCATAGCGCTTGAGCAGCAGGCCCGTGAGGCCGTAGGCGAAGCTCGCCGCGAGGCAGGCGGCGACGGCGAGCGCCGTGCCGCCGGAATCCGGCCGCGCGACGAACGCGACGCCGGCGGCGCCGATCACCAGCCCGGCGACCTTGCGGCGCGTGATGCGCTCCGCGCCGAACGCCGCGGCGAGGAGCAGCCCGAACATCGGCGAGGTCGCGTTGAGGAACGCCATCGTCGAGGCGGCGAGGTGCAGGCCCGCGTAGCCGTACAGCGTGAACGGGATCGCCGAGTTGACGACGCCGATCAGGGCGTAGAAGCGGCAGTGCCGGCGCCATTGCGGATCGAAGCGCGCGATCGCGAACCAGGCGAGCAGCGCGAGCCCGCCGAGCAGCACGCGGCCCTCCGCCATCCAGAACGGGCCGAGCGCCGGCGCGGTGACGCGGATGAAGATGAAGGAGCCGCCCCAGATGGCGGCGAGCACCACCAGGCGCGCGAGGTCTGCGCTGCGCATGGCGGCGATTCTATCGGGGGGCGTGGCGAGGTCCGAAAACGGCGAGTCAGGCGCCGGACGCGGGCGGATAATGCGGCCATGGCGCTCGACCCTTCCACCTGCTACCGCGCGATGCGCGCGCGCGACACGCGCTTCGACGGGCGCTTCTTCGTCGCCGTGTCCTCGACCCGCATCTACTGCCGTCCGGTATGCACGGTGAAGCCGCCGCGGCGCGAGAACTGCCGCTTCTTTCCCAGCGCCGCCGCGGCGGAGCTCGAAGGTTACCGGCCGTGCCTGCGCTGCAGGCCCGAGCTTGCGCCGGGCAACTCGAGCATCGACGCCACCTCGCGCCTCGCGCAGGCGGCGGCAAGCCTGATCGAGGACGGCACGCTCAACGGCGCCGGCGTCGACGGCCTTGCGGTGCGCCTGGGCATCAGCGAGCGCCATGTGCGGCGCGCGTTCGGCGCCGAGTTCGGCGTCTCGCCGGTCGCTTTCGCGCAGACGCAGCGGCTGCTCCTCGCGAAGCGCCTCCTGACCGATACCCGCCTGCCGGTGACCGAGGTGGCGCTCGCGAGCGGCTTCAACAGCCTGCGGCGCTTCAACGCGCTCTTCAAGGAGCGCTATCGCCTCAATCCCAAGCAGCTGCGCCGGGCCGTTCCGGTGCAGTCGAGCGCCGACACCCTTCGCTTCGAGCTGAGCTTCCGGCCGCCCTATGACTGGCCGGCGCTGCTCGCATTCCTTGCGGCGCGCGCGATCCCGGGCGTCGAGGCGGTCGAGGGCCGCGCCTACTGGCGCACGGTCTGCCTGCCTTCGTGTCGCGGCTGGATCGAGATCGCCGCCTCGCCGCGCAAGCCTGCGCTGCAGGTCACGATCTCCGCGTCGCTCGCGAGGGCCGTGCCGCTCGTCCTGGCGCGCGTCAAGTCGCTCACCGACCTCGCCTGCCATCCGGCCGAGGTCGCGAAAGCGCTCGGGCCGCTCGCGGCGAAGGACCCGGGCGTGCGCGTGCCGGGCGCATTCGACGGATTCGAGGTGGCGGTGCGGGCGATCCTCGGCCAGCAGGTGAGCGTCGCCGCGGCGCGCACGCTCGCCGGCCGCTTCGCCGCGGCGTTCGGCACGCCGCTGGCGACGCCCTTCGCCGTGCTCGCCGGCACGTTCCCCGCGCCCGGGAGGATCGCGCGCCTCACGCCGGGCAGGATCGCGGCGCGATCGAGCTCGCGCCGAACGTCGACATCGAGCGCACCCTCGAGCGCCTGCGCGCGCTGCCCGGCGTCGGCGAATGGACCGCGCAGTACATCGCGATGCGGGCGCTCGCGTGGCCCGATGCGTTTCCGCATACCGACCTCGGCGTCATGAAGGCGCTGCGCGAGAAGGATCCGCGCCGCGTCCTCGCGGCGGCCGAGGCCTGGCGCCCGTGGCGCGCCTACGCCGTGATGCACCTCTGGCGATCACTTCATTGAAGGAGCGAACCATGAACACCTACGACTATCTCGACACTCCCCTCGGCCGCATGCTGATCGTGGCGAACGAGGCAGGCCTGTGCGGGATTCATTTCCTCGGGCAGAAGTACTACCCGGCCGGACGCGATGGCTGGATGAAGGATGAAAAGGCTTTGGCCAAGGCGAAGAAGGAGCTCTCCGAGTACTTCGCGGGCGAGCGT
>CBDDRX010000146.1:0-8535 GCA_965233165.1 uncultured bacterium | reverse complement strand
CGCTTGTTGTGCGTGGTGACGCCGGTCGGGCAGGTGTTCTGGTGGCAGCGCAGCGCCTGGATGCAGCCGAGCGAGAACATGAAGCCGCGCGCGGTGTTGATGAAGTCGGCGCCGGCGCACAGCGCCCAGGCGGCGCGCGCGGAGGTGACGATCTTGCCGGAGGCGACGACGCGGATGCGCTGGCGCAGGCCGGTCTCGATCAGGGCGTCGACCACGCGCGGCAGCGCCTCGTCGATCGACAGGCCCATGTGGTCGGCGAGCGCCTGCGGCGCGGCGCCGGAGCCGCCCTCGCCGCCGTCGATGACCAGGAAGTCGGGCGCGCTCTCCATGCCGCGGCGCTGCACCGCCTCGCCGAGCTCGTTCATGAAGCGCCAGCCGCCGATGGCGGTCTTCACGCCCACCGGCCGGCCGGTCAGGTCGCGGATGAACATGACCTTGTCGAGCAGCTCGTTCATGCTGGCGATGTCGCGGTGGCGGTTCGGGCTGATCGAGTCGCGCCCCTCGGGAATGCCGCGGATGTGCGCGATCTCCGGCGTCACCTTCCTGCCGGGCAGCACGCCGCCCTTGCCGGGCTTCGCGCCCTGCGAGAGCTTGATCTCGAACGCCTTCACGACCTTGGAGAGGTCCTGCAGCCGCTCGGGGGAAAGGTTGCCGCGCGCATCGCGCACGCCGTACTTGGCGGTGCCGATCTGCATGATGAGGTCGCAGCCGCCCTCGAGGTGGAACGGCGACAGGCCGCCCTCGCCGGTGTCCATCCAGCAGCCCGCCACCGCGGCGCCCTTCGAGAGCGAGCGCACCGCCGGCGCGGAGATCGCGCCGAAGCTCATGCCGCTCACGTTGACGATCGACTTCGCCTCGAAGGGCTCGGCGCAGTGCCCCTCGCCCAGGCGCACCGCCGGGGTGGGCAGGCGCTCCTCTTCCAGCACCGGGAACGGATGGTTGACGAAGATGAGCGCGCCCGCGTCCTTCAGGTCGTAGGTGGAGCCGAAGCCGATCGTCCCGCCCTCGTTCTTCGCCAGGCGGTAGACCCAGGCGCGCGTCGCGCGGTTGAACGGCATCTCCTCGCGGTCGCCGGAGAAGAAGTACTGCCGGAAGTACTCGCCGAGCTGCTCGAAGAAGTAGCGCAGGTGCCCGATGACCGGGTAGGTGCGCAGCACGCCGTGCTTCTTCTGCGTGACGTCGCTGATGAAGAGGTACAGCAGCGCGAGGACGATCGCGAACGCGACCAGCGTGCCGACCCCGTACGAAAGGATGTCCTTCAGCATTGCCCCTCCCCTAGGGCAATGATACGCCTTGCGTCGTTTCCTCCGGCGTGGCGGTGCGGACCGAAAGCACCTTCATGAAGAAGCGCAGCGCCATCCCGGCGAGCGGATGGTTCGCATCCAGCACGACCTGGCCGCCGGCCATGTCGGTGACCCTGTAAATCCTGCTCTCCTCCTCGATCTCCATGCCGAGCGCGAGGCCCTCGCCGTAGCGCGCGGCCGGCGCGAGGCGCACCAGCTCGGCGTCGTACTCGCCGAAAGCCTGCTCGGGCTCGAGCTGCAGGCGCACCTCGGCGCCGGGCAGGAGGCCTTCCAGTGCGCGCTCGAGCGACTCCAGCATGCCGCCGTAGCCGCCGTGCAGGTAGGTGACCGGCTCCTTGGGGGCGTCGAGCAGCGTCCCCTGCGCGTCGTACATCTCGACGTGCAGGGAGACGACCGTGTTGGGCCCGACCGGAACCGGGATGACTAAACCCGCAGTTTCTTCACGACGTCGAAGACCTCGGCGGCATGGCCGCGCGGGCTGACGCCGTAGGCGGCGTGGCGGATGACGCCCTTCTTGTCGATCACGAAGGTCGAGCGCACCAGGCATTCGCGGCGCACCCCCTCCGTCTCCTTCTCCTGGATCACGCCGTACTTGCGGCACACCTCGCCCTCCGTATCGGAGAGCAGGCCGATCGTCACGCCGTTGCGGTCGCGGAACTCGGCATGGGTGAGGCAGTCGTCGCGCGAGACGCCGAGCACCACGCAGTCGTGCTTGCCGAACTGGTCCTCGTGGTCGGAGAAATCGGTCGTGACCAGGGTGCAGCCCGGCGTGCCGTCGCGCGGATAGAAATAGAGCACCACGTGCTTCTTGCCCTTGAACGCCGCCAGGTCGACCGGCTGCATGTCGGCGTCGGGAAGCTCGAAGTCAGGCGCGGCTTGTCCCGGTTGCAGCATCGCGGTCGATTCTATGCCAAATTTTTTTGCATTTGACTACTACAAAATAGAATCGAGGCATGAACCTGCTCGGCGGACTTTCCGCGCGCACGTTTCTGCGCCGCCATTGGCAGAAGCGCCCGCTCTTCGTGCGCGCTGCGCTGCCGCAGCCGCGCGAGCTCGTCGACCGGCGCGCCCTCGCCGCGCTCGCCGCGCGCGACGACGTGGAATCCCGGATCGTGCGGCGCCGCGGCGGCCGCTGGGACACGACGCACGGCCCGTTCAAGTCCCTTGCATATTCAAAACGTAACTTCACTCTCCTTGTAAGCGGCGTGAACTTGCACGTGGCGGCGGCGGACGCATTGCTGCGCCGCTTCGCGTTCGTGCCGCAGGCGCGCCTCGACGACGTGATGGTGAGCTACGCGACCCCCGGCGGCGGCGTCGGCCCGCACGTCGACTCCTACGACGTGTTCCTGCTGCAGGGGCCCGGCAGGCGGCGCTGGACTGTCTGGCTTTCCAACCAGGAGAAAATCGAATATGTGGCCGAGCCGGGAGACCTCCTCTACCTGCCGCCGGGCCTGAAGCACGACGGCGTGGCCCTCGAGCCCTGCTTCACCTACTCGATCGGCTTTCGCGCCCCACGCGGCGCCGAGCTTGCCGCTGCCTTCCTCGACTGGCTTCACGAGCGCGGGCTGCCGGACGCGCGCTACCGGGATCCCGGCCTCGCGCCCGCGCGCGCGCCGGCGCAGATTCCCGGGTCGCTGCTGGACTTCTCGGTGAAAACCCTGTCCCGCATCGCGTGGAAGCGGGGCGATGTCATGGAGTTCCTGGGCCGCTATCTGACCGAGCCCAAGGCCCACGTCGTGTTCCGCCCCTCGGCCGGCCGCGGCGGCACGGTGGCGCTCGATCCGAAGACCCGGCTGCTCTATTCCGGGACGCGCTTCTTCATCAACGGTGAAAGTTTTTCACTGCCCGGACGCCCGGCGAAGCTGCTGCGCGAGCTGGCCGACCGGCGCGTCATCGCGTGGCGGCGCCTTGCGGGCACGCCGCTCGCGGCGTTAGTCTCCCAATGGCTCCGGACGGGCTATGCCCGGCGGCAAGGGATCCGGGCTGAGCGTGCCCTAATGTCGGGATGATGACCGTGGAAACGGCTTACGAGCGCTTCGACGCGAAGGCGGACTTCAGCGCCGCCGTCGAGCGGCTGCTGCAGCAGCCCGGACGGGAGCTGCGCATCTTCGATCCGGACCTCTCGGCGCTGCGCCTGAACGACCCGGTGCGCGTGGAGATGCTTTCGCGCTTCCTGCTCGCCAGCCGCACGCGGCGCCTGTACATCGTGGTGCACGACACCGGCCACCTGACGCGCCAGTGCCCGCGCATGATGACCCTCATCGCGCGCTTCTCCCACGCCATCCAGGTGAACCGCACCCACGAGGAGATCCGCGTGCTGCAGGACGCCTTCCTCGTCCTGGTCGCGGTGCACTACGTGCGCCGCCCGGTCGCGCAGTTCTTCCGCGGCGCGATGGGCCTGGGCGACGAGACCGAGGGCCTCGCCATGCGCGGCCGCTTCATGGAGATCTGGGCGGCGTCCTTCCCCGCCGTATCGGGGACTACGGCAGGCCTCTAGCCCGTCGCGACGTCCCGCCACCCGAAGCCCTCTTCCTGGGTGGCGAGCCCGATCCAGTCCTCCCCGCAGCCGAGCGCCCGCGCGAGCGCCGCGCGCGCGAGCTCCGGTCGGTTGTTCTGCTGCGAGAGGTGCGCCGCGACCACGTGCTTCAGGCGCGAGCGGTCGAGCGCGGCGAGCAGCCGCGCCGACTCCAGGTTGTCGAGGTGGCCGAACGGCCCGGCGATGCGCGCCTTGAGCCAGCCCGGATAGCTGCCGGCCCAGAGCATGTCCGCGTCGTAGTTCGTCTCCAGCACCAGCGCATCCAGGCCGGACAGCGTCTGCTCGACGTGCCGCGTCGACACGCCGATGTCGGTGAGCACGCCCAGGCGGTACAGGCCGTCGGAGAGGACGAACTGCACCGGCTCGCGAGCATCGTGCGGCACGGTGAAGGGCCGCACCTCGAGGCCGCGCAGGGCGAGCGGCTCCTTGCTGCTGATGATCACCGTGCGCACGCCCTCGCGCGCCTGCCCTTCTTCGCGAAGCGCCGCGAGGCAGCCGTGCGTGAGGTAGACCGGCAGGCCGTGACCGGCGGCGAAGTCGAAGGCGCAGCCGGCGTGGTCGCCGTGCTCGTGGGTGATCAGGATGCCGTGCAGGTCGCCGGGGGCGAGCCCCAGGCGCGCGAGGCGCCGCTCCGTCTCGCGCAGCTTCAGCCCGCAATCGAGCAGCACCCGGGTGGCGCCGAGGAGGTCCGCCGCCTCGACCACCATGCAGTTCCCCGAGCTGCCGCTCCCGAGGGAAGCGAAGCGGAGCAACGCTACTTCAGCTGCTCGTGCAGCAGCGTCAGGATGCGCTGGCCGGTCACCGACTTCTCCACCGCGCCGTCCTTGTTCAGGACGTTGACCTGGCTCGCCTCGCGCTCCGCGCGCACCTGCACGCGGTACTGCGCCGGCTTGAGCTCGTCCTTGTCCGTGAACAGGCGGGCGATGAAGCCGCGCTTGTCGCGGTCGGCGTCGGCGTCCGCGTAGCGCACGAAGTAGACGCCGTTCTGGCGGTCGCGGTCCTCGACCGTGAAGCCGACGCGGTCGAGCGCGAGGCCGACGCGCCGCCAGGCGCGGTCGAACGGCTCGTTGACCTGCAGCATCTCGGTGCCGTCGCTTGCCTTGACGAGGAGCGCGCGCACCTCGGCCTGGCCGGGCTGCGCCGCGAGCTGCTTCGCCCGCTCTTCCTTCTCGCCCAGGCGCACCATCAGGCGGCGCAGGAACTCGGCCTCGAGCTCCGGATCGGTCGGGCGGGGCTGCCACACGGTCGAGCTCTGCGAGGCGTCCTTGTAGACCTCCTCGACGCCGCGGTGGCTGATGTAGATCTCGGTCGCCTTGCCGTCGGCGGCGCGCTCGAGACGGGTGCGGAACTTGTCGCGCAGCGCGGTGGAATGCAGGTTCTCGAACACCTTGCCCAGGAGGTCGCGCACCATCCCGCCGGGGATCTTCGCCCGGTCCTCGGCCCAGTCGGTCTCCATCACGCCGGCCTCGGGCACCTCGAGCTTGATGAGGAAGCCGGCCTCCTGCCAGAACTCCTTGACCAGCGGCCAGACTTTCTCGGCCGGCTCGTTGACCACCAGCCAGCGCTCGGTGCCGGCACGCTCGACGCGCATCTGCTCGACCTGCGGCAGGAGCGTGGTGCTGGTGCGGCCCTCGCGGCGCTCGGCCTGGTAGCCCGACAGCGTCGCGCTCGAGCGTCCCTGGTCGGGGACGACGAAGCGGTTGTCGCGCGTGGGCGCAGTGAGGTCGGGCGGGATCTCCAGCGGCGGCAGCGTGCCCTGGGACTTGTAGTCGATCTTGTCGTCGGTAAAGGAGCCGCAGCCGGCCAGGAGGCCGGCCAGAAGCAGGCCGGCCAGGAGCGGGCCGGCGGCGCCCAGCCGGGCCCTCACTGCGCGCGCCCTTCGACGACGCGCAGGCCCGGCAGCGCGATGCCCGCCTCGTGCAGCGCCTCGCGCACCGTCTCGTGGAACTTGTCGGCGAGCGGCGAGAGCGGCAGGCGCAGGCCCGGCTCGATCATCCCCATCTCGGCGAGCGCCCATTTCACCGGGATCGGGTTCGCCTCGACGAACAGCTTCTGGTGCAGCGGAAACAATTTGAAGTTGATTTCCCTGGCGCGCGCCACGTTCCCGGTCAGTGCCGCAGCGCACATCTGGTGCATCAGCTTCGGCGCCACGTTGGCAGTAACCGAGATCACCCCGTGGCCACCCATCAGGATGAGCGCGAGGCAGGTGGCGTCGTCGCCGCTGTAGACGGCGAAGTTGCGCGGGGCGCGGCGGATGAGGTCCGTGTTCCTCTCGATGTTCGCGGTCGCTTCCTTGATGCCGATGATGCCCGGCACCTCGGCGAGGCGCAGCACCGTGTCGGTCTGCATGTCCGCCACCGTGCGGCCCGGCACGTTGTACAGGATCATCGGCAGATCGACCGTCTCGGCGATCTTGCGGAAGTGCCGGTAGAGGCCTTCCTGCGTCGGCTTGTTGTAATACGGCACGACGGAGAGGCAGGCGGTAGCGCCGGCCTTCTTCGCCGACTCGGTGAGCTCGATCGCTTCGACGGTCGAGTTGCCGCCGGTGCCGGCGATCACCGGGATCCGGCCGTGCGAGTGCTGCACGGCGAGGCGGATCAGCTCCTTGTGCTCGTCGAAGTCCACCGTCGGCGATTCGCCGGTGGTGCCGACCACCACGATGCCGTCGGTGCCCTCGGCGACGTGCCAGTCGATCAGGTTCTTGAAGCGAGGAAGGTCGAGCTGACCATCCTGCCCTTCTCCGGACTTCATGGGGGTGACAATGGCGACCAGGCTGCCTGTAATCATGGCCGCCATTCTACTAGCGTCTGATTGCGCAGATCCTCTGGGTCATCGCCGGCTTGGGCGCCGCGACCTCTCCCTCCTCGAAGGCGAGGATCTCCAGGGCGGCGAAGGCCTCCCGCAGCTCCCCGGGGCGGAGCAGGAACGCCGGGTTGGACGGCCTGCCGAAGCGCTCGTTCCCGGCCATGAACGTCTCGTAGATCAGCACCCCGCCCGGCGCCAGCGAGCCGGCGATCCGCGGGAAAAGCGGGCGATGGAGGTAGTTCGTGACCACGATCGCGCCGAAACTGTGCCCCTCCAGCGGCCAGGGGCCATCTTCCAGATCTGCCGCTACGAAACGGATTCCCTCCATTTCAACCGGGGCGCGGTCCACGGCAACGACGTCAAAGCCGAGGTCCTTGAAAAACCGGGCATGGCGGCCTTCGCCGCACGCCAGGTCGAGCACCGGTCCGCGCTTCACCTGCGCCGCCCAGCGCACGACCCAGTCCGAGGGGCGCTCGATCGGGGCGTGCACGCCGGCTACTCCAGGGCGCGCAGCGCGCCGCTCGTCGCGCGCAGCCGCGCGGCGAGTTCGCGCGCCAGGTTCTGGTAGATCTTGAGCGCGGCACTCGGGTGCCGCTGCACCAGGTCCACGAAGCACTGCGCGCTGAGCGAGTACAGGACGACCTGCTCGCCCTTCGCGAAGGCGTCCGCCGAGCGCCGCGCCCCCTCGACGATGGCCATCTCGCCGAAGAACACGCCCGCGCCGAACGTGGCGAGGCGCCGCGCCCGCGCCTCGTCCTCCAGCTTCACCTTGATGCTGACCGCGCCGCGCGCGATCAGGTAAAGCCGGTCGCCCGGGTCGCCCTCCAGGAAGACGGTCTCGCCGTGGCGCAGGTCGTGCCGCTCGAGCGCCCGCAGGACGAGCGCGCGCTCGTCCTCGTCCAGGCCGGCGAAGAGCGACATGTCGCCCGGGCTGCGCTCGGGCGCATCGTTGAAGCGCGCCTGCTCGAGCAGCCGGTCCTCCGCCCACTCGAGCGCGCGGTCCAGGTCCGCGAACCAGCGCTCGGGCGGGATCGCCGTTGCGGTACCGAGGGCGCGCAGGTAGGCGCCGCGCGGCTCGTCCGGACGGAGGTGGCTGAGCAGAAGCTGCAGGCCGCGCTGCCCGGCGAGCTGCGCCACGACCTGCAGCATGCGCGCGCCGCTCGCGTCGATCTCGTGCACCCGGCGGAAATCGAGGATCGCGTAGCGCGTGCCCTCCGGCAGGTCGTCCACCGCGAGCTTCAGCCGGTCCGTCGTGCCGAAGAAGATCTCGCCCTCCAGCTCGAGGATCCGGATCTGCCGCGCGAGCGGCTGCAGGAGCGCCCGCGCCTCCGCGGCGCGCACCTTGAGCGACATGCGCATGGTGCCGTCGAGCACGCGGCGCACGGGCGAGCCGCTCAGCTTCACCAGGAGCAGCACCACGGCCCCGAGCACGCCGGCCGCGAACGCCACCATGACGTTGGCCAGCATCAGCGTAAGCGCGACGCCGAGCACGATGGCGAGGTTGAGCGCGATCTCCGTGCGGTGGCCGCTGCCGCCGTGCAGCCTGCGCGCCAGGTCGCGCGTCCAGCGGTCGAGCAGCGTCCAGGCGATGTAGAAGATGATGCCGGCGAGCGCGGCGATCGGCACCGCCTCGAGCAGCGGGCCGAGCGCGAACAGCGCCGCCAGCATGAACAGCGCGTGGAAGAGCGCCGAGAACCGCGTGCGCCCGCCGGCAAGGAAGTTGCCGATGCGCGTATGGGCGTTCGCCGCGATCGGCACGGCGGAGAACGCCGCCCCCAGCATGTTCGCGAGGCCCTGACCGGCGAGCAGGCGGCGGCTCTCGTGATGGCCGCGCGTGACCCCGTCGGCGGCCACCGAGGCGAGCAAGCCGTCGAGCGAAGCCACGGCGGC
>CBDDRX010000145.1:0-3985 GCA_965233165.1 uncultured bacterium | reverse complement strand
TGGCGTGCGCTCGTGCGCCGACATAGGCGCCGGCCTTATATCTTCCTGAAGTCCCGGAGGTAGTCGGGGGGCGTGAAGAGCCATTCGTGCGCGACGTAGTAGCGCTCGGCCGCACGCCCCTGGTACATGCTGTTCCTGACGCGGCGCTGCATGCCATCGGGGGCGTGGAAGAGCATGCCCAGGAGCTTCGCGGAGACCTGCACGCGCGAGGCGCGCACGAGGCGCTTCTCCTGGTAGTCGCGGAAGGCGCGGGGGAAATCGCCGTCGGCGACATCCGCGCAGGCGCCGAGGCAGACCGCGTCCTCGAGCGCGGTCGCCGCGCCCTGCGCGAAGTACTGCAGCATGAGGTGCGCGGCGTCGCCGAGCAGCGTGACGCGCCCGTCGCTCCAGTTCTCCACCGGCTCGCGGAAGCGCAGCATCCAGCGCTTGAACGCCTTCGGCACCCGCAGCAGCGCCATGATCTTCTCGCAGTTGTGCGCGAAGAGCGGCAGCACCTCGCCCGGCGCGGCTTCCTCGTTGTGCCCGTCCATGCCGAGCGCTTCCGGGCGGACCACGGTCGCCACGAGGTTGAAGAGCTTCCAGCCGCGCAGCGGGTAGTGGACGATATGCGTGTTCGTCCCCGCCCAGAGCGTCGCCGCCGCCCAGCGGAGATCCTCGGGCATCTCTTCCACCTTCAGCACCGCCCGGTAGCACAGGTGCCCGGACGCCGGCGGCTCGCCGTCGCCGACGATCGCCTCGCGCACCGCGCTGCGCCCCCCGTCCGCGCCGACCAGGGCGACGGCATCGGTTTCGCCTCTCTCGGTTTTGACCTTGACGTTTTCGCCATCCTGTTCGAACCCTGTGACGCGGGAGGCAGGCCTGAGCTCGATCAGGGCATTCTCTTTGCAGCCGTCGAGCAGCGAGGCATGGATATCGGCGCGGTGCGTCACCGCGTACGGGTTGCCGAAGCGCATCGCGAAGCGCTCGTCGAGCGGGATGTCGATGACGGTCTCGCCGGTGATGCCGTCCATCATCAGCACGTGCTCGATGAACACGGCTTCCTTCTTCACCCGCTCGCCGACGCCGAGCGCGTCGATGGCATGCCAGGCGTTGGGCGCGAGCTGGATGCCGGCGCCGATCTCGCCGAACTCGCGCGCCTGCTCGAGGACGATGCTGTGGAAGCCCTTGCGCGCGAGGGCGAGCGCGGCGGCGAGACCGCCGATGCCGCCGCCCGCCACGACGACCGGAAGCGCGTTTCGAGCCCGAGTCACGGTCCCAAAGGTAACATCCCGCCGTGCGCGAGCAATTCGACGTGATCGTGGTGGGCGGGGGCAACGCGGCCCTGTGCGCGGCGCTGTCGGCGGCCGAGTCCGTGAAGAAGATCCTGGTCCTCGAGCGCGCCCCGGAGGAGGAGTCCGGCGGCAACTCGCGCTTCACTGCGGGCCTTTTCCGCGTCGCCTACGACGGCGTCGAGGACCTGAAGAAGGTCATGTGGGACCTCAGCCCGGAGGAGATCGCGCGCACCGACTTCGGCACCTACACGTCGGACCAGTTTCTGGACGACATGGCGCGGGTGACGGAATTTCGCTGCGACCCGGACCTGACCGAGATCTTGGTGAAGCGCAGCCTGGCGACCGTCGAGTGGATGAAGAAGAAAGGTGTGCGCTTCACCGCGGCCTGGGGCCGGCAGGCCTTCAACATCGGCGGCAAGTTCAAGTTCTGGGGCGGCCTCACCGTCGAGGCCGTCGGCGGCGGGCCGGGGCTGGTGGAAGGCCTGACGCAGATCGCGAGGAAGACCGGCATCGAGATCCGCTACGGGGCGCGCGTGGTTTCGCTCCTGGCCGACGACGATGGTGTGAAAGGCGTGAAAGTCCGGGAGAACGGGAAGACGAAAGACCTCTTCGGGAAAGCCGTTGTCCTTGCCGCCGGAGGCTTCCAGGCCAATCCCGAGATGCGCGCGCGCTACCTGGGGCCGGGCTGGGAGCTCGCGAAGGTGCGCGGCACGCGCTTCAACACGGGCGACGTGCTCCGCATGGCGCTCGACATCGGCGCCGCGCCGGTGGGCAACTGGTCCGGCTGCCACGCGGTGGCCTGGGACCGCAACGCGCCGGAGTTCGGCGACCTCGCGGTCGGCGACGGCTTCCAGAAGCACTCGTATCCGTGGGCGGTCTACCTGAACGCGGAAGGAAGGCGCTTCGTCGACGAGGGCGCGGACTTCCGCAACTACACCTATGCGAAGTACGGCCGCGTCATCCTCGGCCAGCCCGGCCAGTACGCGTGGCAGGTCTTCGATGCGAAAGTGAAGGCGCAGCTGCGCGACGAGTACCGCATCCGCCAGGTCACGAAGGTGACCGCGAACACCCTGGAAGAGCTGGTGGAGAAGATGGAGCTGCCCAGGACGGCGGTGGAGGAGCTCAGGAACTACAACGCCGCGGTGCAGACGGAGATGCCCTTCAATCCCAACGTCAAGGATGGAAGAGGCACCAAGAACCTGAGCATCAACAAATCCAACTGGGCCAACACGCTGGACACGCCGCCGTTCGAGGCCTACGCGGTCACCTGCGGCATCACGTTCACCTTCGGCGGGCTGCGCATCGACACCGAGGCGCAGGTCATGTCGACCGACGGCGAGCCGATCCCGGGGCTGTACGCCGCCGGCGAGCTGGTGGGCGGGATCTTCTGGTTCAACTATCCCGGCGGCACGGGCCTCACCAACGGCGCGGTGTTCGGCCGGCTCGCCGGAGCGAGCGCGGCGAAAGAATCGCTGAAATAGACGTCTAGACCCAGACCTGCAGCACGTAGTCGTAGGCCGCCTGGGCGTTGGTCATGTCGACGCGCTGCAGCTTGATCCGGTAGCCGCTTTTCGCCTTCTTCAGGTGGTGGGTGTATTGACCGGCGAAGTGCCGCACGTCGTCGCGCCTGAGCTCCATCATGTGGAAGCGCGAGCGCACTTCGACGTCTCCATTCGGCTTTGTCCTTTGAATGGAAACATTGGAAACCACATGGTTGGTCTCCCAGAGCGGGCGCTGCGACCAGGCGTCCGGGTGCAGGACGCGGTTCATCCGCACGGTCATCAGGTTCTTGTCCTCGGCGAAGATCGCCGGCTGGCCATCCCAGGTCGTATACGAGCGCTCGGGGGGCATCCAGTAGATGCCGTCGGGCGTGAAGAGGTCGACCCAGTCCTGCCAGCGCTTCGTGTCGAGAAGCTCGGACTGCCTGTAGAGGAATTGCTCGACGGCGTGCTGTTCCTTCATTTCAGGTACTCCGACCAGGCCCGCATCTGGTTGCGCATCGGTGCCTCCGAAGTCCCCTGGTTCGGCGCACTGGAGATCTCGCCGTCCTTCTCGATGTCGTGCCCGTGGTGGCGCGCGAAGCTCACCCAGTCGCCGCCGTCGGAGGAAAGGCCCTGGTGGCACTTCCAGAAGTTCTCCAGGTCGTCGGCGTTGATCAGCGTCGCGGGCGAGTTCACCAGGTTGTAGTAGGCGAGGGAGCGGCGGTAGATCGCCTCCGGCGCGCCTTTCAGCCGGAAGTGCCAGATCTCGGTGAGCGTGCGGTCCACGCCCAGGGGGCGCACCGCGCGCAGCTGCTGCAGCGGCGACTGCACGGAAAGCCCGGGATAGACGAGCACGTGGTGGATGTTGACGCCGACGATCTCCTCGAAGCGCTTCTGGCCGTACTTCTTGATCATGATCCTGTCGTAGGCCTTCGTATCCGGGTCCTGCGGGCGCAGCCCCATGTACCCGGTGAGGATGCAGTGGCCCTGCGGGTAGTTGATGGTCTGGAAGTTGTCCCACTTGTCGATCGTCACCGTCGCGAACGCGGAGAGCATGTGGTACGAGAGCGGCGCCTCGCCGTTCTTCGCCTTCTTCGCGAGCTGCTTCTCGACCTCGTGCGCGGCGCGCCCGGTCGACTGGTGCGTGACCGACGGGTGCAGCGCGTCGATCTGGTTCTCCATGAACAGCTTCCAGTTCGAGTGCTGGATGACGCGGAAGCAGTTCGGCACCAC
>CBDDRX010000144.1:0-24273 GCA_965233165.1 uncultured bacterium | reverse complement strand
GTCGTCCTCGCCACCGCGCTCCTTGCGCCGCTCAGCATCGCCGGCGCGGTGCTGCACATCGCGGCGCACGCGTTCGGCAAGATCACGCTCTTCTTCGCCGCCGGCGCGGTGTACACCGCCGCGCACAAGACCGAGGTGAGCGAGCTCGACGGCCTGGGCCGGCGCATGCCGTGGACCTTCGCCGCGTTCGCGATCGGCGCGCTCTCCATGATCGGCCTGCCGCCCGCCGCCGGCTTCGTCAGCAAGTGGTTCATGGTCTCCGGCGCGGTGGAAGGGCAGCACTGGCTCGCGCTCGCGGTGATCGTCGCGAGCACGCTGCTGAACGCCGGCTACTTCCTGCCGATCGTCTATCGCGCCTTCTTCGCCGTTGAAAAGGAAAAAGCTGCGTCCGGAGGGGAAGCCCCGGCCAGCATGCTGGCAGCCATGGCCGTCACCTCGGCGCTGACGATCCTGATGTTCTTCTTCTCCGACCTGCCGCTCGCCCTGGCGGCGCGGGTCGCCGGAGGCTGACGTGGTGCGGCGCCTCTGGGTAACCTTCCTCGCCGTCCTCGCGGCGACGCTGGCGGCCGAGCCGCTCGTGCAATGGCATCCGCACTTCTCCGTGGAGAAGCTCTTCGGCTTCAACGCGCTCTACGGCTTCCTCGCCTGCGCGGCGCTGATCCTGATTGCCAAGGGCATCGGCCTGTTCGTCAAACGCCCCGATGACTACTACGACGATGAGTAGCGTCCTCGTCCATCCCTCGCTCGCGCTTTTCGCCGGTGCCCTCCTGGTCGCGCTGCTCCGCGGCGCACCGCGCTCCGCGGTCGCCCTCGCGGCGCCGCTTGCCGCCGTTGCCCTCACATGGAATCTCCAGGAAGGATTCCTCTGGAAGACAACGTTCCTCGGCATGGAGATCGTGCCGTTTGCGGTCGACAAGCTCTCGCGCCTGTTCGCGCTGATCTTCGCGATCATGGCGTTCGCGGGGGCGCTCTTCTCGCTCAACCAGGAGAAGCGCCTCGAGATGCCGGCGGCGTTCTTCTACGCCGGCTCGGCGATCGGCGTGGCGCTCGCCGGGGACCTGATCACGGTATTCATGTTCTGGGAGGCGATGGCGATCGGCTCGACGCTGGTCCTGTGGAGCGCGGCGACACCGGCCGCGTACCGCGCGAGCCTGCGCTACCTGATGGTGCACCTCTTCGGCGGGATGCTGCTCTTCGTCGGCGTGGCAGGACAGGTGCTGTCTTCCGGGACGGCCTTTACTGCCATGACGCTCGATACCGTTTGGCAATGGCTGATCCTGGCGGCGTTCCTCGTGAATGCCGGGGCCTGGCCGCTGTCGGCCTGGCTGCCCGACGCGTACCCGGAGGCGTCGTGGAGCGGGATGGTGTTCCTCTCCGCGTTCACGACCAAGACCGCGGTGTACGTGCTGATGCGCGGCTTCCCGGGCGTCGAGCTGCTGGTGTACGTGGGGCTGGTCATGGTGTTCTACGGGATCCTGTACGCGCTGCTCGAAAACGACATGCGCCGCATCCTCGCCTACAGCATCGTCAACCAGGTCGGCTTCATGATCGTGGGCATCGGCATCGGCACCGAGCTCGCGCTCAACGGCGCGGCGGCGCACGCGTTCACGCACATCCTCTACAAGGCGCTGCTGCTCATGTCGGCCGGCTCGGTGCTGCTTATGACCGGCCGCAGGAAGTGCACCGACCTCGGCGGGCTCTACCACAGCATGCCCCTCACCGCCGCCTGCGGGATCATCGGCGCGCTTGCCATCTCGGCGTTCCCCCTGACGTCCGGGTTCGTGAGCAAGTCGATGGCCACGCAGGCGGCGGCCGACGGGCACCTGCTCTGGGTGTGGCTGCTCCTCGCCGTGGCGTCCGCCGGCGTTTTCCTGCACGCTGGCATCAAGTTCCCGTGGTTCGTGTTCTTCCAGAAGGACTCCGGGCTGCGCCCGCCCGAGCCGCCGTGGAACCTGCGCCTCGCGATGGTGCTCGTCTCGGCGCTGTGCATCGGCCTCGGGATCTTCTACGAGCCGCTCTACGCGCTGCTGCCGCACGCCGTGGACTACGTGCCGTACACGGGCTTCCACGTCGTGGCGCAGCTGCAGCTCTTGCTCTTCTCCGGCCTTGCCTTCTTCGTGATGCTCGGCTGGCTGCGCCGCACGCTCACCATCACGCTGGACGTGGACTGGCTCTACCGCAGGCTTTTCCCCGCCATGCTTTCCGGCCTGGAACGCGCTCTGGGGACGGTCATGCAGGCGGTTCAAGCGGCGGGCGCCGGTTCGCTCGCCCGGCTGGAGGCGTGGGCGAGGGCGGTGCACGGTCCGCGCGGACCGCTGGGGCGCACCTGGGCCTCGGGCGCGATGGGGCTGGGCGTGATGCTGATGCTGCTCGGCTTCCTGCTCTCCTACTACCTCGCCTGACTCCGGTCCCGCGAGTCGCTAGAATGCGCGCCTTATGCCGCTTCCGGTTCCCGAAGTCGAGCGCGAGCTCACGCACACCCGCCGCATCCGCTACGAAGGCTACAAGCGCGCCGACGGCCTCTGGGACATCGAGGCGCACCTCAACGACGTCAAGAACCACGACTACCGGCTGAAGACCGGCGTGCGGCGCGCCGGCCAGGCGATCCACGACATGTGGGTGCGCATCACGATCGACCGGCGCTTCAACGTGGTCGCCGCCGTCGCGAGCTCCGACGCGGTGCCGTATCCCGGCGGCTGCGAGAACATCGCCCCGGCCTACGGCAAGCTGGTCGGCCTGAACCTGATGAAGGGCTTCCGCAAGAGCGTGCACGAGCTGCTCGGCAGCGTGCGCGGCTGCACGCACATCACCGAGATGCTCGGCGGCCTGCCGACCGCGGCGATCCAGACCTTCGCCGGCGAGATGCCCGAGGAATCCGAGAACGGCCCGAAGCCCTTCCAGCTCGACCAGTGCCACGCGCTCGACACGACCACGGAAACCGTGAAGAAGTGGTATCCAAAATGGTATAGGGAGAAGGTCTCTTGAAAATCCACGAGTACCAGGGCAAGGAAATCTTCCGCCAGTTCGGCATGCCGACGCCGCGCGGCTTCCCCGCGTTCAGCGTCGAGGAGGCCGTGGAAGCGGCGAAGAAGCTCGGCGGCAAGGTCTGGGTCGTCAAGGCGCAGATCCATGCCGGCGGCCGCGGCAAGGGGGGTGGCGTGAAGGTCGCCAAATCCCTGGATGAAGTGAAGAAGCACGCGTCGCAGATCCTGGGCATGCAGCTCAAGACGCACCAGACCGGCCCGGAGGGGCAGAAGGTCCGCCGCCTGCTGATCGAGGAGGGCGCCGACATCGCGAAGGAGCTCTACGTCGGCATGGTGGTCGACCGCGGCACGCAGAAAGTGGCGCTGATGGCGTCCTCCGAGGGCGGCATGGACATCGAGGAAGTCGCCGCGCATACGCCGGAGAAGATCCACAAGGTGTTCATCGACCCGGCCACCGGGCTCGTGGACAAGGACGCGACCGACGTCGCGCGCAAGATCGGCCTTCCCGAGGCCGCGGTCGGCGAGGCCGCGGAGATCTTCAAGAAGCTCTACAAGTGCTTCTGGGACACGGATGCCTCCCTCGCTGAAATAAACCCGTTGGTTCTTTCAAAGAACAATTCTGTCGTGGTCCTCGATTCGAAGATGAACTTCGACTCGAACGCGCTCTTCCGCCATCCCGAGATCGTCGCCCTGCGCGACCTGGACGAGGAGGACCCGCTCGAGGTCGAGGCGTCGAAGTTCGACCTGAGCTACATCTCGCTCGACGGGCAGATCGGCTGCATGGTGAACGGCGCCGGCCTCGCCATGGCGACGATGGACACGATCAAGCTCTTCGGCGGCTCGCCGGCGAACTTCCTCGACGTCGGCGGCGGCGCCACCGCCGAGAAGGTCACCGCCGCGTTCAAGATCATGCTCTCCAACCCGAAGGTGAAGGCGATCCTCGTCAACATCTTCGGCGGCATCATGAAGTGCGACACCATCGCCGCCGGCATCGTCGCCGCCGCGCGCGAGGTGAAGCTCTCCGTGCCGCTGGTCGTGCGCATGAAGGGCACCAACGAGGACCTGGGCCGCAAGATCCTCAAGGACTCCGGCCTGCCGATCATCTCCGCCGACAACATGGCCGACGCCGCGCAGAAGGTCGTCGCCACCCTGAAGAAGAAAGCGAAGCCCGCGAAGAAGAAGGCCAAGCCCGTCGCGAAGAAGAAGACTTCTTCGAAAGTGAAAGCGAAGGCAAAGAAGCCCGTGACCAGGAAGAAGCCGGCAAAGCCGGCAAAGAAGAAGCCCGGAAAGAAGGCGAAGGGGAAGAAGAAATGAGCATCCTCATCGACAAGAGCACGCGGGTCGTCACGCAGGGCATTACCGGCAAGACCGGGATGTTCCACACGCAGACCAGCCGGGCCTACGCGAACGGGAAGGCGTGCTACGTGGCGGGCGTCAACCCGAAGAAGGCGGGTGAGAATTTCGAGGGGATCCCGATCTTCGGCACCGTCAAGGATGCAAAGGAAAAGGCGGGGGTGAATACGTCGGTCATCTACGTCCCGCCGCCGTTCGCGGCGGCGGCGATCTGGGAGGCGGTGGAGGCGGACCTCGACCTCGTGATCTGCATCACCGAGGGCATCCCGGTGCGCGACATGATCGAGGTGCGCGACCGGATGAGGAAAGAGAACCGGAAGGCGAAGCTCGTCGGGCCGAACTGCCCGGGCGTGATCACGCCGGGGGAGATCAAGATCGGCATCATGCCGGGGCACATCCACAAGCCGGGCCGCGTCGGCGTGGTGTCGCGCTCGGGCACGCTCACCTACGAGGCGGTCTGCCAGCTCACCGAGCTCGGCATCGGCCAGTCGAGCGCGGTGGGCATCGGCGGCGATCCGGTCAACGGGATGAAGCACATCGACGTCATGAAGCTCTTCAACGACGACCCGGGCACCGACGCGGTCATCATGATCGGCGAGATCGGCGGCTCGGACGAGGAAGAGGCCGCGCTCTGGGTGAAGAAGAACATGAAGAAGCCGGTGGTCGGCTTCATCGCCGGGGTCACGGCGCCGCCCGGGAAGCGCATGGGGCACGCCGGTGCGATCATCTCCGGCGGCAAGGGCACCGCGCAGGAGAAGCTCGCGGTGATGGAGTCGTGCGGCATCAAGGTGACGAAGAACCCGGCCGAGATGGGCCGGCTGCTGAAGAAGGTCCTGCGCTAGCTCGGGAAGTGCGCCTCCAGGTCGGCGATCTTCGCGGCGTCGAGCAGCCGCGTGCGCTGGCCCTGGAGCAGGAAGAAGAGCTTGGCCGTCTCCTCCATTTCCTCGGCGTTGTAGACCGCGTCCTCCAGTGATTTCCCGGCCACCACCGGGCCATGGTTGGCGAGCAGCACCGCGTGGTGCTTCTGCGCCTTCTCGCGCACCGCCTCGGCGAGCGCGCGGTCCCCGGGCCGGAAGTACGGCACGAGCGGCAGGCGCCGGATGCGCATCACGTAGTAGGCGGTGATCGGCGGCAGCAGGTCGTCGGGGCGCTCGTGGTCCAGGCACGAAAGCGCGACGCAGTGCGTGCAGTGCAGGTGCACGATCCCCTGCTCGGAAGGCCGCTCCTGGTACATGGCAAGGTGCAGGAAGCCTTCCTTCGAGGGCGCATCGCCGGAGACGTGGCGGCCCTCCGGGTCGAGCTTCGAGATGCGCGCCGGATCGAGCCGGCCGAGGCAGGAATTGGTCGGCGTGACGAGCAGGCCGTCGGGCAGGCGCGCGCTCAGGTTCCCCGAGCTGCCATGCGCGTAGCCGCGCTGGTACAGGGACTGCCCGAACATCACGAGCTGCTCGCGGAGCTGGCTTTCCGTCATGCCGGGTGCCCGATCGCCTTCAGGAAGAAATCCGGGCCGCCGAAGTTACCCGACTTGAGCGCAAGCTGGTAGGGCGTGCCGTCGGCCGCCGCGGTCCACGGCACGCCGGGATCGATCTCCGGCCCGATGGCAAGCGCGCGCACGCCGAGCGCGTCCACGACTGCGCCGGAAGTCTCGCCGCCGGCGACGACGAAGCGGCGCACGCCGTGGCTGGCGAGGCCTTGCGCAATGGCACGGAAGCAGGCCTCGATCTCGGCCTCTCGCCCCCGGGCGATCCGTTCCGGCGGCGCCGAGGCGTAGATGAGGTAAGCAGCGGCGCCGGCCTGCGCGCGCGCCCAGGCGAGCGCCGCCGCGGCGTCGAGGCGTTCGGGGTCGAGCTGCCACGCCGGCAGCCGCGCCTTCGCCACCGCGACCTGCTCGAGCGTGGCGCGCGAGCAGCTTCCCGACAGCAGGGCGATCGGCCCCTCGGCGCGCGGGAATGCCGCGGCCCGCGCGCTGCCGCCGGCGGCCAGTGCGCGCGCGAGCCCCATCGCGAGCCCCGCGCCTCCGGTCGTGAGCGGAAGATGGGCACAGGCCTCGCCCGCGGCGACCAAGTGCTCGTCGGTGAGCGCGTCCAGGATCGCGTAGCGCGCTTCCTTCGCGAGCGCGTCCAGGCGTGCGCGGATGCTGCCCGCGCCGGCGTCCATCACCTCGAACGGGACGAGCGCGACGCGGTGCGGCGTCTGGGACGCGAGCACGCGCACGAGGTTGGAGTCGCGCATCGGCGTGAGCGGATGGTCCTTCATTCCGGATTCGGCAAGCGGCACCCCGTTGACGAAGAGGTGGCCCTGGTAGACGGTGCGGCCGTTGCGCGGGTACGCCGGCGTCGCGACCGTGAAGCGGCCGCCGAGCGCCTCGACCAGGGCATCGGCGACCGGGCCGATGTTGCCGCGCGCAGTCGAGTCGAAGGTCGAGCAGTACTTGAAGTAGATCCGCGCGGCGCCGCGGCGGCGCAGCCACGCGAGGGCCTGCAGCGACCACGCCACGGCTTCCTCGGGCGGGTTGGTGCGCGACTTCAGCGCCACCACGACGGCATCGGCGGCGTCGACGCGCAGGTCGGCCCCCGGCACGCCGTTCACCTGCACGACCGCCAGGCCTTCGCGGGCGAGCGTGACGCCGAGGTCGGTGGCGCCGGTGAGATCGTCGGCGATGCAGCCGAGGAGCATCTAGCGCGCGAGCCAGGGCTGCAGCCAGCCGAGCCCGTCCTCCGTGCGTCCCGCAGGCCGGTATTCGCAGCCGATCCAGCCCGCGTAGCCGAGCTCATCGAGCAGGCGGAAGAGATACGGGTAGCTCACTTCGCCGCGATCGGGCTCGTGCCGCTCCGGCACTCCGGCGATCTGGAAATGGCCGACCTGCGGCAGGTAGCGGCGGATCTTCATCGCGAGGTCGCCCTCCACGATCTGCGCATGGTAGAGGTCCATCTGCACCTTGAGGTTCGGCGCCCCGACCTCCTCGCGGACCGCGTGCGCCTCGGCCTGGGTGTTCAGGAAGTACCCGGGGATGTCGCGCGTATTGATCGGCTCGATCAGCACTTCGAGGCGATGCCGGGCCGCTTCCGCGGCGGCATGGCGCAGGTTGGCGAGGTACGCATCGCGATGGCGCGCGCGCTCGGCGCCCGCGGGCAAGAGGCCGGCCATGACATGGACCCGCGGCGTGCCCAGCGCCTGCGCATATTCCATCGCGCGCGAAACGCCCGCGCGGAACTCGGCCTCGCGGCCGGGCAGGGAAGCGAGGCCCCGCTCACCGGCCGCCCAGGCGCCCGGCGGCGTGTTGAACAGCACGTTCTCGAGCCGGCCGTCGCGTAGCGCGCGCGCGATGTCCTGCGCCGCGAAGTCGTAGGGGAAGAGGAACTCGACGCCGCGGAACCCGGCCGCGGCGGCCGCGCCGAAGCGCTCGAGGAACGGCACCTCCTGGAACATCATGCTCAGGTTGGCGGCGAAGCGGGGCATGGGCGAAGGATACCGAAGGGAGCGACGCCGGCGCAGAACGTGGCCGGAAGATATACATTGGAATCCGTGAGACGCATGCGCGTGGCCGGCGTGGGCGCCGGCTATTTCAGCCAGTTCCACCTGCAGGGCTGGCGCGCCATCGCGCAGGCCGAGCTCGTCGGCTGGTGCGACCGCGACGCCGCGAAGGTGAAAGGCCTCCCGGCGTTCTCCTCCCTGGAGGAGCTCGTCGCGAAAGCCCGGCCGGACCTCCTCGACATCGTCACGCCGCCCGAGACGCATCTCGCCCTCGTGCGCGAGGCAGCGGCGCGCGGAGTGCCGGTGATCTGCCAGAAGGCGCTCGCGCCGACCTATGCGGAGGCGGTGGAGGTGGTCGACACGGCGCAGCGCGCCGGCATTCCGCTGGTCGTGCACGAGAACTTCCGCTGGCAGCCCTGGTATCGGGAAGCCCGCCGCTTCATTGCGCAGGACAGCCTGGGAACGCTGCACAGCGTCGCGTTCCGCCTGCGCCCCGGCGACGGGCAGGGCCCGCGCGCCTACCTCGAGCGCCAGCCCTACTTCCAGAAGATGGCGCGCTTCCTCGTCCACGAGACGGCGATCCACTGGATCGACACGTTCCGCTTCCTGATGGGCGAGGTCAGCGCCGTCTCGGCGCTCCTGAGGCGATTGAACCCGGCCATCGCCGGCGAAGACGCGGGCTACATCGTGTTCGAGTTCGCCGGCGGAGCGACCGGGCTCTTCGACGGCAACCGGCTGAACGACCACGTCGCGGCGAATCCGCGCCGCACGATGGGCGAGATGTGGCTCGAAGGGGAAAAGGGCGTGCTGCGGCTCGACGGCGAGGCGAGGCTGTGGTGGAAGCCGCATCGCGAGCCCGAGGCGGAGCATCGCTACGACCGCGGCCCCGACGACGCTTTCGGCGGCGGCTGCTGCGAGGCCCTGCAGCGCCACGTCGTCGCGCATTTCCTGCAGGGCACGCCGCTGGAGAACACCGGGCGCGACTACCTCGCCAACCTGCGCGTGCAGGAGGCAGTGTACCGCGCGGCGGCCGAGGCGCGCAGGATCGCGCTGTGAAGGCGCACGGCGTCGACCAGGCGGAATGAAGCTCGCCGCGGGGCCGCTGTTCGCGCATTGGCGGGTTGGTTAGAATGCGCGGCTCTTCGTGAAAGCCCGCAATCATTAGCGCCACCGTCGCCGGTCGCATCTCCCTTCTCGCTACGCTGCCCTACGCCGGAACGATCTTCCTCTCCTCGTTCCTGCTGTTCCTCGTCCAGCCGGTCATCGCCAAGCAGATCCTGCCCTGGTTCGGCGGCTCGGCGGCGGTGTGGACCACGTGCCTCGTCTTCTTCCAGAGCATCCTGCTCGCGGGCTATGCGTACGCCGACCTGACGCTGCGCCTGGGCGCGCGGCGCCAGGCGATCCTGCACATCGGCCTGCTCGCGCTCTCGCTCGCCACGCTGCCGATCCTCGCCTCCACCGGCTGGAAGCCGCAGGGCGACGAGGAGCCGATCACGCGCATCCTGCTGCTCCTGGTCGCGACCATCGGCCTGCCGTACTTCCTGCTCTCGACCACCACGCCGCTCGTGCAGCACTGGTACTGGCGGCGCTTCCAGAGCGCCGTGCCCTACCGCCTGTTCGCGCTCTCGAACTTCGCCTCGCTCCTCGCGCTGCTCGGCTTCCCGCTCTTCTTCGAGCCGCTCTTCGACCTGACGCAGCTCGGCTGGGGCTGGTCGTTCGTCTTCGTCGCCTTCGCGTTCCTGTGCGCCGGAACCGCCTGGCTGTCGCTTTCCGATTCTCAGAAGGAAGCCAGGATCGAAAAGGCGCAAAGTCCAAAGCCCTCGACCTTGATCCAGCTGCAATGGCTGGGCCTGTCGGCGATGGGCTCGGTGATGCTGCTCGCGGTGAGCAACCACATCACGCAGAACATCTCGAGCGTGCCGTTCCTCTGGGTGCTGCCGCTCGCGCTCTACCTCGTCACGTTCATCCTCGCGTTCGACCACCCGCGCTGGTACCACCGGCTCACCTTCATCCTGTGGATGGCGATCCTGCTGCCGGCCATGGCCTGGTACGTGCCGTCGCTCGACCTGCGCACCGCGGCGCCGCTGTACCTGATCGGCATGTTCGTCGGCTGCATGTTCTGCCACGGCGAGCTCGCGCGCCTGAAGCCCGACCCGGCGCACCTGACGCGCTTCTACCTGATGATGTCGCTCGGCGGCGCGCTCGGCGCGGTGCTGGTGGCGATCGTCGCGCCGCTCGTGCTGTCCGGCTACTACGAGCTCGGCATCGCCCTGGTGATGCTCAGCGCGGTCTTTCTCTTCCGCGTGGAGAAGCTGGCCCGGATCGGCGCCGCCGCGGTCGGCATGGCGGTGGTGGTGCTCGTCTTCCGCGCCGCCGAGGACTACGCGCGCGGCGTGCGGGTGATGGAGCGCGACTTCTACGGCGTCGTGCGTACCGCCGACCATCCGTCGCCGGTGCCTTACCGCGCCATGTACCACGGCGGCATCATGCACGGCGGGCAGCTCCTGGGCGAGGATTTCCGCAACACGCCGGCGGACTACTTCAACCCGAGCTCGGGCTACGGCCGCGTGTTCCGCTCGCTGCGCGACCTGCAGCCGGGCAGGCCGCTCAGCGTCGGGGTGATCGGCCTGGGCGCCGGCGTGATCGGCGCGTGGATGCAGCCGGGCGACCGGCTCGCCTTCTACGAGATCAGCCCGCGCGTGGTGGACGTGGCGAAAAAGGAGTTCACGTTCCTGCGCGACACCGCGGCGCAGACCGAGATCGTCCTCGGCGACGGGCGCCTGTCGCTCGAGCGCGAGCCGCCGCGCGGCTACGACGTGCTGGGCGTCGACGCCTTCTCCGGCGACTCGATCCCGATGCACCTCGTGACGAAGGAGGCGATGGCGCTCTACGTGAAGCACATCAACGAGGACGGCGTGATCGTCTTCCAGGCGACCAACCGCTTCGTCAACCTGCTCCCGGTGGTGAAGCGCCTCGCCGCCGAGTTCGGCCTGGAGGCGTACAACGTCTCCGATTCCCCCATGTCCACCGACACCGGCAAGGAGTACTGGTACTCCTCCACCGACCAGGTGATCGTCACCCGCAACCGCAAGCTCCTCGCATGGCCGGTCCTCGAGGAGGCCACCGAGGCCATCGAAGAGCGCCCCGACCTGCCGATCTTCACCGACGCCCACCACAACCTGCTGCGCATCCTCAAGCGCTGATTCTTTTTCAGGGATCTGTGCTCTGGCGGCGTCCGGAAAAGGCTGGGAACATGCGGCCATGACGACCCTCCGCTTCAAGCAGGTCGACGTCTTCACGTCGCAGCCTTTCAGGGGCAATCCCGTCGCCGTCGTGATCGGCGCCGAGGGACTCGACACCGCGGCGATGCAGCGCATCGCCAACTGGACCAACCTCTCGGAGACCACTTTCCTCCTGAAGAGCGAGGCGGCGGACTACAAGCTGCGCATCTTCACGCCGCTCCAGGAGCTGCCCTTCGCCGGGCACCCGACGCTCGGCAGCGCACATGCCGCCCTCGAATCCGGTTTTGTTTCCTCCAAGAGATTCTTGAAGCAGGAATGCCAGGCTGGGATATTCGATCTGGAGGTCCAGGACGGAAGGATCTCGGTCCTCGGGCCGAAGCCGAAGATGACGCCCGTCTCCGAGCCGATCGGCGCCGAGGTCGTCTCGGCGCCGATGCGCATCGACGTCGGCGCGGTCTGGGTGGTGGCGGAGGTGCGCGACGCCAGGTTCCTCGCCGCGCTGAAGCCCGACGTCCCGGTGCTGCTGAAGCTCAGCGAGAAGCTCGACCTCGCCGGCATCTGCCTGTTCGCGAAGTCGGACGACGGCGAGTCCGCGATCCACGTGCGCGCCTTCGCGCCCTACCACGGCATCCCGGAAGATCCGGTCTGCGGCACCGGCAACCTCAGCATCGCCGCGTACCTGCGCCACCACAAGGACGATCGCTTCGGCGATGCCTACGTCGCCCGGCAGGGGATGCAGATGGGCCGGGACGGCCGCGTGTTCATGCGCCACGATGCGAGCGGCCGTGCGCACCTCGGCGGCACTTCGGTGACCTGCGTCGAGGGAACGATCAGGCTGTAGAAAAAGGTGCCAGGAACCTTTTCTCCAGGGAAAAAGGTTCCTGGCACCTTTTTCTAGGCGAGGTCGGGCTCGCCGCAGTGGCGGGCGATCTCGGCGCGCACCCGGTCGCGCAGGCGCAGCATCGCGTTCCAGTCCTCGCCGTCGGGGAGCACGGGGGCGCTGAAGGTGACGGCAATCGGCGAGCGGCGCGGATACCAGGTGCCGTCGCGCAGCACCGAGCGCACGCCGCGCAGCGCGACCGGCACCACCGGCACGCCGGCGCGGGCCGCGGCCTGGAAGGCGCCGGCGCGGAACTGCATGAGGCCGGTGTGCCGCCTCAGCGTGCCTTCGGGGAAGATGATCAGCGAGCGCCCGGCGCGCACCGCCTCGGCGAGGCCGTCGGCATGCTCGGCGCTCTTCTGCACGTCGAAGCGCTCGACGAACTCGGCGCCGATCCCCCTCACGAGGGTCCGCGACAGGGGATTGGCCTCGAGCTCGCGCTTCGCGACGAAGGCGTACTCGCGCGGCTCGAGCACGGCCAGCAGGACCGCGCCGTCGAGGTAGCTCGTGTGGTTGGCGGCGATGACCACCACCCCGGCGGCCGGGAGGTTCTCCAGCCCGCGCACGACCAGCGGGATTCCCGCCCAGCGGAAGAACAGGCGCGAGAGCCGCCCGCCCATCCGCCACGTCGGCAGGCCCGGCACCGCGGCGGCGAACGCCATGAGCAGCGGAAGGAAGAGCGCCATGAGGAGCCAGGCGCGCGCCGCGAAGCCGAAGCCGCGCGCGACGCGCCAGCCGCGGCGCAGCTGCGGCGCGACCCCCGCCGCGCCGAGGCGGAAGAGCTGCAGCCAGACCGCCTGGGGCTTCACCGCCTCCGGCCCGCGCTCGTAGTACTCGCGCGCCGCGACGCGGCGGATCTTGCCGCTGGAGGTCTTCGGCACCGTGTGCGGCGGCGCAAGGACGATGTCGTCGGCCGGCGCGCCGATGAACGAGAGAGCGAGGTCGTTGATCCGCGATCTCAGATTCTCATGAAGCGAAAAATCGTGTTGTCGGGTCTCGGCAAGCACGACCACGCGCTCGGTGCCGCTCTGCGGGTCGGGGGAGCCGAACACCGCCACGCAGCCGCGGCGGATGCCGGGCAGGTCGCCGACCGCCTCCTCCAGCTCGTAAGGGCTGATGTTGCGCCCGCCGCGGATGATGACGTCCTTTTCCCGGCCGGTGATGTACACCATGCCTTCGGAGAGGTAGGCGCGATCGCCCGTGTTCACCCAGCCATCGCCGGCGAACAGGCCCTTCGTCCCCTCCGGGTTGCGGTAGTAGCCCGAGGTGGCGGACGGGCCGCGGAACTGCAGCTGGCCTTCGTTGCGGTCGGGCAGCTCGAGGCCGGCCGCGTCCACCACGCGCAGGTCGTGCTCCTCGATCACGTGGCCGCAGCCGACCACGCGCAGCGGCGCCGGGTCGCCGGGCTTCGCGTCCACCGCCTCGCCGGTGCGCGAGAAGATGTCGCGGTCGAGCCGATCCATGCGCCAGGGCGTGCCCGGCGGCGTGAACGCCACGCCGACCGTGTTCTCCGCCAGGCCGTAGACCGGCGACATTGCATTTTCATCAAAGGAGTATTTTTTGAATTTCTCCGAGAATGCCCGCATGGTGTCGGGACTGACCGGCCCGGCGCCGTTGAAGGCGAACCGCCACGAGGAAAGGTCCAGCCCCTCCATCTCCTCGTCCGGGATCCTGCGCAGGCACAGCTCATAGGAAAAATTGGGCCCGCCGGAGATCGTCCCCTTGTGGCGGTGGATCGCGCGCATCCAGCTCGACGGGCGCGAGAGGAACGCGAGCGGCGACATCAGCACCACCGGGAAGCCGAGGTACATGGTCGCGAAGCAGCCGCCGATCAGGCCCATGTCGTGGTAGAGCGGCAGCCAGCTCACGAACACGTCCTCCTGCGTGGCGCGCGCCGACTTGCCCATCTGGCGCACGTTGTTCAGCAGGTTCGCATGCGTGAGCACCACGCCCTTCGGGTTGCCGGTGCTGCCCGAGGTGTACTGCAGGAAACCAATCTGTCCGGAACGTCCCTTTACCGGGGTAAACGCATTGCCACTTTCAAGAAAATCTTGTGGAACCAGGACTGCCTTCAGCGTCTCCACCTGCGCGCGGAGCAGCCACGCGAGCGCCTTCGCCTCGGGGATCGTCACCATGATCGCCGCGCCGCAGCTCCTGAGGATCGAGACGTGGCGCGTCATGTGATCCTCGATCGTCGTCAGGCGCGCCGGCGGGTAGAGCGGCACCGGGATGCCGCCGGCGAGCAGCACGCCGTAGAAGCAGTAGAGGTAGTCCGCGCCCGTGGGCAGCATGATCGCCACGGTCTGCCCGGGCGAGAGGCCCGCCTCGGCGAGGCGCGCGGCGTAGCGCATCGCGCCTTCCCACATATCCCGATACGTCAGCCGTTTCTCGGCATTGTTCTCATAGAGAAAGACGGAAAGACGTTCCGGCTGCCGCTCAACGTGGTACTCGAGCGCCTCGACGAGCGTCTGCGCCTCGGCGGGCGGGCGCACGCCTTCCGACTGGACCAGGCTCGCCACCGTGCGGTCGGCCGCCTGCGGCGCCTGGCCGGCGCCGGCGAGCAGGAAGCGCAGCAGGTCGCGCGGCGTTTCGCTGGAGGCGAGCGCCTGCTCGGGCAGGCTGATGCCGAACTCGCGCTCCAGGCGCAGCACCAGCTCGACGCGGGCGAGGCTGTCGAGGCCCAGGTCGCGCTCGAGCGAGCTGTCGAGCGAGACGTAGGCCTCGACGTGCGGGCGCGCTTCCTTCGCGACCGCGGCCGCGACCGAGAGCAGCCTGTTGGGATCGACCGCGACTTCGGGATTTGCAGCCATGCCGGAGGGGCTACGGGAAGATGCGCGAGTGTACACGGCAAGCCCT
The DNA here is from genome assembly GCA_965233165.1 of uncultured bacterium. Taxonomy (GTDB): domain Bacteria; phylum Pseudomonadota; class Gammaproteobacteria; order Burkholderiales; family SG8-39; genus SCGC-AG-212-J23. The sequence continues at coordinate 9,484 of CBDDRX010000144.1, read as the reverse complement.
TGACCGCAGTCAAGTAAGCCGCTCCGGGCCGGGGCCGATAATGGCGGCTCCATGAACGGCAAGCCGGTCATCCCGCTGAGGAAAGTACGCTCGACCCCGAAGGGGCGCCAGGTCGACCCGAAGGCGCTGCAGGAAGTGCAGGCGCTGCTCGGCAGCGAGGAGCGCCGCGCCGACCTGCTGATCGAGCACCTGCACAAGATCCAGGACCGCTACGGCCACCTTTCCGCCGCGCACCTCGCCGCGCTGGCGAAGGAGATGAAGCTCGCGCTCGCCGAGGTGTATGAGGTCGCGACGTTCTATCATCATTTCGACGTCGTGAAGGATGCCGCCGACGCGCCGCCTGCGCTGACGGTGCGCGTGTGCGACTCCATCTCCTGCGAGCTCGAAGGCGCCAAGGATCTTCTCCGGCAGCTGAATCTCGGGAAGGAAGTGCGGGTCATTCCCGCGCCTTGCGTCGGCCGCTGCGAATCCGCGCCGGTGGCGGTGGTCGGCCAGAACCCCGTCCTCAACGCCACGGTGCCCTCCATTTCCGCGGCCGTCTCACAGAAAAAGATCACCTGTGAAACGGGAAAATACATCGACCTTTCCCAGTACAAGGCCGCCGGAGGCTACAAGCTGCTCGCCGATTGTCTGACCGGCAAGCGCTCGAAGGACGAGATCACGAAGATCATGGAGGACTCGGGCCTGCGCGGCCTCGGCGGCGCCGGGTTCCCGGCCGGGCGCAAGTGGCGCATCGTCGCCGCGGAGCCCGCGCCGCGCCTGATGGCGGTGAACATCGACGAGGGCGAGCCGGGCACGTTCAAGGACCGCTGGTACCTCGAGCGCGACCCGCACCGCTTCCTGGAAGGGATGCTCATCGCCGCCTGGGCGGTCGACGTGGCCGCGATCTATGTTTATCTCCGCGATGAATACGCGGGTTGCCGGGCCATTCTTTCCCGGGAACTTGAACTTCTCAGGAAAGAAAACTTCAAGGTCCCGGAAATTCACCTGCGCCGGGGCGCCGGGGCGTACATCTGCGGCGAAGAGTCGGCGATGATCGAGTCGATCGAGGGCAAGCGGGGCATGCCGCGCCTGCGCCCGCCGTACGTCGCGCAGGTGGGTCTCTTCGGCCGCCCGACGCTCGAGCACAACATGGAGACGGTCTACTGGGTGCGCGAGATCGTGGAGAAGGGCGCGCCGTGGTTCGCCGGGCAGGGCCGCCACGGCCGCAAGGGATTGCGCTCGTTCTCGGTCTCCGGCCGGGTGAAGAAACCCGGCGTGCACCTGGCACCTGCGGGCATCACCGTGGTCGAACTCATCGATGAGTACTGCGGCGGCATGCTGGACGGGCACCAGTTCTACGGCTACCTGCCGGGCGGCGCCTCCGGCGGGATTCTCCCTGCGTCGAAGGGGGACATTCCGCTCGATTTCGACACCCTGCAGCCGCACGGGTGCTTCATCGGCAGCGCGGCGGTCGGCATCTTCTCGGACAAGGACAAGGCCAGCGCGGTGGCGCGCAACCTGATGGACTTCTTCAAGCACGAGTCCTGCGGCCAGTGCACGCCCTGCCGCGTCGGCACCGCGAAGGCGCTGCAGCTCATGCAGGCCGGGAAGTGGGACGAGCCGCTCATGAAGGAGCTCTCGCAGGCCATGATCGACGCCTCGATCTGCGGCCTCGGGCAGGCGGCGCCGAACCCGGCGCTGAGCGTCATGAAGTATTTCGCCAACGAGGTGTCCTGATGGAACGCGCGAAGGACAGTCAGGTCGCGATGATGCCGGTGGAGTTCAAGCTGAACGGCCAGACGGTGGTCGGGCGGCCCGACGAGCCGATCATCACCACCGCGAAGAAGAACGGCGTGGCGATCCCGCACCTCTGCCACGGCGGCAACCAGCGCTCGGACGGCAACTGCCGCGCCTGCGTGGTCGAGATCAAGGGCGAGCGCACGCTCGCGCCCGCGTGCTGCCGCTACCCGACGCAGGGCATGGAAGTCACCACCGACTCGCCGCGCGCGCTCACCTCGCAGAAGATGGTGCTCGAGCTCCTGATGTCCGACATGCCGGACCAGGAATACACGCGCGTGAACAAGCTGGCGAACTGGGCAAGGAAGCTTGCGGTTCCAAAATCCAGGTTCGCGCGTCGCGAGCAGCCCCGGGCGGACCTTTCCCACCCGGCCATGGCGGTGAACCTGGATGCGTGCATCCAGTGCACGCGCTGCGTGCGCGCCTGCCGCGAGGTGCAGGTGAACGACGTGATCGGCTACGCGGGGCGCGGCCCGGACTCGAAGATCGTCTTCGACTTCGACGACCCGATGGGCGACTCCACCTGCGTCGCCTGCGGCGAGTGCGTGCAGGCCTGCCCGACCGGCGCGCTGATGCCGGCGCGCGGCGTGGGCCTGCTGAAGATGGACAAGACCGTGGACTCGGTCTGCCCGTTCTGCGGCGTCGGTTGCCTGCTGACGTATCACGTCAAGGACAACCAGATCAAGTTCGTGACGGGCAAGGACGGCCCGGCGAACCACAACCGCCTGTGCGTGAAGGGCCGCTACGGCTTCGACTACGCGCACCACCCGCACCGGCTGACCAGGCCCCTCATCCGCAAGCCGGGCTTCCCGAAGACGAAGGACTTCGTCGTCGACCCCGGCAACTGGAAGGAAGCGTTCCGCGAGGCGACCTGGGAAGAAGCCCTCGACCTTGCCGCTTCCGGGCTGGAGAAAATCCGCGCGGAGGACCGGTACGCGCTGGCCGGCTTCGGCTCGGCGAAGGGCTCGAACGAGGAGGCCTACCTCTTCCAGAAGCTGGTGCGCACCGGCTTCGGCCAGAACAACGTCGATCACTGCACGCGCCTCTGCCACGCCTCCTCGGTGGCGGCGCTCCTCGAGGGCGTCGGCTCGGGGGCGGTGTCGAACCAGGTGAGCGACGTGATCAACGCCGAGGTGGTGTTCCTGATCGGCGCCAACCCGACCTCGAACCACCCGGTGGCGGCGACGTGGATGAAGAACGCGGCGGAGGCGGGCGTGAAGCTGATCTACGCCGACCCGCGCAAGGGCGACCTCGCGCGCCACGCGAGCCACTACCTGCAGTTCAAGCCCGACACCGACGTCGCGATGCTGAACGCGATGATCCACACGATCATCGAGGAAGGCCTCGCGGATGAATCCTTCATCAAGGACCGGACGTCCGGCTACGAGGCGCTGAAGGAGAACGCGAAGAACTACTCGCCGGAGCTGATGGCGCCGATCTGCGGCATCCCGGCGGAGGAGCTGCGCGAGGTGGCGCGCCTGTTCGCGAAATCGAAGGCGTCGATGATCCTCTGGGGCATGGGCATCAGCCAGCACGTGCACGGCACGGACAATGCGCGCTGCCTGATCGCGCTGTGCCTGGTGAGCGGGCAGATCGGCCGCCCCGGCACCGGCCTGCACCCGCTGCGCGGCCAGAACAACGTCCAGGGCGCCTCCGACTCGGGCCTGATCCCGATGATGTACCCCGACTACCAGCGCGTGAACACCGACGAGGCGAACCAGCGCTTCGAGAAGCACTGGGGCATGCCGCTCGACAAGAAGCCCGGCCTCACCGTGGTCGAGATCATCAACGCGGCCTACGACGGCAAGATCCGCGGCATGTACGTGATGGGCGAGAACCCGGCGATGTCCGACCCGGACGTCGACCACGCGCGCGCGGCGATGGCGAAGCTCGACCACCTGGTGGTGCAGGACATCTTCCTCACCGAGACCGCCTACCTCGCCGACGTGGTGCTGCCGGCCACGGCCTGGCCGGAGAAGGACGGCACGGTCACGAACACCGACCGGATGGTGCAGATCGGCCGCAAGGCGCTCAACCCGCCGGGGGAGGCGCGGCCGGACCTCTGGATCATCGTCGAGCTCGCGAAGCGGCTCGGGCTGGACTGGAAGTACCAGCATCCGAAGGAAGTGTTCGACGAGATGCGCGGCTGCATGGACTCGCTCCGGGGGATCACCTGGGAGCGCCTGGAGCGCGACTCCACCGTGACCTACCCCTGCGAGAACGAAGGCGACCCGGGCGAGCCGGTGGTCTTCCGCACCCACTTCCCGACCGCCACCGGCAAGGCGAAGCCCGTCCCGGCGGACCTGATCCCGGCCGACGAGCGCCCGGACGCGGAGTACCCCATGGTGCTCATCACCGGGCGCCAGCTCGAGCACTGGCATACCGGCGCCATGACGCGGCGCTCCGGGGCGCTCGACGCGATCGAGCCGGAGCCGGTCGTCTCCATCCATCCCGAGGACTTCGCGGGGCTGGGCATCCAGCCCGGCGACGTGGTGACGGTCGAGTCGCGGCGCGGCAGGATCGCGCTCTTCGCCCGGGCCGACGAAGGCACGCCGCGCGGGGCGGTCTTCATCCCGTTCTGCTACTACGAGGCGGCGGCCAACATGCTCACCAACCCGGCCCTGGACCCGTTCGGCAAGATCCCGGAGTTCAAGTACTGCGCGGTGCGCCTGCGCGCCGGCGGCCCGGTGCCCGGCGACCCCGGGTACGGCAAGGGGCGGACGCTGACCGAGCTTTACGGCTAGGCAACCGACCTTTTCGGTTCGCCGGGCGGTTTCAAGCTATATTTCTCTTACTGTCTGAGGAGGCAGGGGGGAAAGATGGCCTTGGTCGCGATCACGCGGGAGATGGGCTCGCTCGGCAAGGACGTGGCCGACGGGTTGAGCGAAGCGCTCGGCGTTCCCCTGTATTACCACGAGGTCGCCGACCACCTGGCCGACCGCATGCGTGTGCGCAAGAGCCACGTGATCCGCCTGCTCGACGGCAAGGCGAACCTGCTCGAGCGCCTGACCGCCGACAAGACCAGCCTCTCCATCTACACCGCCGACGAGATCGTCAACATGGCCGCCCAGGAAAAGGGCGCCGTGATCCGCGGCTGGGGCGCGACGCACCTGCTGCGCGAGGTCCCGCACGCCGTGTGCGTGCGCATCTGCGCCCCGTTCGAGGTGCGCAAGCAGCGCATGATGGACCGGGTCACGAGCGCCGACGCGGACAAGATCGCCGAGGAGATCCAGCAGAACGACGAGGCGCACACCGCGATCATGAAGCGCAACTTCGACGTGCGCTGGACCGACTCGGAGAACTACGACGTGGTGCTCAACACCGAGCGGGTCAGCGTGAAGGAGTGCGTCGACCGGGTGCTCGGGCTCGTGCGCACGGCCGGGTTCGCCGAGACGCCCGCCTCGCGCGCCAAGCTGCAGGACCTGGCGCTCGCCTGGCGGGTGAAGGCGGCGCTGCGCCTCAACCCGAAGACGCGCGGCCTGCGCATCTCGGTCTCGGCGAAGGACGGCCGCGTCAGCCTGGGCGGCATGCTGGACAACGCCGAGGAGCGCGCCGCCGCGACGGAGGTGGCCGCGCAAGCCGGCGCGCGCGACATCGACGACGCGCTGCGCAGCGCCGACGCGGTGAGGCCGCGCTTCCAGTAGTCGGCAGGTCTTGACGGGCGTCAAGGCCGGCCTTCTCGCATCTCCATTAAGTTCTTCCCCTCAGAAAAACTGAAGGGAAGCGCTCCCATGCCCTCCGACATCGAAATTGCCCAGGCCGCGAAGATGCAGCGCATCGCGGCGGTGGCGCGCGAAAAGCTCGGCATCGCCGAGGAGCACCTCGAGCCGTACGGCCACTACAAGGCCAAGATCTCGCTCAAGTACCTCGAGACGCTGAAGGGCAAGAAGGACGGCAAGCTCGTCCTGGTGACCGCGATCAGCCCGACGCCGGCCGGCGAGGGCAAGACCACCACCACGGTGGGACTGGGCGACGCGCTGAACCACATCGGCAAGAAGGCGATCATCTGCCTGCGCGAGCCCTCGCTCGGCCCGGTGTTCGGCGTGAAGGGCGGCGCGGCCGGCGGCGGCTACGCCCAGATCGTGCCGATGGAGGACATCAACCTGCACTTCACCGGCGACTTCGGCGCCATCCAGCTCGCGAACAACCTGCTCGCCGCGCTGATCGACAACCATGTCAGCCACGGCAACGAGCTCGGCATCGACATCCGGCGCATCCAGTGGAAGCGCGTTCTGGACATGAACGACCGCGCGCTGCGCGACATCACCGTCGGCCTGGGCGGCACCGCCAACGGCTACCCGCGCCAGGACGGCTTCGACATCGTCGTCGCCTCCGAGGTGATGGCGATCTTCTGCCTCGCCACCTCCCTGGAGGACCTGAAGAAGCGCCTCGGCAACATCGTCGTCGGCTACACGCGAGACCAGAAGCCCGTCAAGGCCAGCGATCTCCAGGGCCACGGCGCGATGACGGTGCTGCTCAAGGACGCGCTCGCCCCGAACCTGGTACAGACGCTGGAGAACAACCCGGCGTTCGTCCACGGCGGCCCGTTCGCCAACATCGCGCACGGTTGCAATTCCGTGCTCGCCACCCAGTCGGCATTGAAACTGGCGGATTATGTCGTGACCGAAGCCGGCTTCGGTGCGGATCTCGGCGCGGAGAAGTTCCTCGACATCAAGTGCCGCAAGACCGGCCTCAAGCCCGCCGCGGCGGTCATCGTCGCCACCATGCGCGCGCTGAAGTACCACGGTGGCGTGGACGTGAAGGAAGTGAGCAAGGAGAACCTGGCCGCCCTGGAGAAGGGCCTGGTCAACCTCGAGCGCCACGTCGAGAACGTCGCCAAGGTCTACGGCATCCCCTGCGTGGTCTCGATCAACCGGTTTACGTTCGATACCGAAGCAGAATTGCGTTTGGTCTCGGAAAAAATGCAAAAACTGGGGGTGAAGGTCGTCACCGCCACGCACTGGGGCGACGGCGGCAAGGGCGCCGCGGACCTGGCGAAGATCGTGGTCGGGCTGTGCGACCAGCCTTCGCAGCCGACCTTCGTCTACGAGGACGCGGACCCCCTCTGGGAGAAGATCAACAAGATCGCGAAGAAGGTCTACCGCGCCTCCGAGGTGACGGCCGACGCGAAGGTGCGGGCGCAGATCAAGAAACTCCAGGAAGACGGCTACGGGCACTTCCCGGTATGCGTGGCGAAGACCCAGTCCTCCTTCTCCACCGATGCCGCGCTGCGCGGCGCCCCGACCGGCCACGTGGTCAACGTGCGCGAGGTGCGCCTTGCCGCGGGGGCGGAGTTCGTGGTGATGGTGTGCGGCGACATCATGACCATGCCGGGGCTGCCGAAGGTCCCCTCGGCGAACAAGATCGACCTCGTCGACGGCAAGGTCGTGGGGCTCTTCTGAGAATGGGCCTCCGCCTTCGCGGGGGCGACGATCTAGTCGCGTTTCACCGTAAGAGGATCCACAACCCGATCCCGATCAGCACGTACGGCACGGCCGGCGGCCCGTAGCGGCGCAGCGGCGCGCCGGCGGCCGGGTGCCCGGCCAGCCAGCGCGCGGCCACGCACCACAGCCCGGTCATCGCGGCGAAGGTCGCGCCGATGACGGCGATCTCGCTGCCGCTGCCGGTCGCGAAGAGCGGGATGTACACCGCGAGGTTGTCGCTTCCGCTGGCGATGGTCGTGGACGCCACGGCGGCGATCCCCGCCGCCGGCGGCACCGGCGCCAGCGCGGTGTCCCGGTTCGCCAGCATGCCCAGGCCGAAGAGGATCGGCAGGACGCCCAGCCAGACGGCGAGCTCCGCAGGCACGGCCCAGGCGAGCAGCGACACGGTGAGGCTCGCGGCGAAGAGGGCCCCCATGCCGAGGACCTGGCCCAGGACGATGTCGCGGCCGCGATACCCGGCGGCGAACCACGCGACCAGGAGGAACAGATCGTCGAGGTTGGTCGCCGCGAAGGCGGCGACCCCCGCGATCAGGCTCCCGACGGCAGCACCTCTTCGGCCACCGGCGCGGTCTCGCCGAGGAGCGCGCGGCCCCGCTTGTCGGTGGGATGCCAGCCGGTCAGGGCGAGCATGACGGCGAAGCCGAGCACGTAGGCGAGGGCGACGTGCCAGCCGTGGCGCAGCCAGCGGCCGACCGACTTCGCCTCCGGGTACATGTTGGAGATCGCCACGCCGGCGGAGGAGCCGAACCAGATCATCGAGCCGCCGTAGCCGACGCAATAGGCGAGCATCCCCCAGTCGTAGCCGCCCTGCTTGAGGGCGAGCGCGGTGAGCGGGATGTTGTCGAACACCGAGGAGATGAAGCCGAGCGAGAAGCTCGACTGCCACGACGCGGCCGGCAGCTTCTCCACCGGCATGAGCGAGGCGCAGGTCACGAGGGCGAGCAGGAAGACCGAGCCCTTGAAGGCGTCCGGCAGGAGCTTCCAGTCCGGCTGGCGCAGCGGCGCCGAGACGAGGATCGCCACCCAGACCGCGGCGCCGATGACCGGGAACACGTCGAGCGCGCGCGGGAACTTCAGGTTCGCCGCGACGTTCGCGCCGATGGCGCTCACCAGGATGAAGGCGACGATGCCCAGGCGCGCCCAGTCGATGCGATGGTCGACCTTCGCGTCCTTGACGATCGGCGCGTAGGCGTACTGCTGGCGCGCGGCGACCAGGCCGCTCACCAGCAGCGCGACGACGGCCGCGACGTACGCGTCCAGCACGACCACCGGGCTGACGCCGTCGATCCACATCATGGTGGTCGTCGTGTCGCCGACCACGCTGCCGGCGCCGCCGGCGTTCGACGCGGCCACCACCGCGGCGAGGAAGCCGATGTGCACCTTGTTGCGGAACACCGCGCGCGCCATGGTGCCGCCGATCAGCGCCGCGGCGATGTTGTCGAGGAACGAGGACATGACGAAGACGATGCACAGCAGCACGAAGCCGCCCTTCCAGTCGTCCGGCAGGTAGTGGGGCAGGACCTCCGGCACCTTGCTGCGCTCGAAATGGTTGGACAGCAGCGCGAATCCGAGCAGCAGGCCGAGCAGGTTGGCGAGGATCACCCACTCGTGGGCGAAGTGCAGGCCCAGGCCGGCGAGGCCCGGCCCGGTCTTGAAGCCGGTGAAGGCAAGCTTGTAGAGCACGATGACCGCCAGCCCGGTGAGCGCCACCTGCAGCGTGCGGCTGTGAAACAAGGCAACCCCGAGCAGCGTGAGCGCGAAAAGGACGAAATCCAGCGGTATCCCGAAGACCTCCATCGACCTGCTCCCTTGACTTGGACCTGTTGCGTCTTTCGCGCCGGCGCAGTATATGCCGCAGCCTCCGGGCGAGTGCAAACCGGCGTCGCGCGGCGCCATTTCGCTGCGGACGAAAGTGTACAATCGCCGCCGCATGCTTGAAGAGCTCGCGACGCAGGCGTTCTGGATCGGATTGCTGAAGATCATCGGCGTGAACCTCGTCCTCTCGGGCGACAACGCCGTGGTGATCGCCCTCGCCGCGCGCTCGCTGCCGGCGAAGCAGCAGAAGGCCGCCGTGCTGTGGGGCTCCGGCGCCGCGGTGGCGATGCGCATCGTGCTCACCATCTTCGCCGTGGCGCTGCTCACGCTGCCATGGCTGAAGCTGGTCGGCAGCCTGCTGCTGTTCTGGATCGGCATCAAGCTGCTGATCCCGGAGGAGGACGACGAGAACATCAGCGCCAGCGACAACCTGATCTCCGCGGTCA
>CBDDRX010000143.1:0-29303 GCA_965233165.1 uncultured bacterium | reverse complement strand
GAGCAGCTGCGCAGCCCCCTGCAGCTCGCGCGGGGGAGCTACCTCTCCGGCGAGGCCAACACCGCGTTCGGCCATGCGATGGACCACTACGCGCCGCAGATCGCCATCGGCGCCGTGCAGGGCATGAACAGCCTGGTCGCCTGCTTCGGCCCCGCGCTGATCGACCGGGCGATCCTGGATGCGCTCGGCCGGGCCCTGGGGCTGAGCTTCTTCGAGATGATGCAGAAGAACACCCCCGGGATCGCGGCGCCCGGCTGGCAGGCGGACTTGCAGGCGTTCGACATGGAGGAGTACGTGTATGGGCTGAAGCCGCGCAAGGAGATCGCCGCGCGCCACACCGTAGGCCTGCTCGACGCGGTCACGGCGGCGGACCTGAAGCAGCCGGTGGGCGACGGGCTGCCCGAGACCCTCGAGCAGGTGGTGGAGCGCTACGGCCACCGCTGGTTCAAGCTCAAGGTGGGCGGGGAGCCGAAGGGCGACGTCGAGCGCCTCGCCGCGATCGCCTCGGTCCTCGACCGCATCCCGGGCGGCTACCAGGCGACCCTGGACGGCAACGAGCAGTTCGACAGCGCGGAGCAGGCGCTCGAGCTGTGGCGCGCGGTGCGCGCCGACGCGCGGCTGAAGCAGCTCGCCGCGGCCGTCGCGTTCATCGAGCAGCCGGTGAAGCGGCAGAACGCCCTCACCGACGACGTCTCCGAGCTCGCCGAGGAGAAGCCGGTGATCATCGACGAGTCGGACGACTCGATGGAGGCGTTCCCGCTCGCGCGCCGGCGCGGCTACACCGGCGTGTCGTCGAAGGGGTGCAAGGGCCTGTACAAGGCGATCCTCAACAGCGCGCGCTGCACGCTCTGGAACCGCGAGGAAGGCGCGAGCCGCTACTTCATGAGCGGCGAGGACCTCACCACGCAGGCCGGCCTCGCCGTGCAGCAGGATCTGGCGCTCGCCGCGCTGCTCGGTCTCGCGCACGTCGAGCGCAACGGCCACCACTACGTGAACGGCATGGCCGGGCTTCCCCAGGCGGAGCAAGGCGCCTTCCTCGAGGCGCACCCGGACCTGTACGAGCGCAGCTACGGCGCGGTGCGCCTGAAGATCACCGGCGGGAACCTCGCGCTCGGCTCGCTGTTCGCGCCGGGCTACGCGAGCGGCGCGCTGCCCGATTTCAAGGCCATGAGGAGCACGGGGTCATGACGGAGAAGCGCATCGGCATCGTGATGCACGGCGTGACCGGCCGGATGGGAATGAACCAGCACCTGGTGCGCTCGGTGCTCGCGATCCGCAAGCAGGGCGGCGTCGCCCTGAAGGACGGCACGCGGCTGATGCCCGACCCGATCCTCGTCGGCCGGAGCGCCGGCAAGGTGGCCGCGCTCGCGAAGGAGCACGGCGTGGAGCGCTGGAGCGACGACCTCGATGCCTGCCTTGCCGGCAAGGACGATTCCGTTTTCTTCGATGCGGCTTCCACGCAGCTGCGGCCGAAGCTCCTCAAGGCGGCGATCGCGGCGCGCAAGCACGTCTACTGCGAGAAGCCGGTGGCGACCAACCTGCGCGAGGCGCTCGACCTGTACCGCGCGGCGAAGAAGGCAAAGATCAGGCACGGGGTCGTCCAGGACAAGCTCTGGCTGCCCGGGCTGCTCAAGCTCCAGTCCCTGAAGGAGCAAGGGTTCTTCGGAAAAATTCTCTCCGTAAAGGGCGAGTTCGGCTACTGGGTCTTCGAAGGCGGCGAGCGCCAGGCGCCGCAGCGCCCGTCGTGGAATTACCGCAAGCAGGACGGCGGCGGGATGATCCTCGACATGCTGTGCCACTGGCGCTACGTGCTCGACAACCTCTTCGGCAAGGTGAAGGCGGTGTCCTGCCGCGGCGCGACGCACATCGCGCACCGGCACGACGAGGAAGGCCGCCGCTACAAGGCGACCGCCGACGACGCGGCGTACGCTACCTTCGAGCTGGAGCAGGGCGTCATCGCGCATTTCAACTGCTCGTGGGCGACGCGCGTGCGGCGCGACGATCTGCTGACGCTGCAGGTGGACGGCGCCGACGGCTCGGCGGTCGCGGGTCTGCGCAACTGCGTCGTGCAGTCCTGGAAGGACACGCCGCGCCCGGTCTGGAACCCGGACATCCCGCAGCCGATCGACTTCTACGCCGGCTGGAAGGAGCTCCCGCAGGGCGAGTACGACAACGCCTTCAAGGTGCAATGGGAGCTCTTCCTCAGGCACGTCGCCGGCGAAGGCAGCTTCCGCTGGAATCTCCTCGAGGGCGCGAAGGGCGTGCAGCTCGCCGAGTCGGGCCTGAAGAGCTGGGCGGCGCGGCGCTGGATCGACCTGCCGCAGATCAAGGCATGATAGATCCGCAAGGACCGGCATCGCGCAACCTGAAAGGCAGACGAACCATGAAGATCTTCATGACGGGCGCTTCCGGGTACATCGGCGGCACGGTCGCCGAACGGCTCATCGAGGCGAGCCACGCGGTCAGCGGGCTCGCGCGCACGGAGGCGGCCGCGGCCAAGCTGCGCGCCCGCGGCATCGCGCCGGTGCGCGGCGAGCTGAGCAGCCACGGCGTCGTGCGCGATGCGGCGCGGGCGGCCGATGCGGTCATCAACTGCGCCGATGCCTCCGATCCGTTCGTGGTCGCGGCGATCGTCGAGGGGCTGGCCGGATCCGGCAAGGCGTTCCTGCATACCAGCGGCTCGAGCGTGGTCGGGGACAAGGCTGCGGGAAAGCTCTCGCCGAAGATCCATCACGAAGACACGCCGCGCGAGCCGCTCCCGGAGAAGATCCAGCGCGTGGCGGTGGATCGCTCGGTGCTCGCTTCGGCCGGCGAGGGCGTGCGCTCGGTGGTTCTCTGCCCCGGCCTGATCTACGGCGAGGGGCGGGGGACGAATCCCGACAGCATCCAGGTCCCGAGCCTGATCCGCCAGGCGGTCAAGAGCGGCGTGCCGCGCTACATCGGTCCGGGCGAGAACGTCTGGTCCACGGTGCACATCGACGACGTCGCCTCGCTCTCGCCGCTGCTGCTTGACGTCAACTGCGAATGGAGCGTCGAGGAGGCGATCGCGATCGGCCGGCGGCTCGCGCCGCTGGCGCCGGGATGGTTCGAGGAGCCGGTGTTCCCGCCGGAGGACGCGGTCGGATTGCGGGCGGTGGGCGAGGCGACCGGCATCCCGATCGCCGCGGGCGAGAACTGCTGCTTCGCGACGCAGTTCGCGGCGCTGTTCGACGCCGGCGCGGTGCAGTACGCGCAGCCCTCGGTCACCAAGGTCGGCGGGGTCACGGCGTTCCGCGAGATCGCTTCGCTCGCGTCGCGCAAAGGCGTGACCCTCGCCCCGCATTCACCCTACTTTGGCCCGGGCGCGCTCGCGACGCTGCACCTGATCGCCGCGCTCGCGCCCGAGGCACGCTTCGAGTACTTCTACCTCCAGGCCGAGGCGGCCCTGTTCGGATCGCTGCTTTCCCCGCGGCGCGGCGAGCTCCACGTCCCGCCGGCGCCGGGCCTGGGCGCCGATCCCGATCCGGAAGTGATCCGGCGCTTCCACGCGGACTGAGCGGCTCAGTCGGGCGCGTACACCTTCACCACCGCGGAGGTGTCGAGCTCGCTGTCGCCGTGGCTCGCCGCCAGCCGGTACAGCGATAGCGCGAGCCCGAGCATCGGCGCAGGCGCCTTCAGCCCGCCTGCCCACGCGTTGACCATCTCGAGGTCCTTGAGGAGCTGGCGCACGTAGCCGCGCGGCGCGAAGTCGCGCCCGGCCATCCGGGGCCAGTAGGCCTGCAGGAGCGCGCTGTCGGCGTAGCCGCCCGCCAGGCACTGCGGGATGCGCGCGGCCTCGATGCCGGCCTTCTCGCACAGCACGACGGCCTCGGCGAGCATGGCCTGGCCCACGCCGACCACGAGCTGGTTGATCATTTTCGCGGCCAGCCCGGCGCCGGTGGCGCCCATGCGCGTGCAGTTGCCCGCGATGTCGCGCATGAGGGGCGCGAGGCGCGCGAGATCGCCCTCCTCCCCGCCGGCCATGACCGTGAGCGTGCCCGCGTCGCAGGCCGGCGGGCCGCCGGAGACCGGTGCGTCCACCCAGCGGCAGCCGCTTTGCTCGTGGAGCCGCGCCGCGTGGCTGCGGCAAGCCTCGACCGGGATGGTGGAGAAGTCCACGAGGAGCTGCGGCGCGCGCATCGCCGCAGCGAGGCCTTGCGCGCCGAAGAGCGCTTGCTCGACCGCGTCGTTGGTCGGCAGGTTGAGCAGCACCACGTCCGCGCCGCGCGCCGCGTCCGCAGGCGAGGCCGCCGCCTGCACGCCCGAGGCGGCTGCGGCTGCAATGCGCGCCTCGACGATGTCATAGGCGCGCACCCGCCAGCCGAGCCCGGCGAGGCGCTGCGCCATGGGCAGGCCCATCAGGCCGATTCCGACGTATCCCAGCGTGAGCTTGTCAGCCATGCGTTTGCTCCATTCGGTAGAGGCGTGCCGCGTTGTCGTGGAACAGGGCGCGGCGCTCGGCGAGCGTGAAGCCGCGCGTGATCGCGTCGAAGCCGGAGAAGATCGTGTCGAAGCTCGCGCACAGGCCGTCCACCGGGAAGTTGCTCGCGAACATGGCGCGCTGCGCGCCGAAGAGCTCGATGGCGGTGAGCACGATGGCGCGGTTGGCCTCCACGGTCCAGGGCGCCGCCGGAACGCCCAGCCCGGAGATCTTCGCCGAGGCGTTCGGGCAGGCGGCAAGCTCGCGCAGCGCGGCGCGCCAGCCGGCGAGGCCCCCGGGCGTGCGGTCTGCGGGCAGCCCGGTGTGGTTCAGGACAAGCGCGGTGTCCGGAAACGCGCGCGCGAGGCGCGCTGCCTCGGCGAGCTGCGGCCAGGGCGCCTGCAGCTCGAAATGCAGGCCGAGGCCGGCGAGGCGCGCGTAGCCCGCCCGCCAGCCGGCGTCGTCCATCATCCCGGGCGCGGGCTTGTGCCGGATGCCGCGCACGAAGCCGCGGGCGGCATGGGCCTCGAGCAGCGCCGCGCAGCCGCTGTCGTGGAGCCTCGCCTGCGCGATCGCCACGGTCGGAAAGCCATGCGCCGCGCGGAGGGCGGCGATGAAGTCCATCTCGCCGGCCGGGTCGCGCGGGTCCCACTCGGCTTCCACGTACACGCCCGTCGCGACGGGCCAGCCGGCGCTGTCGGCGCGGTAGTCGGCGACGAGATAGGTCCGGCGCAGGGCGGCGTAGTCGCCATACCGGAACGCGATCGGCTGCGCATCGCACAGCCAGGGATAGTAGTGGGCGCGCGGATCCCACACGTGCAGGTGCGCATCCGCGATCGGAACGTCGAGCTTCAGAAGTACGCGACGCCCTGGGTGTTGACGTAGAGCGAATACAGCGAGGTGGTCGCCGCCATGAAGAGCCGGTTGCGGTGCAGGCCCCCGAAGCAGACGTTCGCGCAGCGCTCGGGCAGGTCGATACGGCCGATCCGCTTGCCCGAAGGGTCGAAGACGTGCACGCCGTCGTGCCCGGCTTCGCCCATGCCCCAGCCGCACCACAGGTTGCCGTCCACGTCGACGCGGAAGCCGTCCGGCGTGCCCTTGGGTCCCGCGTCGATGAACGTTCTTTTGTTCGAAAGAGATTTCTGCTTCACGTCAAAGGCCACGATCTTGCGCGGCACGGAGCGCGACTCGACGATGTAGAGCACCTTCTCGTCGGGCGAGAACGCGAGGCCGTTCGGCTGGTTGATGCCCTCCGCCACCACCGACAGCTTTCCCGACGGCTCGAGGCAGTAGACGTGGGTCGGCAGCTCCGGATCGGCCTTGCTGCCTTCGTAGTTGCCGAGAATGCCGAACGAGGGGTCGGTGAACCAGACGGAGCCATCCGACCTGCAGACGATGTCGTTCGGCGAGTTCAGCCTTTTCTTCTCGAACGCGTCAGCCAGCGTGACGATCCTGCCATCCGGCTCCGTGCGCGAGACGCGCCGGCCGCCGTGCTCGCAGGTGAGCAGGCGCCCCTGCCGGTCGCGCGTGTTGCCGTTGGCGAAGCCCGAGGGCTTGCGGAACACGCTCACCCCGCCGCTCTGTTCGTCCCAGCGCCACATCGTGTCGCCCGGCACGTCGCTCCACACCAGCGCGCGCTGCTCGCCGAGCCATACCGGGCCTTCGGCCCAACGGGTCAGGCCGGTGACGAGGCGCTCCACCTTGCAAAGCGGCAGACGATATTTGTCGAACGCGGGATCCAGCGTGACGACGGATGGGTCGGGAACGCGCTCGCTCGGTTGCCAAGTCATCTTGTGAGCCTGCCCTGATAAGCTTCAACGGCCATCATACAACCCTGCCTCGCGCTCTCCGATGGAAACGGTGGCGCAGGCCGCCGAGATCCTCAAGGGCCGCGCGCCCAAGGGCGCGGTCAACGCCGGACACTGGAAAAGAAAGGACCTCCTCGAGTGAAGACCCTGCTCATCACCGGCGCGACCGGCGACGTCGGCACCCACATGCGCCGCGAGCTCGCCGGCAAGTACCGCCTGGTGCTCTCCGACAAGCGTCCGATCGCGAAGCTCGCGAAGGGCGAGAAGTTCATCCGCGCCGACATCGCGAAGATGGGCGACGCGCTGAAGATCACGAAGGGCGTCGACGCGATCCTGCACCTCGGCGGCTATTCGGTCGAAGGCCCCTGGGAGGGGATCCTGCAGGCGAACATCGTCGGCTGCTACAACGTCTTCGAGGCCGCGCGCAGGAACGGCGTGAAGCGCATCCTCTTCCCCACCAGCAACCACGCGACCGGGTTCTACCGCCGCGACCACGTTATCGACCACCGGGTCTACCCGAAGCCCGACAGCCGCTACGGCGTCTCCAAGGTGTTCGGCGAGGCCCTGGGCAGCCTGTACGCCGACAAGTACGGGATGGAGATCTTCAACATGCGCATCGGCAACGTGAACGAGAAGCCGATCGACAAGCGGCGCCTCGCCATCCTCTTCACGCCGCGCGACATGGCGCAGCTCGTCGCGATCGGCATCGAGCACCCGGGGATCAAGTTCGAGATCGTCTACGGTGTCTCGGGCAATACGCGCAGCTGGTACGACAACTCGAACGCCGTGCGCCTCGGCTACCGCCCGCAGGACGACGGCGAGACCTTCGCCGCCGAGATCCTCGCGAAGGAGAAGCCGGGCGACCCGACGGCCGAGCTCTACCAGGGCGGCATGTTCTGCGTCCTGGAGGACGTGCCCAACCCCGCCGCGCCAAGGAAGGCCGCGGCGAGGAAAGCCGGGAAGAAAAAGAGCAAGAAGTACAAGTGAAGCGGCGCGTCGCGCTCGTCGGCCAGACGCCATCCTGAACGACCGGACCGTGGACGCGGTGATGATCCTCAAGCCTCCGAACACGCACCTCGAGCTCGTCGAGCGCTGCGCCCGGGCCGGCAAGCACGTCCTCCTCGAGAAGCCGCTCGATGTCTCCACTGCCCGTGCGGAAAAGCTCGTGGCCGCGATGAAAGGCCTGAAACTCGGCGTCGTCCTCCAGCACCGCTTCCGTCCCGCGGTTGAGAAACTTCGCACGATCATGGACAGCGGCCAGCTCGGATCCCTCGTCTCAGCCTCGCCCTGATCCCGGTCTGGCGCCGGCAGAGCTACTACGACCAGCCCGGCCGCGGCACGAAGGCGCGCGACGGCGGCGGCGTGCTCCTCACGCAGGGAATCCACACGCTCGACGTCTTCCTCTCCCTGACGCCCGAAGTTTCAGAAGTGAAAGCGTTCTCGACCACAACGCCGGTCCACCAGATGGAAACTGAAGATCTCGTCGCCGCAGCCCTCAAGTTCAGGAACGGCGCCCTCGGCGTCGTGCACGCCACCACCACCGCGTATCCCGGCTATCCGGAGCGCATCGAGCTCATCGGCACCCGCGGTACGGCGCTGCTTGAGGGGACTTCGCTGAAGGTCCGCTACGTGAGCGGCGAGAACCTGGATTTCTCCACCGACGCCGGCGGCGGCACCGGCGCCGACCCGATGGCCTTCGCACGACTGGCACCGCAGCCTCCTGGAGGACTTCCTCGACGCCCTTGATCAGGACCGCGCGCCGCGCGTCAGCGGTGCTGAGGCCCTCAAGGTCCACCGCTTCATCGACCGCCTGCTGGCGATCTAGCCGCGCTAGCCGGCGCGTCGCTCGCGCCGCGTCCGCGTTGCGCGCGCAGTTGGGCGAGCGGTGCTCTTGCGTGTGCGGAGCAGGCCGCGCAACGCAGTATTCACGGCTCGGTCGTTCGGGAAGGCGCGCGCTACCTGGGGTTCGAGAACGACGACATTCGTGACCTCGGCTGCGCGCTGCGCGTACTTGCCGCGAACAAGTGAGCCGAAATCGGAGCGCTTGTACTCGGGACGGAGCTCGTCCGCCTGTTTGCGGCTAGCCTTCTTCATAGATTTTCCTTTCGCCCGGTGTCGCGGGACGCGCGCTGATAACTCGGATTGTATCGCCGCGCTCGGTATGAGCCACAACAAGCAGCCTGCCGTTCGCTGAGATTCCGAAGATGACGAACCGTTCTTCGCCGACCGAGTGATCTGGATCCAGGCCGGTTTGCGAGAGCGAGTCGCGGAAGACCGTTGCAGCTTCCTCGAATGAGACCCCGTGCCTGGACAGATTCTCCGCGGCCTTCGCAGAGTCCCACTCGAACTTCAATCAGGGCTCCTTGGGTTGTACGACGCCCGATGTCCGATTGAGGTGCGCACGCTCTGAGCGCATCGCAAGCGACCGGGCTAGGAACCAGCCGATCGGCATGCTTTTCCACCCTCTCCTGTTCGTCAAGCCCTAACGTTTCTCTGCGCCGCGTGTCGCAACGGCATGCCTAACGACGTCGATCAGCAAGGCACCGCTAGGCCGGCTAACTTGATGTAGGCGTCAAGAGTGTCGCGCATGAAAATATGCATCGCTGGATACTTACATGGGCAGCTAAGGAAGTATATGGACTGCTGTATCTCTGGTGTCGATCATCTTGGCGGCCGGATGTGTGCGCATATGGGATATGACTAGCTCCCGACCCGTTCCTGGAGGAACTGCAGGACGGCGACTTCGTCGCGGCGAAGGGCGGCTTCGGCGCGTTCGAGCTTCTTGCGGCGGGCGCGGGCGGTGCGCGGGACGGGGACGGTCAGGCCGAGGTGGTAGGCGACGAGGATCTCGGGATGGACGTAGTACTGGCGGCACACGGTGCGGGTGTTGCCGAGGCGCTCGGCGACGGCGTCGAGGGCGCGCAGGATGTTGCGGTCGGCCTCGCGCCGGCTGGTGGCGGGGCCGATGGTGCGCAGCTCCAGGGCGGCGAGCATGGTGCCGCCCCAGGTGCGGAAGTCTTTCGCGGTGACGTCGCGGCCGGAGATCTCGCGCAGGTAGGCGTTGACGTCGTCGGAGGTGACGGCCTGGCGCCGGCCGAAGCCGTCGCGGTACTGGAACATCTCCTGCCCCGGGAGGTCCTGGCAGCGCTGCACGATGCGCGCGAGGCGCCGATCGATGAACGAGATTTCGTGCTCGACGCCGCTCTTGCCGCGGAACGTGAAGCGCAGCGTTGCGCCCTGCACGCGCACGTGGCGCCGGCGCAGGGTCGTCAGGCCGAAGGACTGGTTCTCGCGCGCGTACTCGTCGTTGCCGACGCGGATCAGCGTCTTGTCGAGCAGGCGCACGAGCGTGGCGAGGAGCTGGTTGCGGTCGAGCTCGCTCGAGCGCAGGTCCTTCTCCATGCGCTCGCGCAGGCGCGGCAGCGCCTCGCTGAACTCGAGCATGCGGCGGAACTTGGAGCGGTCGCGCGCTTCGCGGTAGGAGGCGTGGTAGCGGTACTGCTTGCGCCCGCGGGCATCGCGCGCCGTGGCCTGGATATGGCCGTCCGGGTTGGGGCAGGTCCACACGTCGGTCCATGCCGGCGGGATGGCGAGGGAGTCGAGGCGCTTGCGCACGCCGGAATTGCGGATGCGCGTGCCATTCGGCGCGAAGTAGGTCCAGCCCTTTCCGGCGCGCTGGCGGCGGATGCCGGCGACCCCGTCGGTGACGTAGCTGAGCCCTGCGCGGGTCGCCGCCTTGCGATGCTCCAGGTTGCGGTCAGTCGGGTGCATGAGGGCCCCTCCCGGCGCGGATTGGAGCATGGAACGGAAAAACAGTAAAATCTCCTTCCGAATCAAGCCCCAATCTAAAAGGCGAGGCCCTTCGGGGCCTTTTTTATTGTGACCGGCATCAGCATCGCGCTTTCCAAGGGACGGATCTTCGAGGAGACGGAGCCGCTGCTCGCGCGCGTCGGCATCCGGCCGCGCACCGACCCCGAGCGCTCGCGCAAGCTGATCATCGGCACGAACCGCAAGGACGTCAGCCTGATCGTGGTGCGCGCCTCCGACACGCCGACCTACGTGCAGCACGGCGGCGCGGACATCGGCATCGCCGGCCGCGACGTCCTGGTCGAGCACGGCGGCGACGGCCTGTACCAGCCGGTCGACCTCGGGATCGCCGCCTGCCGCATGGTGGTGGCGGTGAAGAAGGGCTTCGACTACGCGGGCGCGGTGCGCCAGGGCGCGCGCCTGCGCGTCGCGACCAAGTATGTGAATACGACCCGCGAGCACTTCGGCTCGAAGGGCGTGCACGTCGACCTGATCCGCCTCTACGGCTCGATGGAGCTCGCGCCGCTGACCGGGCTCGCCGACGCGATCGTCGACCTGGTGGCGACCGGCCGCACGCTGAAGGACAACGATCTCGTTGTGGTCGAGGAGATCATGCCGGTCAGCGCGCGGCTCATCGTCAACCAGGCGGCGCTGAAGACCAAGCGGGCAACGCTGCAGCCGCTGATCGACGCCTTCGCGAAGGCCTCGGCGCGATGAAGCTGCGCCGCCTCTCGAGCGCCGACGCCGGATTCGACGCCGCCCTGTCCGCGCTCACGCGCTACGAGGCCGCCCAGGACGATGCGGTCGAGGGCGTCGCGCGGGCGATCATCGCCGACGTGCGCAAGCGCGGCGATGCGGCGGTGCTCGAGTACACGCGCAGGTTCGACGGCATCGAGGCGAAGAGCATCGCCGAGCTGACGGTGGCGCCGCGCGCCGAGCTCGGCGGGCCGCACGTGGAGGCGCTGCGCGCCGCGCACGCCCGGGTCCGGGCCTTCCACGAGAAGCAGCTCCAGCCGTCCTGGGAATTCCGCGAAGCGGACGGGACGCGGCTCGGGCAGCGGGTGGCGGCCATCGAGCGCGCCGGCCTGTACGTGCCCGGCGGCAAGGCCGCCTATCCGTCCTCCGTGCTGATGAACGCCGTCCCCGCGAAGGTGGCCGGCGTGCGCGAGATCGTCATGGTGAGCCCGAAGCCCAGCCCGCTCGTGCTCGCCGCCGCGGCGATCGCCGGCGTCGATCGGGTCATCGGCATCGGCGGCGCGCAGGCCGTCGCCGCGCTCGCGTACGGGACCGAATCGATTCCGCGCGTCGACAAGATCGTCGGCCCGGGCAACGCCTACGTGGCGGCGGCGAAGCGCCAGGTGTTCGGCCAGGTCGGCATCGACATGATCGCCGGGCCCTCCGAGATCCTGGTCATCGGCGACGGCACGACGCCGCCCGACTGGGTCGCGCTCGACCTCTTCTCGCAGGCGGAGCACGACGAGGCGGCGCAGTCGATCCTGCTCTCGCCGAATGAGAATTATCTTTCCGAGATCGAGAACAGCATTCGGCGCTTGCTTCCGCGCATGCAAAGAAAGGAGATCATCCAGGCTTCGCTGCAAGGCCGCGGCGCGCTGATCCTGACGCGCGATCTTGACGAGGCGTGCGCGATCGCCGACCGGATCGCCCCGGAGCACCTCGAGCTTTCCGTCGCCGATCCCGACGCGCTGCTGCCGAAGCTGCGCAACGCGGGGGCGATCTTCCTCGGGCGCTGGAGCTCCGAGGCGATCGGCGACTACTGCGCCGGCCCGAACCACGTGCTGCCCACCGCCGGCACGGCGCGCTTCTCCTCGCCGCTCGGCGTGTACGACTTCCAGAAGCGCACGAGCATCATCGCCGTCTCGCAGCAGGGCGCGATGACGCTGGGAAGGGTCGCCTCGGTCCTCGCCGAAGGCGAAGGCCTGCAGGCGCACGCCCTGTCCGCGCAGGCGAGGCTCAAGTGACCTCGCCCGACAAGCTGATCCGCCCGGAGATCCTGGCGCTGAAGGCCTACCACGTGCCGCCGTCGAAGGGCATGGTGAAGCTGGACGCGATGGAGAACCCCTACCCGTTGCCCGAGCCCCTGCGCAAGGAGCTGGCGGCGGTCCTGTCGCGCGTCGAGCTCAACCGGTATCCGGAGCCCACCCCGCACCGCCTGATCGCGCTGATCAAGGAGAAGATGCAGGTGCCCGCCGGCATGGAGGTGCTCCTCGGCAACGGCTCCGACGAGCTCATCCAGATGATCACGATGGCGATCGCGAAGCCCGGGGCCGTGCTGATGTATCCGGGGCCCTCGTTCGTCATGTATGCGATGAACGCGACGTTCTTCGGCTTGCGCCCGGTATCGACGGGCCTGCGGGAGGACTATTCGCTCGATCGCAACGCGTTCCTCGCCGCGATGCGCGAGCACCGGCCTGCGGTGATCTACCTCGCCTACCCGAACAATCCGACCGGGGTGCTCTACGGCGAGGAGGACGTGCTCGCCATCCTGCGCGCCGCCGAGGGGCTGCTCGTGCTCGACGCGGCATACCACGCGTTCGCGCAGAAGACGTTCATGCCGCGCCTGACGGAGTTTCCTAACCTGCTCGTGCTGCGCACGGTGTCGAAGCTCGGGCTCGCCGGCATCCGGCTCGGCTATCTCGCCGGCGCGAAGGCGTGGCTGGAGCAGTTCGACAAGGTGCGCTCGCCGTACAACATCAATGTGCTGACCGAGGCGGCGGCCGTGTTCCTGCTGGAGCGGCTCGAGGTGCTGGAGAAGCAGGCGGCGCAGATCCGCGCACAGCGCTCGGCGCTGGGCACGGCGCTGGCACAGCTTCCGGGCGTCACGGTCTTTCCGACGGAGGCCAACTTCTTCCTGGTCCGGGTCCCCGATGCGCCGCGTGCCTTCGAAGGCCTGCGGTCCCAGGGCGTGCTGGTGAAGCAGCTGCATCCCGGGCTCGGAAACTGCCTGCGCATCACGGTCGGGACGCCCGACGAAAACCGTATACTCCTGAGTGCCCTGAAGGAATGCCTGTAGTCATGCGCACCGCCGAAGTCTCGCGTAATACCAAGGAAACCCAGATCCGGGTGAAGGTCAACCTGGACGGCACGGGGAAGGCGAAGCTCGTCACCGGGCTGCCCTTCCTCGAGCACATGCTCGACCAGGTCGCGCGCCACGGCATGGTCGACCTCGAGGTCGAGGCGAAGGGCGACCTGCACATCGACGCGCACCACACCGTCGAGGACATCGGCATCACGCTCGGCCAGGCGGTCCTCAAGGCGATCGGCGACAAGGCCGGCGTGCGCCGCTTCGGCCATGCCTACGTGCCGCTCGACGAGGCGCTCTCGCGCGTGGTGATCGACTTCTCCGGGCGCCCGGGGCTCGAGTACCACGTGAAATTCACGCGCCCGCTGATCGGCGAGTTCGACGTCGACCTCGTGCACGAGTTCTTCCAGGGGTTCGTCAACCACGCGCAGGTGACGCTGCACATCGACAACCTGCGCGGCGACAACTCGCACCACCAGTGCGAGACGATGTTCAAGGCGTTCGGCCGCGCGCTGCGCATGGCGGCCGAGGCGGACGCGCGCGCGGGCGGCGCGGTGCCCTCCACGAAAGGCTCGCTCTGACTTGAAGATTGCCGTAGTCGATTACGGCATGGGCAACCTGCGCTCGGTTGCGAAGGCGATCGAGCACGTCGCCCCGGCTGCAAAGGTCGCGGTCACCGCGGACCCCCGTGAAATTCTTTCCTGCGAAAGAGTGGTGGTCCCCGGCCAGGGCGCGATGCCCGACTGCATGCGCCAGCTCGGCGCGAGCGGCGCGCGCGAGGCGGTCATCGAGGCGGCCCGCAGCAGGCCGTTCCTGGGCATCTGCATCGGCCTGCAGATGCTGTTCGAGCGCGGCGAGGAGGGCGACACCCCGGGGCTGGGCATCCTGCCGGGCGCGGTGCCGCGCTTCAAGGTTCCGCAGGGCCTGAAGGTGCCGCACATGGGGTGGAACGAGGTGATGCAGGCGCGCCCGCACCCGCTTTGGGCGGGCATCCCGGACCGCAGCCGCTTCTATTTCGTGCACAGCTACTACCCGGCGCCGAAGGACAAGGCGCTGGTCGCGGCGACGTGCGACTATGGCGCACCCTTTACCTGCGCGGTGGCGAGGGATAATATTTTGGCCGTCCAGTTCCACCCTGAAAAAAGCCAGTCCGCCGGCCTGCAACTTCTCTCCAACTTCGTCCGCTGGCGCCCTTGACGCTTTACCGAGACTCGCTCGAGCACTGAGTGCTCATCATCCCCGCGATTGACCTGAAGGACGGCCGCTGCGTGCGCCTCAAGCAGGGCGACATGGCGAGCGCGACCGTTTTCTCCGAGGATCCGGTCGCGATGGCCAGGCACTGGCTTGCCCAGGGCGCCAAGCGCCTGCATATCGTCGACCTGAACGGCGCCATCGCCGGCCGGCCGAAGAACGAGAAGGTGATCCGGGACGTGATCAAGGCGGTGGGCGAGCAGCTTCCCATCCAGCTGGGCGGGGGCATCCGCGACCTCGACACGATCGAGAGCTACATCGACGCGGGCGTGACCTGGGTCGTGATCGGCACCGCGGCGGTGAAGAACCCCGGCTTCCTCTCCGATGCTTGCTACGCCTTTCCCGGCCACATCATCGCCGGCCTGGACGCGAAGGAAGGCAAGGTCGCGGTCGAGGGCTGGTCGAAGCTGACCGGCCATGACGTCGTGGATCTCGCGAAGAAATTCGAGGAGTACGGCGTGGAAGCGCTCATCTACACCGACATCGGCCGCGACGGCATGATGAACGGCGTCAACATCGAGGCCACGCTCAAGCTCGCGCAGGCGATCAAGACGCCGATCATCGCCTCGGGCGGCCTGAACGGCATCCCGGACGTCCAGGCGATCTGCGAGAAGCTGGTGCCGGAAGGCATCATCGGCGCCATCGCGGGGCGCGCGCTCTACGAAGGCAAGCTCGACCTGAAGAAGGCGCAGGCCGCCGCCGACCAGGCGACGAAGAAGGCCTAGCGATGCCCCTCGCGAAGCGCGTCATCCCCTGCCTGGACGTCACTGCGGGCCGGGTGGTGAAGGGCGTCAATTTCGTCGCCTTGCGCGACGCCGGCGACCCGGTCGAGATCGCGGCGCGCTACGACGAGCAGGGCGCCGACGAGCTCACTTTCCTCGACATCACCGCCAGCTCGGATGATCGCGACATCCTCCTGCACGTCATCGAGGCGGTGGCCGCCAAGGTCTTCATCCCGCTCACCGTGGGCGGCGGCGTGCGCAAGGTCGAGGACGTGCGCCGGCTGCTCAACGCCGGCGCGGACAAGGTGTCGATCAACACCGCCGCCGTGCAGAACCCGCAGCTCGTGGGCGAAGCTTCGGCGATCGTGGGCTGCCAATGCATCGTGGTCGCCATCGATGCAAAGCGCAGCGGGTCTTCCTGGGAGGTCTTTACGCACGGCGGGCGCAAGCCGACCGGCCTGAACGCGATCGAATGGGCGAAGCGGATGGAAAAGGCGGGGGCGGGAGAGATCCTGCTGACCAGCATGGACCGTGACGGAACGCGCGAGGGCTTCGACCTCGCGCTGACGCGCGCGGTATCCGACGCGGTCGGCGTCCCCGTGGTCGCGTCCGGCGGCGTCGGGGAAAAGGCGCATTTTGCCGAAGGCGTGACGCAGGGCGGTGCGGACGCGGTGCTGGCGGCGAGCGTGTTCCACTTCGGCGAGCTCACGGTGCGGCAGGTGAAGGAGCACATGAAGTCCGAAGGCATCGAGGTTCGGCTGTGAGTTTTCTCGATGAAGTGCCCTGGAACGATCAGCAACTCATTCCTGTCATTACTCAAGATGCCGCGACGGGAAAAGTCCTCACGCTGGCGTGGATGAACCGCGAGGCGCTCGCGCAGACCGTCGAGCGCGGCGAGGCCGTGTACTGGTCGCGCTCGCGCCGCAAGCTCTGGCGCAAGGGCGAGGAGTCCGGGCACGTGCAGAAAGTGCTCGACATCCGGCTCGACTGCGACGCGGATGCGGTCCTGCTCGTGGTGGAGCAGGTGGGAGGCATCGCGTGCCACACCGGGCGCGAGCGCTGCTTTTTCCGCAAACTGGAGAATGGGAGGTGGGTGGAGACCGATCCGGTGCTGAAGGATCCGGCCGCCATCTACGGGAAAAAATGAAGACAGGCCTGGCAGAGACCCTCGAGCGGATCGCCGCCACCATCGAGGCGCGCAAGGGCGGGGACCCGGCGAAATCCTACGTCGCGAAGCTGCTCGCGCAGGGCGAGGACGCGGTCCTCAAGAAGATCGGCGAGGAGGCGACCGAGACGGTGCTCGCGGCGAAAAGCGGCGATCGCCTGCACCTCGTGCGCGAGACCGCGGACCTGTGGTTCCACTGCATGATCCTCCTCGCCCGGCACGGCCTGGGGCCGGGCGACGTGCTCGCCGAGCTGCACCGGCGCGAGGGCATCCCCGGACTGGACGAGAAGGCGGCGAGGAAGAAATAGCCATGCACCGCGATCCCGGTTGTATTTTCTGCAAGATCGTCGCCGGCGAGATCCCGGCGAAGAAGGCCTACGAGGACGACGAGGTCCTCGCCTTCCACGACATCCGGCCGCAGGCGCCGGTGCACCTGCTCGTGATTCCCAGGTCGCATGTCGCGACCCTCTATGACGCCGGGACTGCCGACATCCCGGCCCTCGGCAAGATGATGGCGGTGGCCGGCAAGCTGGCCGCCGACAACGGGGCCACCGACGGCTTTCGCACCATCGTCAACACCGGGCGGGTGGGGCATCAGGAGGTGTATCATGTCCACATGCACGTGCTGGGCGGGCCCGAGCCTCTCGGTCCGATGCTTTCGCGTAGGAAATAGGAGACAAACATGGGTTCGTTCAGCATCTGGCATTGGCTGATCGTTCTGGTGATCGTGATGCTGATCTTCGGCACCAAGAAGCTGCGCAACATGGGCGCGGACCTTGGCGGCGCGGTGCGCGGCTTCAAGGACGGCATGCGCGAAGGCGGCGACAAGCCGGCCGACGCGGCGCAGCCGCAGGTCACCGGCAAGACGGTCGAGGGCGAGGTCAAGAGCAGGACCGAGTCGAAGGCCTGATTCCGGCCCGGCCACAACGAAAGGCGCCCCCGCGGCGCCTTTTTGTTCTCTAGAGACACATGTTCGATATCGGCTTCTCGGAGCTCATGGTCATCGGGGTGGTCGCGCTGATCGTGATCGGCCCCGAGCGGCTGCCGCGCGTCGCGCGCACGCTCGGCCACCTGGCCGGGCGGCTGCAGCGCTACGTGAGCGACGTCAAGGCGGACATCAACCGCGAGATGGATCTCGAGGAGCTGAAGAAGATGCGCGAGTCGGTGCAGCAGACCGCGTCGAGCTTCGAGTCCTCGGTGCAGGCCGAAGTGAGCAAGACCGAGGCGGACGTGAAGAGCGCCGTCGAAGACAAGCCCGCGGAATCCAAGACCTGATGGCGGACACGGAAAGCTTCATCTCGCATCTCGTGGAGCTGCGCCAGCGCCTGGTGCGCGCCGTGGCCGCGATCGGGGTGTTCTTCGTCGTCCTGTTCCTGTATCCGGGCTCCGGCTTCATTTACGACCTGCTCGCCGCGCCGCTCATGCAGGCGCTGCCCGAGGGCTCGCGGATGATCGCCACCGGCGTGATCACGCCGTTCATGGTGCCGGTCAAGGTGACGGCGCTGGTCGCGTTCATGTTCGCGCTGCCGGTCGTCCTGTACCAGGCCTGGGCGTTCGTCGCGCCGGGCCTGTACGAGCACGAGAAGAAGCTCGCCCTGCCGCTGGTGTTCGCGAGCACGATGCTGTTCCTGCTCGGCGTGGCGTTCTGCTACTTCTTCGTCTTCGGCAAGGTATTCGCGTTCATCAACGACTTCGCGCCGAAGTCGATCACGCCGGCGCCCGACATCGAGGCGTACTTCGGCTTCGTGATGACGATGTTCCTCGCCTTCGGCGTGACCTTCGAGATCCCGATCGTCGTGCTGGTGCTGGTGAAGACGGGGCTGGTGCCGATCGAGAAGCTGCGCGAGGCGCGGCCCTACGTGATCGTCGGCGCCTTCGTGGTCGCCGCGGTGGTCACGCCGCCCGACGTCCTGTCGCAGTTCATGCTCGCGGTGCCGATGTGCATCCTCTACGAAGCGGGGCTGTTCTTCAGCCGCTTCATCTCCCCGCGAAAAACCGTTCCACAAGATTCAGCTGATCCGGCACATTGAGCGCCGGCGCGTGGCCGCAGCCCGGGATGGTGACCACCACCGCCCGGGGCCCGCGGCGGCGCATCTCCTCCGCCGTCTCGGCAAGCAGCAGGTCCGAGGTCTCGCCGCGCAGGCATAGCGTGGGCACCTCGATCCGGTCGTAGGCGTCCCACTGGTCGTAGTCGCCCGGGTGGTGCACGAACTGCAGCACCATGTTCGGGTCGTAGTGCGTCGTGACGCCGCCGTCGGGCAGCCGGCGCGCCGAGGTCTCGGCGAGGCGCCGCCACTGCTCGTCGGAGAGCCATCCGTAGGGCTTGTAGACGGTACGGAAGTACTGCTCGAGCTCGCTCAGGCGCTCGAAGCGCGGCGGCTTTCCGGCGTAGGCGCGGATGCGCTCCACTGCCGCGTCGGCGATCTTCGGCCCCATGTCGTTCAGCACCAGGCGCCGGATGCGGCCCTTGAGCGGCCCGCCGGCGAGCCGCAGCCCGATCGCGCCGCCCATGGACGTCCCCAGCCAATGGCATGCCTCGATCTGCAGCCCGTCGAGCAGCGCGACGGCCACCTTGGCGTAGAAGGCGAGGCAGTACTCGCGCTCGGGCTCGGGGCTCCACTGCGAGAGGCCGCGGCCGATCGTGTCCGGGCAGATGACCCGGTAGTGCCGGGAAAGATGGGCCGCGATGTCATCCATGTCGCGGCCCGTGCGCGCGAGGCCGTGCCAAGCGATGACGGCTTCGCGATGCGGCTCGCCCCATTCCGTGAAATGGATCTCGCGCCCTTCGCAGGACAGGTAGCGCGAGTTCATCGGCGCCGCAGGTACCCGACCATGCCGCTCGGGAAGTAGTACACCGAGACGACGAAGAGCACGCCGAGCCACAGCAGCCAGCGATCCGGATGGAAGAGCTCGGGGAGCAGGGGCAGGCCCTTCGACGCCTCGGAGACGACCCGCATCGCATCCTGGAGATAGTTCTGCGCGATCACGAACAGCGTCGCGCCCAGCACCGCGCCGTACATCGTCCCCATCCCGCCGATGACCACCATCAGCAGGATGTCGATCATGATGCCGAAATCGAGCGTCGTATTGGGCCCGGTGTAGCGCAGCCACAGCGCGTACAGGACGCCGGCCAGGGTCGCGACGACGGCGCCGAGGCAGTTCGCGATCGTCCGGTAGATCACCGTGCGGTAGCCGAGCGCCTCGGCGCGGAAATCGTTCTCCCGGATCGCGAGCAGGACGCGGCCGAACGGCGAGTTCACCGCGCGCAGCAGCGCGAGGAAGAGCGCGAGCGAGGCGCCGAACACCACGTAGTACGCCGTGGCGCGCGTGCGCAGCGCCTCCGGCACGCGGAACGTGATCCCGTCCTCGCCGCCGGTCAGGCCCGAGAGCTGCGAGGCGAGGATCGCGAAGAACGAGGCCACCGCGAGGGTGATCATGGCGAAGAAGATCGCCTTGACCCGCAGGGAGAACAGGCCGATCACGAACGACAGGGCGAGCGAAAGCAGCATCGCGGCGGCCGTGCCGGCGCAGATCGCGGTCCAGGTCGCGTCGAGCCGCGCGATGGCGATGGCGATCCCGTAGCCGCCGATGCCGAAGAACATGGTGTGCGCGAACGAGACGATGCCGGTATAGCCGAGCAGCAGGTCGTAGCTCGCGACGAGCAGGATGAAGACGCAGACCCGCGCGGCGACGTCGAGCGAGCGCGTCCCGGGGAACAGGAACGGCGCAAGAGCGAGGCAGACGAAGATGCCGGCCAGGAGGAGCGAAAGCATCCTGCTGCGCGGCAGGTCGCCCGACAGGATCGCGCGGATCACGTTTTCCCCACCGGGTACAGGCCCTGCGGGCGCCACAGGAGGATCATGACCATGAGCAGGATGTTCGAGCCGAGCGCCACCTTCGGCGACAGGTAGCCGACGTAGTTCGCCATGAGCCCGACGAGCAGCGCGCCGACGAAGCAGCCGGTCACCGAGCCCAGCCCGCCGATGATGATGACGATGAAGATCAGGACCATCATCTGCGCGCCGATGTGGACGGTGACCGCTTCCTGGTACATCCCCCACAGCGCGCCGCCGAGGCCGGCGAGCGCGGAGCCGGCGACGAAGACGCCGATGAACAGGCGCCGGATGCGGTAGCCCAGCGCTTCCACCATCTCCTTGTTCTCCACGCCGGCGCGGATCAGCAGGCCGAGCCGAGTGCGGTTGAGCGTGAGCACCATCGCGGCGAAGATCAGCAGGCCGACCACGACCGCCGCGAGGCGGTAGCGCTCCAGCGCGACGTCGCCGAAGAGGAACGCCCCGCGCAGCGCCTCCGGGCGCGGCAGCGGCAGGAGGTCCGGTCCCCACACGACATGGATGAGCTGCTCCGCGACGATCAGGCCGCCGGTGGTGATGAGGATCTGCTTCAGGTGCTGGCCGTAGACCGGCTTGATGATCACCCGCTCGAAGAACAGGCCGAGCGCCCCCGCCACCAGCATCGCCGCGAGCATCGCGGGGGCCAGCGCCGCCAGCCCGCCGCCGAACGCCTTCATGGTCGACGCCGCCACGTAGGCGCCCACGGCGATGAACACCCCGTGCGCGAAGTTGAGGACGTCCATCAGGCCGAAGACGAGCGTGAGGCCGGAGGCCATGATGAAGATGAGCAGCCCCATCGCGAGGCCCGCGACCGTGAGCGTGACCCAGGTCGACGGCGTGCCGATGAGCGCCAGCGCGCCGAGCGTGACCGCGGCGAGCAGGGCGATCGGGATGAGGTCGAAGCGGGCCTTCACTGGTGAGCCTCCAGGCTCAGGCCGAGCAGGCGGCCCTGCAGCGCCTCGTCCGCGGCGAGATCGGCCATGCGGCCGGCATGCACGATCCGGCCGGCGTCCATGACCGCGACCGCGTCGCCGAGGGCGCGCGCGGCATGGAAGTTCTGCTCGACCATCAGGATCGTGGTGTCGGTCTTCTTCAGCTCCGCGAACGCTTCCACCAGGTTGTGGATGATCGCGGGCGCGAGGCCCTTGGTCGGCTCGTCGATGAGGACCAGCTTGCGCGGCTCGACCATCACGCGCGAGATCGCCAGCATCTGCTTCTGCCCGCCGGACAGGTTGCCCGCGGGCAGGTGCCAGAACTTCTTCAGCGCCTTGAAGAAGCGGAACACCCACTCGAGGCGCGCTTCGTCGAGCGGGCCGTTGCGCGCGGCGAGGAGCAGGTTCTCGCGCACCGTCAGGCCGGCGAAGATGCCCATCGACTCGGGCACGTAGCCCACGCCGCGGCTCGCGATCGACGGCGTGTCCAGGCGCGCGATGTCCTGGCCGCCGAGCTCGATCCGTCCGGCCGAGGCGCGCCAGAGGCCCATGATGGTCCGCAGGCAGGTGGTCTTCCCGGCGCCGTTGCGGCCGAGCAGCATGGTGAGCTGGTTCTTCTTCACGGCAAGGTCCACGCCCTGCAGGATGTGGTACTGGCCGATATGGGTATTTACGCCATCGAGGACTAGGAGATCGTCAGGCACGGGCGACTCCCAGGTACGCCTCCTGCACGATCGGCGAGGCGATCACTTCGGCCGGCGCGCCGTCGGCGACCAGCGCGCCCTGGTGCAGCACGATGATGCGGTCGGCGAGCGAGCGCACGACGTCCATCTTGTGCTCGACGAGGAGGATCGTCTTGTCCTTCTGCGCCTTGATGTCCTGGATGAGCTCCAGGATGACCGGCACCTCGTCGATGCTCATGCCGGCGGTCGGCTCGTCGAACATGAAGATCTGCGGCTCGAGCGCGAGCAGGATCGCCACCTCGAGCTTGCGCTGGTCGCCGTGCGAGAGCTCGGAGGCGAGGGCGTGGCGCCGCGCGAGGAGCGCGACCCGCGACAGGTAATGCTCCGCCTTCTCGAGCAGCTCGGCGTGGCGGGTCCACATGGAGACGAGGTTGAGACCCAGCCCCGCCCGCGCTTGCACCGCGAGGCGCACGTTCTCGACGACCGGCAGGTTGGGGAACAGGTTGGTGAGCTGGAACGCGCGCCCCATGCCCTTGCGCGTGCGCACGGGCGCCGGCGTGCGCGTCACGTCCTCGCCGAACAGCAGCACCCGCCCGGACGAGGCGGGCAGCTGCCCGGAAACGAGGTTGAAGTAAGTCGTCTTGCCGGCGCCGTTCGGCCCGACGATCGCCGTGAGCGTGCCCGGGGCGAAGCGGCAGCTCACGGCGTCCACGGCGACGTGCCCGCCGAAGCGGATCGTCAGGTCCCGCGTTTCGAGGACCGGGGCCACGTCCTTAACCCAGGAAAGACGCTTCTAAGCCCTATCGCTTGTTTCTGACCGGCAGCGGGATGTCCTTGGCCGGGATCTCGCGCACGAGGTCCAGCAGGTCCCACTCGTCCCTCTGCTCCTTCTTGATCTTGAAGTGGTACATCGCCTGCATCGCCTGGTGGTCTTCCTTGCGGAAGGTCATCGGGCCCTTCGGCGAGTCGAAGGTGAGGCCTTCCATCGCCGCGATGAGCTTCTCGGTATCGGTGCCGCCGGCCTTCTTCACCGCCTCGACGACCGCGATGCCCGCCGCCATGCCGCCGGCGACGAAAAAGTCCGGAGGCGTGCCGCCGTAGCGCTTCTTGTACTCGGCGACCAGCCAGTCGTTGGTCTTGTTCTTCGGGAACGCGTAGTAGTAGTAGATCGCGCCTTCCACGCCGGCGAGCGACTTCCACGTCTTCATCACCGGCAGGATGTTGCCGCCGGGCGCGAGCTCGATGCCGAAGCGCTCCGGGCGCAGGTCGGCGATCTTGGTGACCGGGTTCGGGCCGGCCCAGATGATGCCGATCATCTTGCGCCCCGGCTTGTCCCTGAGCGCGTCGAACATGCGCTGCGAGGCGGCCGTGAAGTCGGTGGTGGCCTGCGGCACGTACTCCTCGTGCACGATGGTCGCCTTGCTGCCGATCGCGGCGAGCGCTTCCTTGAGCGCCTTCACGCCGTCGCGGCTGAATGCATAGTCCTGCGCGAGCATGGCGATCTGCGCGTTGGGCGGGGTCGCCACCGCACCCGCGATCGCGTCCTGCGACGAGGAGCGCCCGGTGCGGAAGACGTAGCGGTTCCAGCGTTCGCCGGTGATGGAGTCGGCGACCGCCGGCTCGACGAGCAGGATCTTCTTGTACTCCTCGGCAACCGGAAGCATCGCCAGCGCCGAGGCCGACGAGGTCGGGCCGACGGCGATGTCCGCCTTGTCGTCGCCGTAGGCCGTGGCGAGCGCCGACTTCGCGATGTCCGGCTTGATCTGGTCGTCCTTCTCGAGGATGACGATCTTGCGCCCGAGCACTTCCATCTTTCCGCCGGTGGCGTACTCGAGGCCGAGCTGCAGGCCGGCCTGCGTCTGCTTGGCGTACGCCTCCAGCGCGCCGGTCTTGCCGTAGATGTGGGCGATGCGCAGCTCGCGCGATTGCGCGAACGCGGTGGCGCTCGACAGCGCGAGCGCGGCCGCGATGAGGCCTTTTGCGATGTTCATGAGTTCCCCCTCCTGAGGTGGTCCTGATCCGTTGCACGAGTGATGCCAGCCGCTAAGTCTTTGAAATGCCTGGACCGCAACCAGTCGGAGTGTCCGGTATCCGGACGGACTGCCTATTTGTCGGACACCCGTAGCTTCTCATAGAGCGTGGCGCGCGAAATGCCGAGCAGCTTTGCCGCCGAGACCTTGTTCCCGTGCGTCGCGGCGAGCGCGGATTCGATCGAGCGGCGCTCGAGCTCGGCCACGAGCTGCGGGAGCGGGCGCAAGCCGGCACGGCCGGCCACCGGGCTGTCCGGAAGGATTGCGGCGAACGCCTCCGCGCCGAGGCGCGCGTGGTCGGTGAGCATCGCGGCCTGCTCGAGGACGTTGCGCAGCTCGCGGATATTGCCCGGCCAGTTGTGCGCCGCGAGCGCGGCGAGCGCGGGCGGCGTGATCTCGCGCTGCGGCATGCCGGTGCGCAGGGCGATGTTCTCGAGCAGCGTCTCGGCGAGCGCCTCCAGGTCGCCGAGACGCTCCCGCAGGGCAGGGACCCGGATCGGCAGCACGTTCAGCCGGTAGAAAAGGTCTTCCCGGAACCGGCCCGCGGCGACCAGCGCCCGCTGGTCGCGGCTCGTCGCGGCGATGACGCGCACGTCCACCTTGACCACGCGATTCGAGCCGAGCGGCTCGATCTCCTGCTCCTGGAGCGCGCGCAGGAGCTTCGCCTGCAGCGCGACCGGCATGTCGCCGATCTCGTCCAGGAGCAGCGTCCCGCCGTCGGCAAGCTTGAACTTGCCGTCGCGGCCCTTGCGATCGGCCCCGGTGTAGGCGCCGGGCGCCACGCCGAAGAACTCCGCCTCGAGCAGCGTGTCCGGCACGGCGGCGACGTTGACGCTGACGAAGGCCTTGCCGGCGCGGCGCGAGGCGGCGTGGATGGCATGCGCGAGCAGCTCCTTGCCGGTCCCGGTCTCCCCGACGAGCAGCACGTTGCTGTCAGCCTGGGCGGCGCGGCGGGACTGGCGCTTCACCTCCACGGCGGCGGGGCTCGTGCCGATGAAGCTCGCGAAGGTGTATTTGGTGCGCCGGCGCTCGGCGAGCTCCCGGCGCGCCTCGTCCAGGTCGCGCTGCAGGTGGGCGAACTTGGCGATCAGGGGCTGCAGCGTCGTCTCCGGATGGTCGAAGAGCACCATGCCGAGCGCGCCGAGCACTTCGCCGCACTCGTCGCGCAGCGGGATCCGGCTCACTACGAACGTGCCCGCCTTGTTGGTGAGGAGATCGACGAGGATCGGCTTGCCGCTTTCCACGACGTGCCGCATGAGGGTGTTGGGGATCACCTCCTCCACCGGCCGGCCGAGGAAGTCCTCGGCACGCGCGAAGCCGAGCTGCGGGAGGAATTTCTTGTACCCCTCGTTGATCCAGACCACGCGGCCTTCGCGGTCGACCAGCAGCATGCCCTGGGCCATGCTGGAGAAGAGATCGAACATCGAGCGCGCGGCGAGGCGCAGGACGCTGGCCGCGTCCTGCGGCAGGGACTCGGAGGGCTTACTCGGCACGCGCCTGCGGCTTCGGACGGCGGCCGACCGCGATGGTGGCGTCGACGTCCTTGCTCTGGCGCCGCACCTTGACCTTCGCCGACGCCCCCGGCGCGAGGGCGGCGACGAGGTTCAGCATGGCGGCCGGATCGGCCACCGGCTTGCCGTCGACCTCGACCAGCACGTCGCCGGGCTTCACGCCCGCCTTGTCGGCCGGTCCGCCGCGCAGCACGCCGGCGATCAGCGCGCCGCGCGTGCTGCCGAGCTTGAAGGATTCCGCGACCGCCGGCGTGATCTCCTGCACCTCCACGCCGATCCAGCCGCGGGTCACGCCGCCGCTCTTGACGATCTGGTCGAGCACCATCTTGGCGGTGGACTCCGGGATCGCGAAGCCGATGCCGAGCGAGCCGCCGGAGCGCGAGAAGATCGCGGTGTTGATGCCGACCAGGCTGCCGGTCGCGTCGATCAGCGCGCCGCCGGAATTCCCGGGGTTGATCGCCGCGTCGGTCTGGATGAAGTTCTCGAAGGTGTTGATGCCCAGGCCCGTGCGGCCGAGCGCCGAGACGATGCCGGCGGTGACCGTCTGGCCGACGCCGAAGGGGTTGCCGATCGCCAGCACCACGTCGCCCACGCGCAGCGCGTCGGAGGAGCCGAAGTTGATCGCCGGCAGGTTCTCCGCGGTCACGCGCAGCACCGCGATGTCGGTCTCCGGATCGTTGCCCACCACCTTGGCGAGCAGCTTCCTGCCGTCGGCGAGCGCGACCTCGATCTCGTCGGCGGCCTCGACGACATGGTGGTTGGTGAGGACGTAGCCGTTCGCGCTGACGATCACCCCCGAGCCGAGGCTCGCCGCGCGCTGCGCCTCGTCGGGCAGCTGCTCGCCGAAGAAGCGCCGGAAGACCGGATCGTTCAGCAGCGGGTGGCGGGGGGAGCGGATCTCCTTCGAGGTGAAGATGTTGACGACCGAGGGCATCGCCCGCTGCACCGCGTCGTTGTAGGAGGAGGCCGCAGCGCGCGCCGCGGCGGGCACGCCGGGGGCCGCGATGGGCGCGACGGGAGCCGGCGATCCGCCGCGCGCGGGCAGCCACTCGGGGCGGAACGTCGAGACCACGAAGAGGGCGGCGACGGCCACGGTGACCGCCTGCGCGAAGATCAGCCAGAGCCGGTGCATGGGGGCAGGGAATTTATCATACGCAGCGCAGCACGCGGCGCGACCGTGCCGCGGATTTCCCTTGCGATTGAGGGACTTGGAGGCGAAATCGTGGACATTTCAAGGGGCGCTCTGTAGAATCGCACGCTTTTCCGCGTTCCCATAAGAAAGAAAAGCATCCCCATGAGCGAGCAGGACAAGGTCGACAGCGCCCGGCGCGGCCTCATCGTCGCCACATCGGTGGTCGGCGGCGCTGCGGCGGCCGGCGCCGCGGTGCCGTTCGTCTGGAGCATGTTTCCCTCCGAGCGTGCGAAGGCGGCCGGCGCGCCGGTCGAGGTGGATCTCGCGAAGATCGGCCCCGGCGCGATCGAGATCGTCGAGTGGCGCGGCAAGCCGGTGTGGGTCATCCGCCGCACCAAGGAGATGCTCGACTCGCTCAAGGCCGCCGCGCCGCGCCTCTCGGATCCGGAGTCCCGGGCCTCCGAGCAGCCCGACTACGCGAAGAACGAGTACCGCTCGCTGAAGCCCGAGATCATGGTGATGGAGGGCGTGTGCACGCACCTCGGCTGCTCGCCGCAGCTCAAGCCCGCGGACGCGAAGGCCGAGATGGGCGCCGACTGGGCGGGCGGCTTCTACTGCCCGTGCCACGGCTCGAAGTTCGACTACGCCGGCCGCGTCTTCCGCGGCGCCCCCGCGCCGACCAACCTCAAGGTTCCCGCCTATACCTTCAGCTCCGAGGTCGCGCTGGTGATCGGCGAGGACAAAGAAACGAAGGGGGCGTAGATGTCGAGCCGCCTCGCCTCGCTCTGGAACTGGTTCGACGCGCGGATGCCCTCCGTCGCCGAGCAATGGAAGATCCACGCCTCCGAGTACTACGCGCCGAAGAACTTCAACTTCTGGTATTTCTTCGGCTCGCTGGCGCTGCTGGTGCTCGTGATCCAGATCGTCTCCGGCATCTTCCTCACGATGAACTACAAGCCGGACGCGGCCCTCGCCTTCGGCTCCGTCGAGTACATCATGCGCGACGTGCCCGGCGGCTGGATCCTGCGCTACATCCACTCGACCGGCGCTTCCGCGTTCTTCGTCATCGTCTACCTGCACATGTTCCGCGGCATGCTCTACGGCTCGTACAAGGAGCCGCGCGAGCTGGTGTGGATCTTCGGCGTGCTGATCTACCTGACGCTGATGGGCGAGGCCTTCTTCGGCTACCTCCTGCCCTGGGGCCAGATGTCCTACTGGGGCGCGCAGGTGATCGTCAACCTCTTCGGCACGGTGCCCTTCATCGGCCCGGACCTCGCGCTCTGGATCCGCGGCGACTACGTCGTGTCGGATGCGACGCTCAACCGGTTCTTCGCCCTGCACGTCATCGCCCTGCCGCTGGTCCTTCTCGGCCTGGTCGTCGCGCACCTGCTCGCGCTGCACGACGTCGGCTCGAACAACCCGGACGGGGTCGAGATCAAGAAGGTGAAGGGACCCGACGGCAAGCCGCTGGACGGCATCCCGTTCCACCCGTACTACACCGTGAAGGACCTGGTGGGCGCGGTGGTGTTCCTCGCCATCTTCTGCTTCGTCATGTTCTTCGTCCCGGAGATGGGCGGCTACTTCCTCGAGTACAACAACTTCGTCCCCGCCGACCCGCTGAAGACGCCCGAGCATATCGCCCCGGTGTGGTACTTCACGCCGTACTACTCGATCCTGCGCGCCGTGCCGCCGCTGTTCAACTCGCAGTTCCCGGGCGTGCTGGCGATGGGCATCGCGACGCTGATCCTGTTTTTCCTTCCCTGGCTCGACCGCTCGCCGGTCAAGTCGATCCGCTACCGCGGGCCGTACTACAAGTGGGCGCTCGGCCTGTTCGTCGTGGTGTTCCTGCTCCTCGGCTACCTCGGCGTGAAGCCGACCACGGTCTGGGGCCAGTTCGGCTTTGAAGCGTTCTTCCTCGACACCAAGGACATCGCCACGTGGGCCGCCCGCCTGGGCACGATCCTCTACTTCGCGTTCTTCTTCCTCATGCCCTGGTACACGCGCATCGACAAGGTGAAGCCCGTTCCGGATCGGGTGAGCGCATGAAAAAGCTGCTTTTCACCCTGGTCCTTTTCCCGGGCATGCTGCTCGCCGCCGAGGGCGGGTACCGCCTCGACAAGTCGCCGCACAACCCGACCGACCT
The DNA here is from genome assembly GCA_965233165.1 of uncultured bacterium. GTDB lineage: Bacteria > Pseudomonadota > Gammaproteobacteria > Burkholderiales > SG8-39 > SCGC-AG-212-J23. The sequence continues at coordinate 790 of CBDDRX010000143.1, read as the reverse complement.
GACGAGCCTGCAGGCGGGCGCGAAGACGTTCGTCAACTACTGCCTCGGCTGCCATGGCGCGCAGTACCAGCGGTACAACCGGCTCACCGACCTCGGGCTCACGGAAGCGCAGATCCGCGACAACCTGATGTTCACCGCGGACAAGATCGGCGAGACCATGCGCGCCTCGTTCGGCACGAAGGAGGGCAAGGCGTGGTTCGGCGTCGCGCCGCCCGACCTGTCGCTGATCGCGCGCTCGCGCGGCCCGGACTGGCTTTACACGTACATGCGCACCTTCTACCGGGACCCGAAGAGCGCCACCGGCTGGAACAACCTCGTCTTCCCGAACGTCGGCATGCCGCACGCCCTGTGGCAGCTGCAGGGCGAGCGCGGCCTGGAGATGGTGCAGGCGAAGGACCTCGCCGGCCATGTCCGTACCGAGTACAAGTGGACCCAGCTCTCGCCGGGCGCGCTCGGCACGAACGAGTACGACCTCGCCGTGCGCGACCTGGTCAATTTCCTGAGCTACGTCGCCGAGCCGTCGGCGCAGAACCGGAAAATGATCGGCATCGTCGTCCTGTTCGTCCTCGGCATCCTGTTCATCTTCGCCTACCTGCTCAAGAAAGCGTTCTGGAAAGACGTGAAGTAACGCTTTTCCCGGCGGCCCCCATCCCATGATGCAACTCTATTCGGGCACCACCTGCCCTTTCAGCCACCGCTGCCGCTTCGTGCTCTACGAGAAGGGCATGGACTTCCAGGTCATCGACGTCGACCTGTACAACAAGCCCGAGGACATCGCGGTGATGAACCC